>CAYPLF010000016.1:0-297 GCA_964411555.1 uncultured Bacteroidales bacterium | reverse complement strand
CGGCTCCCGTTCGCTGGACACAAAGCGTACTGGCCATGGTAGCCGACGGCGCCGACACCTTCGTGGAACTAGGCCCGGGTGCCGTGTTGCAAGGACTGGTGAAGAAAATTGCCCCCACCGCCCAAACCGAAGGCTTGCAGTAATCAAAAAAGAAGGAATCTCTATAAAAGGGATTCCATCTCTATAAAAAGGATGCCATCCCTTTAAAAGGATGGCATCCTTTTTTTTACTTGATTATTTTCACCACTTGTTTGCCAACCTGTACGAGGTACGTTCCTCGTGTCAGATTTGAGGTGT
>CAYPLF010000015.1:0-36279 GCA_964411555.1 uncultured Bacteroidales bacterium | reverse complement strand
AGGACAGAAAACGAAAGTAGGAAGAAAACTACTTCGTTTTCTTCCTACTCGATTGTTTCTATGGCAATGTTCAAAGGTAAACACACTAAAAAAGGCTCACCGTGGGTGAGCCTTTCAAATTTTTTTTCGCGCTGTAATTATTCAGCAACGGGAGCAGCTTCTTCAGCAGCAGGAGCAGCTTCAACAGCAGCAGAGTCGGTAGCAACAACTTCTTCAGCGGGAGCAACTTCTTCAGTAGCTTCTTCGGCAGGAGCTTCAGCCTTGTTACCACAAGATGCGAAAGAAACAGCTACGATAACAGCAAAGAACAATACTAACTTTTTCATTTTTTTTTGTTTTAAAACAATAAATAGGAGTTCATTGAAATCGCGGCAAAATTAAGTATATTTTTCTACTTGTACATCGAAATACTTGAAAAAAACAAAAAATCTTTTTTTTTCATAAAAAATGAGTCTTTCATGGGTTGTAAAGGTATAAATATACATTATATATGCAATAATGCGAAACTAAATGTATAAGTTATACAAGTCATTTTTTGCCATCACTGATGAGAAATAAGTACCTTTGCGTGTCAATACGTGTTCATGACAGACGATAGCATTTTTCAATCCCGTAAGGTGTTTTACACCAGTCTTGGCTGCAAGCTGAATTTCGCAGAAATGTCGAGTTTGGGCAGGCAACTGAGTGAAGTAGGTTTTTCCACCGTCAAGGCCGGACAAGTACCCGATGTCTGTGTGGTGAACACGTGCTCGGTAACGGATACGGCCGACAAGAAAAGCAGGCAGGCCATCAGTCGCTTGGTACGAAAATATCCCAACGCTTACATCATAGTAACCGGTTGTTACGCTCAACTAAAACCATCAGAAATAGCGAACTTGCCCGGTGTGGATCTGGTACTCGGTGCCAACGAAAAGTTTGATGTGCTGGATTACCTGGAAGGTAAGAAGCAGGCACCCGGAAACCGGTTGGCCACCTCCAGGACAGCAGCCATCGAGACTTTTCAGCCCGCCTTTTCCAAAGACGACAGGACACGCTATTTTTTAAAGGTTCAAGACGGCTGTGATTACTATTGCTCCTATTGCACCATTCCATACGCAAGAGGCAAGAGCCGAAACGGATCCATCGCCTTGCTGGTTTCCCAGGCCAAACAAATTGCCAACGAAGGTGGGCTGGAAATAGTCTTATCGGGTGTAAACATAGGCGATTTCGGAAAAACGACAAAGGAAACGTTTTTGGATTTACTGAAAGCCCTTGATAAAGTGGAGGGAATCAAACGATTCCGCATTTCCTCCGTGGAGCCCAACCTGCTGTCTGAAGCCGTCATTGACTTTGTGGCCAAATCGGAACGCTTCATGCCCCATTTCCACATACCGCTGCAATCGGGAAGCGACACGCTGCTTCAATTGATGAAAAGGCGGTATGATTGTGCGCTGTTCGTCTCACGGATCAATCACATACGGTCGTTGATGCCCCATGCATTCATCGGTGTGGATGTCATTGTGGGTAGTCGCGGTGAAACGCCCGAACTGTTTGAAGAAACGTATTCGTTTCTGGATGCGCTTGATGTGACACAACTGCATGTCTTTTCCTATTCGGAGCGTCCGGGCACCAAGGCCCTGTCCATAACACCCATCGTGACCGCTGCAGAAAAGAAGGTTCGTCATGAACGCCTGCAAGCGCTTTCCGATAAAAAGTGGAAGGCTTTTTATCTACAACATTGTGGTGAAACAGAGCAGGTGTTGTTTGAACACACGGCAAAGGAAGGCCATATGAGTGGATTTACGTCCAATTACATACGGGTGGAAGCCCCCGTACGACGTGAGTGGATGAACTGCCTCATTCCGGTGCGATTGGGTGGGTTTACGACCGATGGTTCAGCTTTGACGGCAGAGCCTCTGATAAATAACAAGGATTGATATGGATACGTTTTCAAAAAAATGGTTGTACTGGTTGCTTAAGCCGCTGTCCATGCTACCCCTTCCGGTACTTTTTGTTATCTCGGATGTCTTTATTTTCCCCCTGATTTATTGGGTGGCCAGGTATAGGTTAAACGTTGTGCGCAGCAATTTGGCTTCTTGTTTCCCGGAAAAAACCGCCAAAGAACTAAAACGGCTGGAAATGCGTTTTTACCGCCATTTTTGCGATTCTTTCATGGAAATGATACGCGTACTCAGTATGCCGGACGATGAGGGCAGGAGGCGTATGAAATGCATCAACACCGAGGTGTTCACACGCAATGGCCCCCAGGGCAAGGGATCTTTGGTGGTATTGGGGCATTACGGGAACTGGGAGTATCAGGTTTTTCTGCAACTCTATATGCCAGATGGCTGGAATCAGGAGCCCCTCAGTGTATATCGTCCGTTGAAGAATAAGGCCTTTGATTACTTGTACCAACGCATCCGTACCCACTTTGGCGGCAAAATTGTCACCAAAGACGGAACGTACCGGAAGATCATCCAATTACGGCGCGACAACATTCCCGGTGTGTTCGGCATGGTTTCGGACCAATCACCTTCTCAGAAGAACATCAATTACTGGACCAACTTTTTGAATCACGATACGGCCATTTATTCAGGGCCTGACCGTATGGCCAGGCAGACGGGTTATGCGGTGGTGTATGCTGATGTGCGCAAGCTCAGCAGGGGGCATTACCAGACTGAATACTCCATTTTATCCGACGACCCACAATCGGAGGCTCCAGACGCCATAACCGAACGTTATGCCAGGGCCATGGAGCAAACCATATTACGCGATCCTGCCTTTTGGTTATGGACGCACAAGCGCTGGAAACACAAACGAAACAACGATTGACATGAATCAGTTCGCACAAAAAGCCTTCAAGACGGCCGTAGTGATTCTCAACTGGAACGGCAAATCTATGTTGGAACAATGGTTGGGCCTCGTGGTTGAGCATTCACTGGATGCCTCCTCCACGGTGGAAGTGGTGGTGGCCGACAACGGTTCAACCGACGGTTCGTTGGAATACGTCCGTTCTCATTTCCCCGATACGGTGCGTTGCATCGACCTGGAACGGAACCATGGATTTGCTGAAGGGTACAACCTTGCGTTGGCCCAGGTGGATGCCCAGTATGTGGTGCTGCTGAATTCAGATGTGGAAGTCACACCGGGTTGGCTGCATGCCATGACTGATTACCTGGATGCGCATCCTGAAGTGGCAGGTTGTCAGCCGAAAATCCGCGACCTGAATTGCCGTTCCCGGTTTGAACATGCGGGTGCTGCAGGCGGCTATATCGACGCGCTGGGCTATCCCTTTTGCCGGGGTCGTGTGCTGGAAACGATTGAGGATGATTACGGCCAATACAATTCTACAGTAGATGTTTTTTGGGCAACGGGTGCCTGCTTGTGCCTGCGCTTGGATGTGTACCGGGAAGTGGGTGGGCTGGATGCTCGTTTTTTTGCACACATGGAGGAAATAGACTTGTGCTGGCGCCTACACCACAAGGGCTACCGCTTCGTGTGTGTGGGAAGCGTCGAGGTGTACCACCTGGGTGGGGGCACACTGAACAAAAGCAACCCGCATAAAACATACCTCAATTACAGGAACAACTTGTTGATGCTGTATAAAAACTTGCCTGACGAGCGTTTGTGGTGGGTGATGGTACTCCGTGTCTTCATGGATTACCTGTCGGCCTTGATTTTCCTGATTTCGGGCAAGCAGCAGGATGCGAGCGCCGTATGTTCAGCCAGGGCTGCGTTTTGGAATATGCGTGCCGAGGTGCATGTGCAACGCCGGGAAATCCTGTCCACCAGCCGTACCCGGTTCTTCCCGGGTTTATACGACGGCAGCATGGTGCTCGATTACCACCTGTTCAACAAAAAACGCTTCACCGATTACTTTCCGTTACTAAGGTAATAGGGAATCAGCCTCTTTATTCCTACTGGCGCCAACAGCGCTCCCCTCAGTACGGGAATTTGGGTGTTGCTTGCATCCATTTCACCGGGACGGGTAGCTTCGGCTCCGACTCGAAGGCCTAAAAACCTTCACACTCCCGGTACAACTCTCAAAACGAATTGAGCTGAAAATACAGCTCAATTCGCGAAGATGAGATTTTTTAACGCCTCCCGCTGTTCGGTTTTTTTCACGGCCTTCAGCGCAACTACGCCCGAACCTACCCATCCCAGCTCATTCCCTGCAACCAACACCCAAATCCCCTCCCTTTCGTCCGCTTTCCCCTGATTTCAGTTGCTGTCAAAATCCTCATTATTGGTTAAGTCTTTGTAGCTTTTAATCAAGGCATCAATGTCGCCAAGATTTTTGAAGAAGTAAATAAATCCAATAATCAGTCCGATGACAAGACCTACGATAGCACCCATCATCATATACGTGTTCGACAAATGCTCCTCGTATGTAAAAAACACTACAAGTATTGGAATCAACAAAAACATTCCGACAAGGGTGTGCAAACGGGTGAGCACCTTGAATCGGATGGCCTTATTAAGTAATTCAGTAGTGCTACACGTGTCAATCCTCATTTGTCTGAGCAAATACAACTTATATGCCTGCCAGATAGCCGAAAAAACAAACACACATTCAAACAGTATGACGGTAATCCCAGTAAAGATTTGTGCATAATACTCAAGCAACGTGAAAAAAACAAACAACACACTAAAAATCAGAAACTTTCTCTCATAAGCTATCAGCTTATCTTTAGCTGTCTTTTGTTTTTCATTTAGCATAGCTGTAACTAGTTTTTTATTAAGTGATTCAACTTTTTCCAGGCGATCATTCAAATCACCCCATGTTTTTTTTATTTCATCAAGTTCCATAATGTTACATTTTAACGTGAAGACAACTGTTGCAGCTTTTCCTTGATGCGGACAATGCGTACACCAACATTACTCTTGGTAATTCCAACTATCTGAGCAATTTCTTCATAAGACCTTTCCTCAAGATACAATAAGATAATAGCCTTCTCGATAGCCTTAAGCTTATTTATCAACGAATAAAGTTCCCTGATATTCTGAGTCTGAGAATCCTCAGCAAAAACCACCATGTCATCGGTCAGAGGCATTGCCCTGACGGCCTTACCCGACTTCCTGAGAAACGTGACACACGTATTCAACGAGATACGATAAATCCAGGTCTGGATCTTGCTGTCACCCCTGAAAGCTGGAAAACTTTGCCAGAGATTGATCAGGACTTCCTGAAACAAATCTTCCGGCGTATCCTTTTCAGTAGAGTACATGTAGCAAAACTTGAAAATGATTGATTTGTTTTGCTCAATCAGTTCAACGAAATACTGCTTTTGATCATCCATTTAATAAACACTCTTCATAATTACTAATGAAACCAGATTTAAACGGTACCAGCAAAAATCCGGCTTTCTGAATCATTTGTCGTAAAAAGATAAGAAGAATTACAGCGTAGGATAAAAAAAAGTTATGGTTTTCATGCAATTTTGATGGAATAAAAAAACCGCCCATACAGGCGGTTAATCGGGCTAGATAAAAGTATGCTCCTTTGTTATCAGTACCCCAGGATTTTCATCATTGATTTGTAGCTCTGTTCTTTGGCGAAGAGTTTGGTGTAGTATTCGCCGTTTTCGTCGAGGTCGATCAGGACCATTTTCGGAGCGGGGATGAGGCAGTGCTGGATGCCGCCGTAGCCGCTCAGCGATTCCTGGTAGGCGCCACAGTGGAAGAAACCGATGTACTGCTCCTTGTCGGGCACGATCTTGGGAAGGAACACCGCATTGGAGTGGGCTTCCGAGTTGTAGAAGTCCTCGCTGTCGCAGGTCAGGCCGCCCAGGTGGACACGTTGGTATTCCGAATCCCAGTTGTTGATGGCCAACTGCACGAAGCGCTGGTTGATGGCCCAGGTATCCGGTAGCGTGGTGATGAACGAGCTGTCAATCATGTTCCACAACTCACGGTCGTTCTGTTGCTTCTGGTTGATGATGGAATACAGCATGGCTCCACTTTCGCCCACGGTGAACGAACCGAATTCGGTAAAGATGTCCGGTTCCTTCACCTTGTTCTGCACGCAGATGTTCTTGATTTGCGAAATGATTTCCTCGGCCATGTATTCGTAATCGTACTCGAAGTCCAAATGCACCTGGATGGGGAAACCGCCGCCGATGTTGATGGTGTCGAGTTCGGGGCAGATTTGCTTGAGTTCGCAGTAGAGTTCCACCGCCTTGATCAATTCATTCCAGTAGTAGGCGGTGTCCTTGATGCCCGTGTTGATGAAGAAATGGAGCATCTTCAATTCGACCAGCGGGTTGGTGTTGATCTTGTCCAGGTAGTAAGGAATGATGTCGTTGTACCGGATGCCGAGCCGTGAAGTGTAGAAGTCAAACTTCGGTTCTTCTTCAGAGGCGATGCGGATACCCACCTTCACCTTTTCCTCAATACCATCCATCAACAAATCAAGCTCAAACTTATTGTCAAGGATGGGTATGGTGTTTACAAACCCCTGTCGGATAAGATTTTGAATATTCTCAATGTACTGCGGACGTTTGAATCCGTTGCAGATAATGTACTTATTTTTATCAATATTGCCGCTCTCAAATAGCGTTTCAATGATGTTGATATCAAACGCGGATGAGGTTTCAATGTGCACGTTGTGCTTGAGCACTTCCTCAATGACAAAGGAAAAATGGGAACTTTTCGTACAGTAGCAGTAGTGGTAATCGCCATCGTATTCGGCTTTTGCCATGGCTACGTTGAACATGCGCCTTGAGCGTTGGATGTTTTGTCCGATTTTTGGTAAGTAGAAGATTCTCAATGGAGTACCATACTGCTTTATGATATCCATGAGGGGTATGTTGAACCAGGATAGTTCGTTATCTATCAATCCAAATTCCTCGTTCGGAAACTCGAACGATTGCTCAATGAGGTGGATGTACTTGTTCTTCATTTCTGCCGTTTTGTTACAAAATCCAAGTTAGTTGGATTGATAAAAATGATTCAATCCGAGTAAGATGGATTTGTCGTTAATGAATAAGGGACGGCAAAAATAGTAAAACTTTCAATAGCTTGTTGAGAAACAAGGATTTATTTTATCAGTCAACGTGAAAGAATAACACTGGCGCTTTCCATTTGTCCCACAATGGGTGGATTCTGCTTGGTTAGCGTAATCTCAACGTGTTGAAGCTGTGGAAAGTCCTGTTTGATGGCGTTGCAAATGTTTTCAGCAAGGTGTTCGAGTAGGTTGCAGGGTACTTGCATCACCTTGGAAACCAATTCGTACAGTTCGGCATAATTGATGGCATCGCTCAGTTGGTCCGATTGACAGGCGTTGGAGAAGTCTCCTTCAACGATCAAATCAACCAAAAATGTGTTGCCCACTTTGCGTTCTTGTTCACCAACGCCGTGATAGGCGTAAAAGCGCATGCCCTTCAGCTGTATTTTATCCATGGTTTCTCTGTTTGCAACAAAGGTACATTATGTTGTTAAAGCAGGCAAGTGCCCTTTTTATTGAGCTAAAAAATGTATTTTTGCAAAAAAAAGCGACATGGCTAAAGAAATACCAGTAAATCCCACTACAATCTACAGCGTGTTGGCAGCAGGCACCAAAATTGTGGGATCCATCGATACGGAAAATGATTTACGCCTGGATGGATTGTTGGAGGGCGATATTGTCTGTGGAGGTAAGTTGGTTATGGGTCTGCAATCATCCATGAAGGGCTCCATCCAATGTGTCAATGCAGAAATCATGGGAAAGATTGAGGGTAATGTGGATACACGTGAAGTGTTGATTTTGCGAAGCCAGGCTGTCATAACCGGCGATGTAACCGCTTCTACGTTGATGATAGAACCCGGTGCGGTGTTGAATGGCAGCTGCAAAATGGCAGTACCGGCCAATCAAGAGTGATAGTTCACATGTGCAAATAGGCCATTAACTTACGAAGGTATATTTGTTGACGTATCAGCTGTGAAGCCTGTTGGGCTGACAACAGTAAACAAACAAGGCTGTCCTTTCGGGCAGCCTTGTTTTGTGTTCTAGATTTTGAAGAAGCGTTATCCACACTTTGAATGGCCACAGTTGGTACAGTGCAGACAACCTTCCTCGTAAACCAGGCTTTCACTGCCACATTCGGGGCAAATCTGGCCTTTAGCTATCGTGCCGTTGGGCATGTACTTCTTGAGGGCACGTTCCACACCGTTTTTCCAAGTGTTGATGGATTCGCTGTCCAAATCAAGACCAGTAATCAGTTTCAACACTTGATCGATGGGCATGCCGTAGCGCAACACGCCGGAAATCAGTTTGGCGTAGTTCCAGTATTCGGAGTTGAACTTTTCGGACAAGCCCTCAATGGTGGTTTTGTATCCCCGTTTGTTCGAGAACTGGAAGTCGTAGCGCTTTACCCCGTTGTCATCAATGTTTTTGATGATTTTCCCGTTGGTAACAATTTTGGGTAGTATGATACCTTCTTCGTCATCCTGGATACCGGTGAAGATTTCGTAGGGGCGCCCATCATTCAGACCGATGAAAGCAATCCACTTTTCCTTGTTGTTCTGGAAACGGACGATGTCGGCTTCCAATTCTCTGGGGCGTTTCGGTGTGTGTTCCGGGTAGCAGATTAGTTTGCGGTCTTCCTTCTTTTCCTTGTCATCTTCCTTCTTTGGAGGCGGTGTATTGGAAATCAATACTCCAGAGCGGGAACCTTCGCGGTAAACGGTACAGCCCTTGCAACCGCTTTTCCAAGCTTCCATATAGAGTTGGCCCACCAGTTCTTCAGTAGCATCGTTTGGCAGGTTGATGGTGACGCTAATGGAATGGTCCACCCATTTCTGAACACGACCTTGCATACGCACCTTCTGCATCCAGTCCACGTCGTTGGAGGTGGCTTTGTAGTAAGGAGACTTAGCAATCAACTCGTCCATTTCTTCCGGTTCGTAATGCTTGGCGGTGGGGTAGCCGTTGGCTTCCATCCAGGTGACGAATTTATGGTGGAAGACCACATATTCCTCGAAGCAGTCACCATTTTCGTCCATGTGGTCGATGCGGGCTTCCTTGTCGTTCGGGTTGATCTTGCGCCTGCGTTTGTACACCAGGTTGAAGGCGGGCTCAATGCCGGATGTGGTTTGCGTCATCAGGCTGGTGGTGCCGGTAGGAGCAATGGTGAGGCAGGCAATGTTGCGACGGCCGTACTTCTTCATTTCCTCTACCATTTCCGGGGCAACGGAGGCCAAGCGTTTGATGAAAGGGTTATTTTTTTCGCGTTTGAAGTCGAAGATTTCGAAAGCACCTCTGTCCTTAGCCAGGTTGACTGATGAACGATAGCATTCCACGGCTACGCATTGGTGAATCTTTTCGGAGAAAGCGGAGGCTTCTTCAGTACCGTAGCGTAGGCCCATGGCGGCCAGCATATCACCCTCGGCAGTCGTGCCTACACCGGTACGGCGGCCCTTCAGGGTTTTCGAGCGGATCTTTTCCCACAGCTGTCGTTCGGTCAGTTTGACGTCCTGCCCTTCGGGGTCGGAATTGATCTTATCCATGATCATGTCAATCTTCTCCATTTCCAGGTCGATGATGTCGTCCATGATGCGTTGGGCAGCTGCCAGGTGTTTGCTGAACAGGTCGAAATCAAAATAGGCGTCCTTGGTGAAAGGCTTTTGCACGTACGAATAGAGGTTAACGGCCAACAGGCGGCAGCTGTCGTAGGGGCAAAGGGGAATTTCGCCGCAGGGGTTGGTGGAAACGGTGCGGAAACCGAGATCGGCATAGCAATCGGGAACCGACTCGCGGATGATGGTATCCCAAAACAATACACCGGGTTCGGCCGATTGCCAGGCATTGTGGACAATCTTGTTCCAAAGTGATTGGGCATCAATCTCCTTGGTGAAGGTAGGCTTGTCGCTACCGATGGGGTATTGTTGGGTAAAGGGCGTACCGGCTGAAGCAGCTTGCATGAAGCCATCATTGATTTTTACAGAAACATTGGCACCGGTCACCTTGCCCTCCAGCATCTTGGCGTCGATGAAGGTTTCGGAGTCGGGATGCTGGATGCTGACGCTGAGCATCAATGCGCCTCGACGACCGTCCTGGGCCACCTCGCGGGTGGAGTTGGAGTAACGTTCCATAAAGGGAACAATACCGGTGGATGTGAGGGCTGAGTTCTTAACCGGAGTGCCTTTGGGGCGGATGTGTGACAGGTCATGACCGACACCACCGCGGCGTTTCATGAGTTGGACCTGCTCTTCGTCAATTTTCATGACGGCTCCGTACGAGTCGGCAGGGCCATCCACACCTATCACAAAACAGTTTGAAAGTGAACCCACTTGGAAATTGTTTCCAATACCCGTCATCGGGCTGCCTTGTGGAACGATGTAGCGGAAATGGTCGAACAGGTCGAACAGCTGTTTTTCGTTCAGCGGGTTGGGGTACTTGCTTTCAATGCGTGCGATTTCTGATGCGAGACGGCGGTGCATGTCGCTGGGGTCCTTTTCAAACAGGTTGCCGTGAGAGTCTTTCAAGGCGTATTTGTTCACCCAAACGCGGGCTGCCAACTCGTCTCCTTGAAAGTAATCCAGTGATGCCTGAAAGGCTTGGTCGTGTGTGTAACTCGTTTTCACGTTATTAAACTTGATTTGATGATAGTTTATGCAGGTGTTTCATGTCTTGTTACGGTTTTGCAATGTTAGCCCTTAATAACAATACAACAAAATGTTTCACGTGAAGAGATTGTTAATTATTGTAGTTTTCCTAAAAAATATGTTATATATCATATAATCAGATAGATAGCATTTTCAAAAAATGGCAAAAATTTTCTTTTTTGAAAATTCGATGAAGTTGAAGAATGATACGAATGACGTTTTTCCGAAAACCTAACCTCAGGTTGAGTGATTCTTTTTTTCAATTCGTTATCTTTGTCCGACAATCACACAAACCGACCTGAATCATGAATTCAATGAAGACCAGACGTACCGTCCGTTCCTACGATGAGCGGCCTTTGGAACAATCCCTGTTGGATGAATTGCTGGAAACGGCCTGCAGGGCCAGCAACACCGGAAACATGCAAGCGTACAGCATCATTGTTACCCGAAGTGCGTCCGTCAAAGAAGCATTGTCTCCCCTGCATTTCAATCAGCCTCAGGTTATACAGGCTCCTGTTGTGTTGACGTTCTGCGCCGATTTCAACCGGTTTACCCACTGGTGTGAACAGCGTGGGGCGCTTCCGGGGTTCAACAACATCCAGGCATTCACCTACGCAGCCATCGATGCCATTATAACTGCCCAGGCATTCTGCACGGCAGCTGAAGAAAAGGGTTTGGGCATCTGTTACCTGGGAACCACCACTTACAATGCAGAAGGCATCTGCCGCGTGTTGGAACTGCCAGATCTGGTGGTACCGGTGACCACTGTCACGGTTGGTTATCCCCGGGAAAAGGCATCTGGTCCTCTGTCGGATCGATTGCCGCTGGAGGCTGTCGTCCATGAAGAAGTCTATAAGGACTACACATCCACCGATATAGACAAACTCTATGCTCCCAAGGAGGCGTTACCGGAAAGCCAACAGTTTGTAGCCATCAACCAAAAAGAAAACTTGGCTCAGGTGTTCGCCGACATCCGTTACAAGAAGGCAGACAATGAGTATTTCTCAACCGCCTGGATTCAAGTGCTAAAGGAGCAGGGTTACTTGGATTGAAGCTGCTTTTCAATTTCTTCGACGCAGGTTTTGATCTGCTTGTCGGTTTCCATCAAATTGCCTACCGTTTTACAGGCGTGCAACACGGTGGCGTGGTCGCGTTTACCGATGATTTCTCCAATGGTGGAGTACGATTTGTCGGTGTATTTTCTGGACAGGTACATGGCAATTTGCCTGGCCTGTGATATTTCCTGTTTCTTCGATTTCGATTGGATGAGGTCGGGGTCGATTTCAAAGAAACGGCACACCTCTTCTTCAATTATTTCTACGGAAATGGGCTTTTCCTGTGTGGAAACCGCATTTGAAACCACGCGTTTGGTCAGTTCCAGATCTACGTCTTTACCGTAAATCACGGAGTGGGCCATCAGGGAAACAACGATACCTTCCAGGTCTCTGACATTTTCCGTGGCATGACGGGCGATGTAGCTGACAACTTCGTCGCTGAAGCGGAGACCGTCGCGTTGTAACTTGCTTTGTAGGATGGATACCCTCAATGAATAGTCGGGTTTCTCCATTTCGGCCGTCAATCCCCATTTGAAGCGGGTCAGCAACCGGTCTTCAATGCCTGACAAGTCTTTGGGTGCGCGGTCGCAGGTGAGGATCAACTGCCTGCCGTTTTGATGCAGGTGGTTGAAAATATGGAAGAATACGTTTTGTGTCCCGGTTTTTCCGGACAACTCGTGGATGTCGTCAATCAACAGCAGGTCTATGCTTTGGTAAAAATGGATAAAGTCGTTTACCGTATTGCTCAGGTAAGCTTGCGAATACTGAACCTGGAACAGGTGTGACGATACATACAGCACGCGAAGGTTCGGATGCGACTGAAGGGCGGCGTTGCCTATGGCGTGAAGCAGGTGGGTTTTTCCCACACCGGATTTTCCATGGACAAACAAGGGGTTGAACACCGTCTTTCCCGGTTTTTCGGCTATGGAGACACCGGCTGTCCTGGCCAACACATTGCTTTCTCCGCCAATGAAGTTGCCGAACGTCAGGTTGGTGTTCAGTTGAGATTCCAGTTTGGCGAGTACTACCTGGTCGAATGGATTGCCCGGCATGGTCGGACGGGCTGGAATGTTCGACAGTTTATTTTCTGTGGGTTGATGCTTTTCCGGAACCATTTGGACAGCTGTATCAAGCATCATGACTTGGTACAGAAGCAGGGTGCTTTCACCTGTGATGCGTTGCAATACCTTTCCGATCAGATCGGCGTATTGGTTTTCCAGTTGTTCGTAGAAAAAGTGGCTGGGGACTTGGATCAACAGGGCCTTGTCCTCATACTTGAGTGGAATCACAGGCTCAAACCAGGTGGTATAACCAACCGGAGGCACATTGTCTTTAATGATGGCCAGACAATTTTTCCATAGCGATTGGTGATCCAAGGTCATATTATGAGGCGGTTTCTTTTGTTGAGATGCAAATTTTTGAAAAATAAATCGATTTTGCAAACGCGTTTTTGTCTGTTAAAACTTGCAAATTGTTACCACCTTTATTCTCAGATTATTAGAGTAAGTATCAGAAAATCAACTATATAAAAAACACAGATTTTGTAACACCCTAAGTTAAAGATGCTTGCAAAAGTGGCAGGGTTGACTGAAAATATGGCATAGATGCATTACAGACCATTGTGTTAATGGTCCACGTTGTAATATTATATTTGTGTTAATTATTTAGCTTTCTTTTTTACATTTTTTTTTTAGGAACAAACCCTTTAAATAATGTCTTAGAATGCATAAATCTCCTAAACGGATGATTTCGCTTTTTTCCATTAAAAGCAGTTCGCTAAAAAAAGAGGTATAAAAGTATCTATTTGTTACCTCCCCCGAACAGGGAGAAGTGTACATACCGCTTAGGGTGCTCCTTGAGGTCGAATAAGAGTTCGTTCGCACTTGAGGCGGTATTGGATAGATTCAGGTAAAGGCTCTTGTCGTTCAACAACAGACCCATTGAATTGTCCGGGCTGTTAAGGCGCGTTGAGATGTTGTTCAATCCTTCTATGGCTTTGTCTGCCTTGACCATGGTGCCCTTCAAATCGAGTCCGTTCAGCTGTTTTCCGAATCCGGATAGTTCCTGCGTCAGTTGGTCCACATTTGTTAGTATGCCGGGCAGGTCGTTGTCTATGGTTTTGTTCAGGCTTACTGTCAGTTTTTTCAATTCGTCGGTGGTCTGCTCGATGGATGCCAGGCTGTTGGTCAGGCTTCCGTTGTTGAGCAGGGTTTCAACGCCCATGATCAGGCTGTCGGTGTGCTTGACCATGTTTTCCACATTGGTCAGCAAGCCACCTGTCAGTTGGTCCATGATGCCGGGTTCAATCACGGCCATCAGGCTGTCGCCGTCGGAAAGCAGGGGTGAGCCTTGTTTGCCCAATGTGAGTTCAATGCTGGGGTTTCCCAACAGGGAGCCCACCAAGGCCGCTGAAGAACCGGAGGGAAGGCGCAGCTTTCTGTTCAGGTCTAGGGTGACTTTGACGTGACCGGGATTGTCGTATTGGTATTCAATGTTGCGGACCAGACCGACCTGAAATCCGTCAAGCATGACGGGGCTCGACTTGACCAACCCGTCTATGTGGGTATAGGTGACAACGTAGTAGTTGCTGGGTTTCAGCAGGTTGATGCCTTTTAGGAAATTGAGTCCCCAAAAGAAAAAGGCCAGACAGACAACGACAATAAAACCTATTTTAATCTCGCTTTTGATGGTTCTGAGGGAAAAATGCATGGTCGGTGTGTTAATTGGATGTTTTTACTTGCTTTCTGGCATCATTAGTTGGAATGCGTTTGCCGTCTTTGAAGGCAACCACAAAGGCACCTTGGAATTCTTTGCCTAATTTGATGCAAGCGGCGTTGGCAGACTCAAAGTCGGGGTAACTGCCTTCAGTGTATTTATAGGTCCCTTTTTCCAAGTAGAAGTCCACAGTATGACCTTTGAACTTTTTGTCTTTGGTGGAAAGCTTTGTGGGCGATGTCAACAGTTGTACGCTGAAACGAATGCCGTTATCGGAAAGGTCTGTGGCTGTCGCGGTTGTTTCTTCAGGTTTGGTTTCTGCTGCAGCGTTTCCTCCATTTTTCTGCAGTTGTTCTGCAGTTTGTCCGGCAGCTGAATCTAACCCGGCTTTTTTTGGCGCAGTTGGTGTATCCAGGGTAACTGAAACGCTTTCACCCCTTGCGGGAATACTGACCTGAACCCCGTTCTTTTTATCGTACTCAGTTTTGAATGCGGTGAAAGCCTTGAGCAGACAGTTCGACAGTTCGTCTTTGCCCTCGTCACTTTTCAAGTATAACTCCTCTTCCTTGTTGGTCAGAAATCCGAGTTCCACTAAAACAGAAGGCATACTGGTATTCCTCAACACCAGGAACACATCCTGGCGGACGCTTTTGGTGGCTCTTCCCGCTTCTTTGAATGTATCTTGAATGGTGGAAGCCAGTTCGATGCTTTTTGTCATGTAGGTATCCTGCATGAATTCAAACATGATGTACGATTCGGCGGAATTCGGATCAAACCCTTCGTACCGTTGTTCGTAGTCATCCTCAAGCAGGATAACGGCATTTTCGCGTTTGGCTATTTCGAAGTTGTCTTTTGAGCGGTTGGGCCCCAGTGTGTAACACGTAGGTCCTTTTACGGTTTTGCTTTCCGAATAGTCGGCGTGGATGGATATGAACAAGTTGGCGTTCGCCTTATTGGCAATGTCGGCGCGTTGTTGCAGGGGAATGAACACATCACTGCTTCGCGTATAAATGACTTTGACGGTCGGGTGGTGTTTGTTGATGAGTTTTCCGAATCGTAAGGCCACATCGAGTATGATGTCTTTTTCCCGCACAATGGAGCCGAGTGCACCCGGGTCCTTGCCGCCGTGGCCGGCATCGATAACAATGGTGAACGGCTGTGTGGTAGTGGCCGCCTTTATCCCCGGACCGGTAACCGGAAGGAGTAGTATAAGCAGCAATACGTACTGATGATTTAGTCTCATGTCTACCACGATTAGCTGCGCAAAAATAGGGGAAATATACGTATAAGCCAAAAAAATGTTTCCTTTGTGCTGTCTTGAAACTAGATATATGGTTCCTGTAATACCTTTGTTGCACCGCTACCTGGACAGCAGTCCGGGTTTGTTTGAACTGGTTTATGACCACAGTCGGCGAGTGGCCGACCTGGCTTTGTCTGTTGTCGCTTCCCATCCTGAGCTTGAGGTAGATGCTGTCTTTCTTGAGGAGGCAGCTTTGTTGCACGACATTGGAGTATGTGAAACCCATGCCCCTACCATATTGTGTCAGGGCACGTATCCGTATATCTGTCATGGCTACCTGGGGCGTGAATTGTTGGAGAAAGAAGGGTATCCAAGGCATGCGTTGGTGTGTGAGCGACATGTGGGAACGGGCTTAACCCTGAAGGAAATCGTGTCGAGAAATATGCCCTTACCCCACCGCGATATGCAGCCCCAAAGCTTGGAAGAAGTGCTCGTCTGTTTTTCCGATTTGTTCTTTTCGAAATCAAAACCACTGATGCAACGGACGCCGGATGAGGTGCGTTCGGATCTGTTGAAGTACGGCGCCGAGGGTGTGCTGCGGTTTGATGCTTGGCGTAAGCGTTTTCTGTGAACGAACAGGTTAAGTTCTTTTCACGTTTATCTTTCTGGAAAGTCCTATCTTTTTTCGTTACCTTTGCGCCACTAATCAAGGGCTTGGAATGACTTTTTTGCGCAGGATCCGACCGATGTGCATACCTGCACTGCTCATTGTGGTGGGTTGCTGGGTAATGCCTGTCCGTTCCGTCAGTGGACAAGTTCCCTCGCCGGACATGCCTGCATACAGTGCTCCCGTTCCAATGATTTTTGCAACGGATTCCTCAACGAATGCACTTTCCAACCAACTTCCTGTAGACGCTTCCGATACGATTCCCGCTAAACGCGATTCCTCCGGCGTAAAAAAAGCTGATTCTCAACTATCTGAAATTGTGGAATATCAATCAAATGATTCCCTCGTCTTTTTGGCGGGCGGTGTGGGTATTCTGTACGGAAAGGGGAAGGTGAAGTATGTGGATAATGAATTGAATGCGGGTTACATTCGGATGCATATGGACAGTAGTTTGTTGTATGCCGAAGGTTTAAGGGATACAAGCGGTGTTCTGATTGACAATCCGGTTTTTTCCGATAAGAGCGAGACGTTTCAGTCAAAGTCCATCCAGTATAATTTCAAAACGGGAAAGGGTTTGATCAAAGATGCGGTGACCGAGCAGGGAGAAGGCTATGTGGTGAGTGGGTTGACCAAAAAAACCAACGATGATGTCTTGTGCATGATTGATGGAAAATACACCACCTGTGATAATCATGAGCATCCGCATTTTTACCTGTCATTGAGCAAAGCCAAGGTGAAAACAGGCACCTACATGGTTTCAGGACCGGCCCATTTGGTTATGGAAGATGTCCATTTGCCCATTTTTATTCCTTTTGGTTATTTCCCCATGACGGATAAGTATTCTTCGGGAATCTTGACTCCCACGTATGGCGATGAGTTGAGTCGAGGCTTTTACCTGAAGGATATGGGTTATTATTTTGCGTTCAACGATTATGTCGATATGTCGCTGACGGGTGATTTGTATTCCAAGGGGTCTTGGGGCATCCGGGCACGAAGTTCCTACCGCAAGCGGTATAAATTTTCAGGTGCTTTCAATGCTTCTTATATAGAAACCGTAACCAGTGAAAAAAACCTGCCGGATTACCAGAAGGCTAAAGACTTGAACGTTACCTGGAGTCACAGTCAGGATCCTAAAGCCAACCCTTTCCGTACGTTTTCTGCCAGCGTTAATTTTTCTACCAGTGGGTACACTCGAAATGATATGGCTTCGTACTACAACCCTCAGGTGTTTGCCAACAATACCAAAAGTTCCAGTATCAACTTCTCGCAACGTTTTCCTGACAGTCCTTGGTCGTTAGGCATGAATATTGGTATTACGCAGCGTACCAAGGACTCTGTCTTATCCATTACCTTACCGAGTTTTCGGATCAGTATGTCAACCATCAGTCCGTTCAAACGTAAGAATGCAGTGGGTAGTGAGCGTTGGTATGAGAAAATCCGGGTTGGGTATTCCGGATCGTTTGCCAACAGCATCAACGAGGTCAAGGAATACGACTTGTTGAAAAAATCAATCATCAAAGATTGGCGTAATGGCATGCAGCATTCAATTCCAATATCAGCAACATTCAATGTGTTGAATTACATCAATATTACCCCATCTTTCAACTATACGGAGCGCTGGGCTACCAGCTCGATAGATAAACGTTTCGACAACGGATTGAACAAGGTGGTCACTGATACTGTATGGGGATTCAACCGTATTTGGGACTATTCGGCCAGCGTCAGTGCATCCAGTAGACTCTACGGTTACTTCCAACCTCTGCCTTTTGTCAATAAGATGTTGGGTGAGCGGGTTAAGATGATTCGCCATGTATTCACCCCTTCGGTTTCCTTTTCGTATCGACCTGATTTTGGCGATGAAAAATATGGATACTATGGTCATTATTCATACATGGATGAGGACAGTGCGCTTCAAACCACCCAGTATTCCAGGTTTTCCAATTCGTTATATGGAGTGCCGGGCAAAGGAAAATCAGGGAGCGTAGGGTTCTCTATAAGCAACAACCTGGAAATGAAGTTGAGAAGGATGATTGATTCCACGGAAACGGAGAAGAAGGTAAGCTTGATTGATAATTTCTCTTTTTCAGGCGGTTACAACCTGGCTGCTGATTCCATAAACTGGAGCAATATTTCCGCCAACATCCGCATCAAATTCGGAAAGCTGTACACGCTCAATCTCAGCAGCAGTCTTGATCCGTACATGTATCAGTTGGATAAAAAGGGCAGGCCGGTCAAGGTCAATGTCACAACTTGGGAAAAACTGCGTATTCCGGGTCGGTTCACAGGTACAAGTACATCATTTTCTTACACCATCAGCAACGAGACATTTAAAAAGAAGTCAAAGACAGATGGGTCGGAAAACGCAGGAGCCGATGAGAATGCTTCAGACGGGCTCGATGAGGAATCTGCAGTTCCTGTTGAGCCGGTGGTGCCGGATGATCCGGAGGATGCCTTGTATAAGAAGGTAGAATCGCCTTGGAGCATCAACCTGTCGTATTCTCTCCGATATGGTCAAGCTGGGTTCAATCCTCAAAAGATGTACTTTGATTATAAATTCACACACGGTCTTAACTTGAGCGGAAATCTGAGTTTGTTTAAAACCTGGAATCTGTCAGCCTCGACCAACTATGATTTTGAACGCAAGGAATTTGCCACATTGAACTGCAACGTTTCCCGTGACCTGCATTGCTGGGAAATGTCAGCCAGTTTCATTCCCATCGGTCGCTATAAGTCGTACAATTTTTCTGTTCGGGTGAAGTCGGGTATGTTGTCCGATCTGAAGTACGAACAGCATCAAAACAACAGGGATAATTTTATTTGGGGCAAAGACTGATGTCGGTCATCTCCAGTCAATGGGGGTCTGCCCGTGCTGTAACAACCATTCGTTGGTGCGGCTGAAGTGGTGGTTGCCGAAAAATCCCCGGTGTGCCGACAAGGGTGAGGGGTGTACGGAGGTAAGCACCAAGTGTCGGTTTGGATCAATGAAACTGCCTTTTTTTTGCGCATAGGAGCCCCATAGCAGAAAGACCAGGCCTTGACGTTGCAATGCCAGTTGATGGATGACGGCGTCGGTGAAGGTTTCCCACCCTTTGTTTTGATGCGAACCGGCCGCATGTGCCCTTACGGTCAACGTGGCGTTCAATAGCAGCACGCCTTGTTTGGCCCATCGTTCCAGATTTCCGTATGGGTGTGGTGTGTAGCCCAAATCGGCTTTGATTTCCTTGAAGATGTTTTGTAAAGAGGGAGGATGGGGACATCCATCAGGAACCGAAAAGCACAATCCGTGTGCCTGACCAGGTTCGTGGTAGGGGTCCTGCCCCAGAATCACGACTTTCACCTCGTTGAACGGACAGAGGTCGAAGGCCTTGAAGATGTTTTTGCCAACCGGATAAACGGGATGACTGGCGTATTCATCGCGGACAAATTGTGTCAGTTGTGAAAAATAGGTTTTTTCAAACTCGGGCCCCAAGGTGGTTTTCCAGCTTTTTTCTATCTTTACGTCCATGTATGCAAATCTACACATTCTTTTTTCACCATGCGTCGTTCTACCCGCCTAAGCCTCTTCTTTTTTGTCATCGGTTTTTGCTGTTGTTTGCTGTTGACCGTCATTGTCCGCTTTTTTGTATCCATTGAATGGGAAAACGATGGTACCTCCACTTCAGAGGTTGTCTTCTACAAGGTGGGCGAATGTCCCGAATGTAAGGCCATTTCGCGCGAGTATTGGAAGATAGGCAGATTGAAGGATAACAACGACATGCATTTGGAAAGTGCCAGGCGTTTGGGTATTCAGCCGTTCAACTCAAATGCGGAGTTGGAAGATAAAGTGGCCGGATTGGTCAGGTGGGGCAAGCTGAAGGAATTGGACCCGAAGGCGGATACCTACCGCTTGAAAAACCTCACGCATTCGTATCCGTATTTGGTGCCCAAGGCCGTTGATTTGTTGGATGAAATTGGCGAACGGTTCCATGCCCGGTTGGCTGCTTCGAATTTGCCTCCTTATTACATGATGGTCAGTTCCGTGTTACGAACCTTGGAAAGCCAACAGGGGCTTGGTAAACGGAATTCAAACGCGACACGTTCCATTTCTTCGCATGTGTATAGTACCTCGTTTGATATCTCATATAAGGAATTTCTTCCCATGCATGAAAAGAGAGCGTCTGAAGGGTATTGCCGACACGATATGATGCGTCATCCTCTAGCCGAGGTGCTGACGGAAATGTCTGAGGAGGGGAAGTGCAGGGTGGTGCGTGAGGTGAAACAGGCTTGTTTCCACATCACGGTGAATCAATAGATAAGGGAGGATGCCATCCTTTTCAAAAGGATGCCATCCCTTCAACAAAAAAAGGCGAGATAGTGATTACCCCGCCTTCTGTATGGTTGATTGGTTATCAAATCAATGAGATTCCTTTTTCCAAACAAGTCTGCCGCATGTCATCCGGCCAGATGCTGGCTTGAATCTCGCCGATGTGCGCTTTTTTCAGCAGACACATGCAGAGCCTGGATTGACCGATGCCACCTCCTATGCTCAAGGGTAATTCGTTGTTCAGCAGTTTCTTGTGGAAGTAGAGTTCTTTGCGGTCTTCGCAACCGCAGAGTTCGAGTTGCCTAAGCATGGCTTCACGGTCTACACGAATGCCCATGGAGGATAGTTCAACGGCACAACCCAATACGTCATTCCAGACAAATAGGTCACCGTTGAGGCCTTGGTAGCCATCCTGGTTTACGGTTGTCCAGTCGTCGTAGTCCGGGGCGCGTTCGTCGTGCTTGGATCTGTTTGAAAGAGTTGCTCCGATTCCAATTACAAAGGCTACCCGGTGTTTTCTTGTAAATTCGTTTTCGCGTTCTTTAGGACTGAGGTTGGGATACAGCTTCAGTAGGTCTTCCGAGTGAATGAACGTAATTTCTTCTGGTAACCAGGGACGCATGCAAGTATATTGTTCGAATAACAAGAACTCGGTTTGGCGGATGGCGGCGTAGATGCGGCGTACAATCGATTTAAGAAATTCGATGGTGCGTTCATTTTTGGTGATGCACATTTCCCAGTCCCATTGGTCTACGTATAACGAGTGAAGGTTGCCCAGTTCCTCGTCGGCACGGATGGCGTTCATATCGGTATAGATGCCGTAGCCTTCCTCTATGCTGTATTCGGCCAGGGTTAGCCGTTTCCATTTGGCCAAGGAATGGACAATTTCGGCTTGGCTGTTGTCCATGTCTTTGATGCGGAAGTTGACCGGGCGTTCCTTGCCGGAAAGATTATCGTTGATGCCTTGTCCTGCCAATACGAATAAAGGTGCTGTGACTCTACGCAGGCGTAATTCGGAAGAGAGACTTTGTTGGAAAAAATCCTTAATGAGTTTTATGGCTTGTTCCGTTTGCTTCAAATCGAGCAAGGCTTTATAGTCTTTCGGTTGTATAAGATAACTCATAACAATTTCTGAATTGGGTCAAATTTTGTGCAAATATATAAATAAATGACATAATGGTAGGTATTATTCGAAAATTCTACCCGTTTAATGTCATTTTTGGATAGTAAAAAGACGAAATAATAGTTTTTTTGGCTTGAATCGTGCACTATAATAGTTAAACACGCTTATTTTCTGTCTTTTTGTTTTTGGTTTTTTTATCGTACTTTTGCAGCGCTTCTACGGTCCCGTAGTTCAATGGATAGAATAATGGATTCCGGTTCCATCGATTGGAGTTCGAGTCTCCACGGGATCACGGCGAAAGAGCCATCTCAAGTTATTGGGGTGGCTTTTTTTTCTGAAATCGCATTTATTTTTAAAAATTTAGTTGCAACTAAAAATATAATATATATATTTGCTTGTCAGTAAAACATCAACGAAATGGAACCCATTAGAGAATTAACCAAGTCTGAATTGCAGATTATGAATGTAATCTGGGATAAGAAGAAGGCAACCGTTTATGAAATCCTGGAAGCCTTTCAGCAAACTAAGATGGCCTACAGCACGGCTTCTACCTTTGTGCGCATACTGGTAAACAAGGGATATGTGGGGTTTGAACCGAACGGAAAGAGTTATTTGTACTTCCCGAAAATAAGCCGTGAAACGTATATGGAGCGCTTTATGGCCGATGTGAAGGATAGTTTTTTCAAGGGTTCGTTCAAGTCCATGCTTTCTTTTTTTGCCAAGAAGGAGCATCTGACGCAGAGTCAGTACGATGAAATTCTTTCCATTTTAAATAACAACAAAAAGACAGACTGATGGACGACCTGCTCCCCTTTTTGTTGCGCTTTGGTAAATTTTTGTTGGCATCCGGTCTGTTGACACTGCTTTACCTTTTGCTGTTCCAGGGTAAGGCATCCTTCAACATGTGTCGACTGTATTTGCTTTCCATTCCAATTTTATCTGTACTGGTTTCGCAGTTCAGCCTGCGTTGGGACGTTTCGTTGCCCGATTTCATACAGGTTTCACAGTTGGTACCCTTGCGTCCGATATCAGAGGCTGCAAGCCAAACCATACAAGATGAGACGGTTGCCTCTGCTTCTCAAGTTACAGGTGAATCTCTAAAAGCAGTTGTTCCGGCTGTACGGTTTAGTTGGGGGAAACAGGGTTGGATGGTCGTTTACGTGGTGGTGACCTTGTATTTGTTGTTTGTCTTTATTAGACAGATTGGCAAGGTGCTTCGACTTCGGAAGGAAGGCATGAGAAGAAGGGTGGATGGCATTGAGGTGGTGGTTAACCCAGCCGTTCCAACACCCTTCTCGTTTTTCAAAACGGTATACTTGAACGATTCATTACAGGATTCCAAGCTGGATGTGGTGCTCAAACATGAACGCTACCACATTATCCATAAGCACTACATTGATGTATTATTGGTACAACTGCTGGTTCGGTTAGCTTGGTTCAACCCCATTCATTGGTGGATTCGCAATGAACTCGTGAGTTTGGATGAATTCCAGGCTGACCAAAGTGTATTGAACGAAGGGTTTGACATGTATCGTTATCAGACGGTCATTCTCGAAGAAGTCATGGCGACCAATCCGTTTCTGGCCAGCGGTTTGAACGATTCGTTCACCAAAAGGCGTTTTGTGATGATGAAACAACAACCCACCCTGCAGTTTAAAGCGTTGAGGCGTTTGTTGCCGGTTCCGGTTTTGTTGGGCTTATTTATCTTATTTTCATTCGAAATACATGGTACCAACGATCCTCAGAAAATGACTCCGGTTGCACGGAATTTGTTGTACTTGAATGAGGTAGGGCTAGAATGGGACGAGGAGTCTCCGGTGTGTACCCTTTCGTCGAGTTTAAAGGAAGCCCTATCCAAGAAGGTGGACAAGCCTACGTATTCGCACGTCTTTTTTTCGTACCGCCTCAATGAGGATACCCTTGTGAGCAAACCGGTCGTGGACGATGATTTACGCTCGTTGTCCGACTTGATCAAATCGGTGGTTGGGGAAGGAGATAAACTAAGCGCGGCAAATAATACTGACGTGCGCTCAGAAAAAACGGCTGGTTCGTATGCGTCGATGTCTGCCCTGATTTCCTTTCTGAACTACCACATTGGCGACTTAAAAATTGGTACGGTGCCGTGTAAGCCATCGAAGGCTTTGGCTATGGACAGGTTGGAATTTGAAAACGCGTTGGAAGAATTGGAAGCGCTGGGTTTGTTGGCCGGAAAAGTGGCTTCATCTTCGTTGGATGCAACCGACAAGCTGATCAAATTCAAATTCCTGGCTTTTTCCATTACGGCCAATCCCTTAGTGTGGACGTATTTGGAACCCCACTTGATCGATATTGCATTGGAGGGGAAAACCACGCAAAAGAACATTATTTTCTTCCGTTTGGGCAGGGGGCGTATGCGCAACTTGCTCCACGATTCCAGAATTTGGAACAATGCTCCTCGTTTCAAACCATCACAGGTTTCGGTATGCAGTAAGGATGTCAAGTTCACCAGCGATGGCATCTCCCACATCCGGTGTACGCGGAAAGACACACGGGTCACCTTGCATTGCAAGGTGTCCGGAAACGAATGGTGGTTCTACTTTGATAAAGGTACATCCTTGATTGATAAAGCAACGGGTGATATTTTCCTGATTAAGGGAGTGGAAAGAAACATACCGCTGAACCAGACCATTGTGGTTACGGGTTGCAGCAACCGGTACGTGGAGTTCACCCTGATTTTCCCACCTCTTCCTGAATCGGTCAAAGCGGTTGACATACGCGAATTCATTGCCGATCGTTCCAACATCATGAGCGATGTTGGTGGAGAATCTCACTATGACAATTTGGTTTTAAAAGAATATGCATTGAAATAACACCTAAACCGGTTTATCTAAAGGGTCAAATAAGTATTGATAATTTAAAAAACTGACTAAAAATGAAGAATCTCGTAATTGCAGTAGCTTTTTTGCTGGTTCCTTTTTTTTGTTTCTCCCAAGGAATCAAGTTTGAAAAAGGTTCTTGGGCTGACGCCCTCGCTTTGGCTAAAAAAACCAACAAACCCGTTTTTGTTGATATCTATACGACCTGGTGCGGTCCCTGTAAGAAGATGAGTCAGGACGTATTTCCCCTGGAGGAAGTTGGGAAAGTCTACAACGCCAATTTTATTTGCTGCCAGATTGATGCCGAGCAGGGGGAGGGAATTAAGATTGCCAAAAAATACAACGTGACGGCATATCCCACCTATCTCTTTATAAAGGCAGACGGGACCTTGTTTTATACGGCTTTGGGATCGATGACAACCAGCAACTTCATTGAAGAATCCAAAACAGCCTTATTGGAATTGAACGACCCTAAATCGATTAAAGATTGGGATGCTGATTATCTTCGGAAGAAGAACGACCCTCAGTTTTTACTGGATTATATAAACAAAAGATCCAGGTTAAGATTATCCAATACCGCACTTTTCAATGAATATCTGCAACTGATTCCCGAGGCAGAACGAACTTCAGATTTAGTGGTAACATTGTATAGGAATGAATACGAAAAATTGACTGTTAAAGACTTTGCTTATCAAAATCTTATAAAGAACAGAGAAGCCTTTTTAAACCCAACAAAACTATCTGTTCTTGCTGAATCGTATCTTATGATTGGATTAAATAAAACGGTAAAAGATGCTGCGCAGGCAAAGAATGAAGCATTGCTTGGATCTGCCATTGCTGCTTATGACCAAATACCCTCATTTTCTTCCTCAAAAAGCAAAGAGGAAATCTACATGGATTATTATTGGGAGACAAAAGAAGTGGATAAGTATGTTCAATTTGCCACCCCGTTCTGTAATAACAAACTGATGAAGGAGGATCCGGATTCCATTCTACAAAGAGATAGGTTGTTGTTGCAGGAAATAAATCATGGGCTTGATTCAATGATGATAGCCAAAAAAGATTCGATAGATACGTCCAAAATGGATACTGCTTTATTAACCAAACTTGTATCCATGTTCGCGCATGCTGAAAGAGACAAAGTTGTTGAAGGATTGAACAAAAATGCCTGGTATTTTTTTGAACATGTTTCAGCTGTAAATGACCTTCAGGATGCATTGCGATGGTCTGAACGTTCAATGGTATTATATCCAACCAATTCTGCTTTAGTTGATACGTATGCGAATTTACTGTATAAACTTGGCAGAAAGGAAGAAGCAATCGCCAAAGAGAAAGAAGCAATAAAGCTTTGTTCAACGACCGATAGGGGTTATGAGGTTTTTAAAGAGACTCTTAAAAAAATGGAGTCCGGTGAAAGAACCTGGAAGTAGTTTTCTATAGTAATCAACATTTAAAAAAGAGTAATTATGAACTGGTATCTAAAAGTTTTAAAACAGTACGCTGACTTTAGCGGAAGAGCAAGGAGAAAAGAATATTGGATGTTCGTATTGTTCAATACGATTTTCTTGATAATTGCAACGATTCTTGACAATGTTTTCGGATTAACACTAGGAGAACAAATATACGGAGTCCTTTATTTTCTGTATGCTCTTGTTGTTTTAATTCCTGGATTAGCAGTTTGTGTGAGACGTCTACACGATGTCGGGAAAAGCGGTTGGATGTATTTAATTGTTTTAATTCCAATAATCGGAGTAATTTGGATATTCGTTTTATGCGTAACAGACAGTAAACCCGGAGAAAACCAATACGGACCAAATCCCAAAGAAGTGACGGTCTAAAACAAAAACAATCTGATAAACATCCATGTTTTATAACGCCTAAATGCATTCATCATGAAAACAACATTGTTCGGACGCCTCTCCAATAGGGCTGGTTTGTTGGTCGTATTAGTGGTTTCACTGGTTTCAACGGTTCAGTTGCAGGCTCAACAGTCTACTTCTATTGTCGATCTGGCAAAAAACATGAAGGAGAGCCTGGTAAAAACGCTTAATAGCCTGCCCACCAACTGGGATCAAAAAAGCTATAGCTTCTCGGTTCGGTCTGCTGCACTCACCAAATCAATGGCTGAAGGGAGTTCTGAACCCTCTTCGTTTGCCATCTTTAATTTTAAGGGAAATGTTGAGTCTGTCACCGATAAAGAAGCCAACGAAGAATTGAAAACCTTGGCCACATTGCTCAGAAAGGCTACCGATGAATTATATGAGGTGTCTGAACAGAAGAAAGATGATGGTAAGTTGAAACAACTCAAACCATTGTTGAAGTATCTGGAATTTTCGGTTTCCAATATGCCGGTCAATGTCAATAAACTGGATGTGAGCTGTTCGAAGGTGGCCAAACTTACAATGGCTGAATCATATCTTAATGGCCTTGTAGGCGAAGCGGTTACCCAGGCAGCTGAAGAATTGGCCCAATCTTCCAATTTGGCCATAAACAAACACAACGCTTATAAATACCTGGCTGCATCGGTGTTAAACATTCCTTCAATCTGGACCATTCTGGAACCCGAGTTCTCCCGTTTGGCCAAAGTGGGGGGAGCCATTACCGACAACCTGACTTTTGCAAAATTGTACATGGAACGTATTCCTTATTTCGCAGATGATTCCCGTATCTGGAAAGAGGCTCCTCGTTTCTATCGCTCCCAGTTGAAGGAATCGAAATCGTTACCAAAAATTGGTGACATAACCAGAGTGGAGGTTACAGATAAGGAGACAAGGGTTACCACCACCATCACAGTAAGCTCTCACGAGGTCTGGTTCAGGCTTGATGAAAATTCGGTGTTGGTGGATAATGAGACCAAGGAACGGTATCCGATAAAAGGAATGGCAGATGGTCTTCCGGTGGGTAAAACCTTTGTTGTGGTAGGATGTGAGGGTCTAACGTTGGAGAATACCCTTATTTTTCCTCGCGTCAAAAAGTCGTTAAAGTCATTCTACATCGAAGAGGTTATTCCTAATCAAACCTCAGAAAAAGTCAGATTGAAATACCACAGGAAGCACAACATCATGAGCGATGGCGGCGGCGCGTCCATCAGTAAAACCGTGTATCAATTGGATGATTTCTTGTAATGAGAAGATTAGTAGCAATTGCTCTATAAATTAAGAACAGAACTTAGACAAAAATGAAAAAAAATAGATTAGGATTGATTGTATGTGCAACTATTCTCATCTTAGGAGAATTGGCAATTATAGATTATAGCAATTTGACAGAGTCCAAAAATTTGGGTGCATATCTTGGAATATTAGGAATGATATGTACAATTATCTTCCTAATTTTATCTATTAGACACGACAAGAAAAAATGAACAAACTTGGCAGACACGTAATCAAGATCTACTCGCTGACGGGGGAAAACGTGGTGCACACCAAACCGCCTATTCCCGGCCAGATGGAAATAACGGTGGGCTTTCTGAATGATTGGTTGGAAAGAAAAAGTTGGAATTAGGCTTTAGGAAAGCTTTAGATGCTTCTTAAGATACTCCATCTCTTGTTTGTTCATTCCCAATTGAACGGCCAACGGTTTCCATGTGTTCACGGCAGCCTGGACTTCAGCGGTGATTGTTGTTGCCACATCCTTGGTTAAGAGGTAAGACTCGCAGGCTTGTTGAAGTTGGTTTAGATCGGCTTTGTTTGATGTTGCTGAAATGAGCAGACTTTGATGGTCGTTCAGTGTCGGGTTCATGTCGTATGCAGGGGATAGCGTCCAGCCTTTGGTTGTAAGCAAGAAGGCATGGTTCCGGAAGTGGTCATCTGTGTTACCGATGCAGATATTGAACGCCACGCGGCGGTAAAGTTCTTGAAGGTTCATTCTTTTTTTGAAGCACGTTGGCGTCGCATCAAACTCAAATCCTGCAAGGCCTTTCCCAAGGTGTCTTCTTTTGCCAACCACAGGATATCATCGTCCAACTGCAGGGCATAGAGTACTCGCAGGTAAATGCCGATGGCTACGGTTGGGATGCCTTTTTCTATGCGCGAAACGGTAAGCGGTGAGCAGGTGGCTCGTTCGGCAACTTGTGCCACACTCAGGTTGCGTCGTAGGCGTGCCAGTTTGATTTGCTCGCCCACGATGCTCATTTTTTGTTCCAGCTTTCTGGGCAACTTTGTGCCTAATGTATTCTTAGTCATCCTATCAATATATCATATAATATGCAAATATAGACTAATATTGTTATTATATGATATATTGGGTTATTTTTTTTACAAGTTAAACTCAAATCGCCCGAAGATGGCTTGCCGGGTTTTGTATTCGATGCCTTGGACGATGATGGTGAAGGAGCCTTTGCGGTTGGAGGTGCAAAAGGTGAACGGCAGGTCGCCTGAGTCGTTGGTATAGAGGTTGGGTGACCAGTACACCGTGTTCCGGAGGTCTGATTTCAGGAAGGTGGTGTCGGAGAGTTGGGGTTGGTAGAAGGTACTTGGGGTGCTGATGTTGGGAATGGGCCAATAGACGCGCATGCCGGGTGCAGCACCATCAGGTGCTTTGGTGAAGCGCTTGCCCAAGCCGTTGTATAGGAAGTTAGTCTTTAACTCGTCCGAGATATAAACCGTACCGGGTTCGGGTTTTTTACCGCCTGTCGTGTGGGTGACGCAGTTGAACACATTGTATTCACTGCATACGTAGTCTCCCTTTTTGCCTATACCATTGTCGCCCAGGCTTTTTCCTTTGGCTTCAATAGATACTTCCCTCAACTGGATGTCTTTGCTCAATGATTGCTCTACCGTTGGAACGTACTTGGTGACGGTATTGAAGGGAGAAGGCACATTCAGTAGGTTTCCATAGCGCACCATGTCGTCAAATTCACGGGGGTAGTCCATCAGTTCCATGGATTGGACGTTGTCGTAGGAACCCCTTAATTTTAGCACCTTGGTTTGGTTCTTCATGACGTTCAATGAAGATACAGGGATGGAAAAATACCCGTTTGGAGAGGGGTTGATGAGTTCCAGGTCGTCGATGACGTTCATTGAAATACGGGCCATGTTCACTGTTTTCCCGGTTGACGTAGTGGTAGTACCGCTGATGTTTTTTACCATATCAGAAACATCTCCCAGGTCAGATTCGGTGGTAGCTTCCAATGACAGTTCGTCCTTTTTCAGGGGCTTCTTGTCTTTCATCTGGATTCTGCCTATTACACCGGCTGGATTGTCCAGCATGCGGATGGTGCCTGTAGGTTTGTACCGCAGCACGTGTGTCCAGTCGTATTTGGCCAGGTTTTTTGAGCTTAGCCACCGGTCAACCAGTTTGTCGTTCTCGTTGTAGGGAAAGGGAACGGTCAGGTTCTTGAATTGTTCGGCTTGAACAATGGTGGAATAGTCGGTCCAGTTGACAGCGCTTTTTTCCACGACGGAAGCGGAAAGGTTGGCTATGACTGGCTTTCCATCGCTGTCGCTCACGTGCAGGGTGATCTTGGCTTCGATGGCACCATTTTTCTGTGCTTTTTCTACGGTGAAACGGACGCTGTAATTTTCATTCTTGGGGTTCCGGAGCAGTCGTTCCGTTTTTGGTAACCCCGTGGTGTCGAAAACGGCCAGGTTGAGCAGTCCGGCCGGCAAGTCGGCGGGTAAGCTGATGGAAACTGAATCGCCTTTGTTGGTTTGGAACGGTTGGCTCCAGACTACTTTGTTGAACGAGCGGACAACCAGGGTAGCGGAATCGTTTTTTTCGGTGTTGAACAGAACTGCCTTTACGGCCTTGTCGGTGGTGTGTGTCCGGAGTGAATAACCTGCTGTTTCTATGGTGCAGGGGAAGTCAGTCTGATACGTGGTGTCGTTTTCCGTTACCCGCAGTTTGTAGTTGGCTTCTTTTTTGGGTGTGAATGCGAGTTCGCTCAATCCGTATTTATCGGATTCAGTTGTGCTCACCACTTTTCCGTTTTCCATTAGTCCGATTGTGGCTTTGAGGGGGTTGCGGCGTTCATCCTGTGTTTCAATGATGACACGGCCCGGCATGCCTTCCAGCAGGTGTCCACCTTCCGGGTAGGCCTGCAGTTGGAATTTGTTTCCCTCATGCCTCAGGTTCAGCGTTAGTTCAGCCACATCTTTATCATCGTCAAAGCGGATATCACAACGCACGCTTTCATCGTCGGCAATTTTCGGATAGTTGAAACGGACGAAGGCATAGCCTTGGCTGTTGACGGTGAGGCGTCCTTCCTTGAATACGTCACCCTCGTTTGACAGATGGAAGGTGCCTTTCAGCGTTTTACCGGCTGTTCCTTTTACTTTGACGCTGATTTCAACCGGTTCGCCCCTGTGTATCTTTTTGGGTGAGGCCACGGAGGCTTCTGCTTCCAGGCGGTTAAGCTTGTTTTTGCCGATGGTAAGGGGTTGCACGAAGGCTTCGCCGGGGCTGAGGCTCATCATGCGGTCGGTAAAGGCATAGAAATAATACTTGCCTTCAGGTAAGTCGTCGGGTAATACCAGTTCACCGTGGGAACGGATATCGTACACCGGGAATTGGTTTTCGAGTACGATGTCTTTGTGTTGGTCAGTCATGCGGACATACAACACGTCGTTCGCATACGTTGACAGCATATAGGCCTTGAACCAGATGGTATCACCAATGAGGTAGGTGTTTTTGTCGAGATGGACGTACAGGCCCAGGTAAGGTTTCTCTTTTTGGTAGGTGTTTAGACGATTCTGAAGGGTGTCGGTATTGACAATAGCTGCTACGCTGTTTAGTTGGGTGAATGCCAACAGGCACCACAGTAGACTTAAGGCTTTGAATTTCATAAATATTGGATAAACTGCCCAAAGATAGTTTTTTTACTTTTACTGGTGCAGTTAACACTATGGAAAGCTATTTTTTAACGACTAAAAATTAAATAGACTATTTTGTAACATGAGAAAATAGTTGTTGTCGTACGACCTGTTTACAGCGAATCAACACTTCATTTTATTGATTCATTTGCTGATGCACTTAGGCGAGAAGGGTTTGATAATGCAGCTGAAAGCGTCAAATCAATGTCAAAGGGAGGGTTCGGTTCTGGTTTTTTGTATGTTGATTCGATACATGGAAGGAATTTCATCATTACCAATAAACATGTACTTGTACAAGCGCAAACTGTAGATGTAGAGTTTATGTTGGAAGACCACTCAATCAGGTCATTTACCAATTGTAAGATACTTGCCTCAGATGATAAATATGATTTGGCCATAATAGAACTTCCTGCTCAGGCTAAATTTAGTAGTATGTTGGAACTGTCATCTGATGCTCCAACCGATGGGACGGCTGTTTATACCGCAGGATTTCCTGCTTTAAACGGCAAGCCATCATGGCAGTTCGGTAATGGAGTCGTATCAAATTCCAGCCTTCAACTTGATGAATTGATGCTTGGCAATTTGGGTGTCATTCAGCATACGGCTCAGGTTGATAAAGGTAGCTCCGGTGGACCTCTGATGATTAAATCGTCTAAAACGGATGGATATCAAATAATTGGAATCAATACCTGGAAAATAAAGGAAAGGGAAAGTGTGAATATTTCAATTCCATCCTCGGTAATACTAAAATTCATAAATGAATCTCTACAATCGAAAAACGATTCAAAAGAGGCGTTAACAAAGCAATTGACTGCATTCTTTGAGGTTAAGAACGATGGTTACAAAAAAATCCTTCCATTTGTTTCATACGATTTTGTCTCAACTATTTCAATCTTTTCTTTTTTGGACATGTTGAAAATGGCTGATAAGAATGTTTCCGATGAGGCAAGAAACCAATTCAATAATGGGTTCCCCGTTGAAGGTGTTCGCATTCTCGTTGCAGAAGCAATTTATAAGAAAATACTCAACAAAGAGCTTTCTCTCTACTCAATTGAATACTTTTCCCTGACGGATCCGGTCAACGTCACTGTTTTTTTAGATGGAAAGAAAATCGTAACAAATTGGGTGTATGATGAAGGTCAATGGCGTATGGTGAACTTTGCCGGTTTGAAATTGCATGCTGAATGGAATAGGGGTATTTCTGAAAAATTCTGTAATACCACTATTATATCTGTAAGTAATGAGTTTGGTGGTGTATCGCTCGTTGAGCTAAGCTTACAAAAAAACTATGCGGATCTTCTATTTACGAAAACATCCGTGGGTCTAAATAGGGATTTTGTTGGTTTTTCGTATGGGTTAGGATACCATTTGCCTTATCAGTTTGCAAAGAGGGCCCTTTTTATTCCAAATGTGATGGTTTTTCCTGGAATTGTTTTTCCAAAAAGTATGGACAATGATTTATATGGTTCTATTAACATAAATGCCAAATTAGGAGCAGATCTAGCATTTGTTCTTAATAAAAACCTTCTATTAACTGTTGGTGCCGGATGTAAATTTTGTTGTACACTAATTGGATCTTCAGAATCAGGGCCCTTTAACGAGAGTATAGTGTTCAACGTGGGTCTTGCATATTAAACAAATCAGAACCATTTGTAGCGTTGTTTTATCGTTATTCACGAAATAACTTTTTTTAGGGCTTGGTCATTAAACGATTTTGTTGCTTTTCATTCAAAGGAATAAGCAATAGGTATACGAAATCGTTTAATTATCAATGAAATGAAAAAGAATGTAGTGGGTTATATGACCATTGGTCTGTTGGCCGTGGCAATGATGGTGCAGGCTCAGCCGGCATCGAGACCAGGAAGGAATTTACCTCTTAGAGACAGTGTTGAGCGCATGGGTCCGATGAACCGCATGGGTGACATGGGTGGCCCAAGGATGGGTGCTGCAAGACCGGGACAGTTTGGGTCGCGTGACTCTGTAAGGGCACAGGCTCCTATGAGAAGGATGCAACGCGGTGGGGCTGTAGGTGCACCTGGTTCCCGTATGCAACGTGGTGGAATGATTGCGCCAGGTGACCGCATGCAACGTGGTGGGGCTCTATCAGCTCCCGGTAATCGTGGCTTTCAACGGGGAGGCGTTGCTCCCGGGTTTGGTTTGAGGAACAGGCAGGGTGGGATGCAAGTTCGTCCGCAAGGTGGTCTGCAAGGCCGTCCACAAGGTGGTATACAACGGGGTTTGCAACCCGGTCGTGGCGTTGATCCGGAAAAGCGGATTGAGAATGAAGTGGAACAACTGAAGCAATCGCTTGATTTGTCTTCCGACCAGGTAAAGAAAATAACCGACATCAAAAAGAAGCAAGCCAAAAAGGAAATCAAAGCTTACAAGAAGTCACAAAAAAAGGCGGAGGCCAGACGCAAGAAAGCTGAGGCTCCCAACGATAAGATCAAATCTGTGCTGACCGAAGAGCAGGTGAAGAAATTTGAATCTTTGCGTCCGCAGGGTGGTTCAGGTGTTCGTTCAGGTGTTCGTTCAGGTGTTCGTCCAGGAGTTGGTCCCGGTCCCGGAACTGGTCTCAGGCCTGGAGTTGGCCCCAGACCCGGCAGTGATTCGAGCAGAGTCGGTGGAGCCGGATTCGGCGGAAGAAGGATTTAACGTTGACAAATTCGCAGTGCCTGGGCTACATCGGTCCAGGCCTGAAATAAGGCTGACATACTGGGGAACAACAAGTCGGCACCGGCATCGGTAAGGACGTGGTCGGCTAGTTTTCCGGTATTGACGGCGATGACGAACAACCCGGCACGTTTGCCGGATTCTACCCCCAAGGGGGCATTTTCCACCACAATGGCTTGATTTGGCCCTACTCCGGCTTTCTTCAGTCCTTGAAGATAGGGTTCGGGGTGGGGCTTTCCTTTTTTTACATCGTAGGCGGTCACCATGGTTTCAGGTGAAAAATGGTCGGGAAAGAAGGCGTTCAGTTTGGCCAACAAGGATTTTTGCCCCGACCCTGTTACCAGGATGCGGGAAAGCCCATCTTCACGTACTTTGTTTAATAATTCCGCGGCGCCGGGCATGACGGGAGCCGGCGTGTGGTGCTCGAACAGATAGGACTTCCGGTTGTAGATGTGTTTGATTTCTGCCTCGGTCGCGTCACGGCCGTGGGTGCGTTGATACACCGTATTGATGGTCCCGCTACCTGTCCGGCCTTCGTTCAGGTAACATTCTTCTTCGGTGAATTCCAGACCCAGTTCCCTGAAGGTGTTGCACCAGGCGTAAGCGTGGATGGGCATGGAGTCGAACAAGACACCATCCATGTCGAACAATACGGCCTTGATGTCTAGGCTGTTGTGGGAGCCGGCGTTGAGAAAAGAACGGATGGCGGTTTCAAACATGGTTACAGCCTTTTCTTGATGGAAGCTGTTTCTTTCTCGAACCCGGGTTTTTCGAGCAGGGCAAACATGTTTTTCTTATAGGCTTCCACACCGGGTTGGTCGAACGGATTGATGCCGAGCAGGTAACCGCTGATGCCGCAGCCTTTTTCGAAGAAATAAAGCAGTTGCCCCAGGTTGTAGGCATCCAACTTCGGTAGTTCTATTTTTAGGTTCGGAACGCCACCATCCACATGGGCCAGGCGTGTTCCCAGTTCGGCCATCTTGTTGATGTGGTCTATCCGTTTGCCGGTCAGAAAATTCAAACCGTCCAGATTTTCCGCATCGTTGGGAATGACGACTTCACGGTTGGCTTCCTTTATGCTGATTACGGTCTCAAAGAGGCTGCGTTCGCCTTCCTGTATCCACTGACCCATGGAATGCAAGTCAGTCGTAAAATCGACGGCGGCCGGGAAGATGCCCTTGTGCTCTTTTCCCTCACTTTCTCCATACAATTGTTTCCACCATTCGGAAACGAAATGAAGCTTGGGGTGGTAGTTGACCAGTAGTTCGATTTTTTTACCCGACCGGTACAGCTCGTTGCGGATGGCGGCATAGACGGCAGCCGGGTTTTCGGAAAAGGGCGTTTCCGGACCGCAGAATTTCTCCATCTCGCGGGCTCCTGCTACCAACTGAGCGATATCGTGGCCGGCTACAGCGATGGGCAATAAGCCAACGGGTGTCAACACGGAAAAACGGCCACCTACGTTGTCAGGAATTACGAAGGTTGTGTAGCCTTCCTGATCGGCCAGTTTGCGCAAAGCGCCTTGGCGTGCATCGGTTACAGCAACAATCCGGTTCTTGGCTTCAGCCTTGCCCACTTGTTGTTCGAGCAGGGTTCTCAATAGGCGGAAGGCCAACGCGGTCTCCGTTGTTGTGCCTGACTTGGATATGTTGATGATGCCGAATGATTTGTTCTTCAGGAGATCCAGCAATTCGGCCAGGTAGTCTTCGCTGATGTTATGACCGGCGTAGACAATCACCGGGTTTTCGCGGTTGGTGTCCAACCAGTCGAAGCTGTTGTTCAGGGCGTCGATGACAGCCTTGGCGCCCAGATAGCTGCCGCCAATGCCCGCTATGACCACAATGTCGCAGCTTGCACGCAATCTGTCGGCGGTTTGTTGGATGTCGCTCAGAAAGATGTCTGAAATCGAGGAAGGCAAGTTCAACCAACCCAAAAACTCGTTTCCTTTGCCGGTACCTTCGTGCAGCATGCGAATGGCCGCCGCTGTTTTTTCGGTGTAGTTTTCACTGTTTTTTTTCGAAAGGAAAGGAAGGGCTTGGGTGGTGTCAAATTGTAGCATATTCAACTATAGAGAGTTAAACAAATCCTCGTTTGAGTAAATGATGGTTGCTTCCTACCGTTTGTTGTTGGTTCGTTTCCTTACCGGAGCGATTCGGTGAGCAGTTTGATTTCAATCCCGGGTGATACCCGTTCGTAGAGAATGTTGTAAACAGCATCCAGGATGGGCATGTTCACGTGGTAGCATTCGTTGATTTCCTTGATGCACTTGGTGGCGT
>CAYPLF010000014.1:0-36556 GCA_964411555.1 uncultured Bacteroidales bacterium | reverse complement strand
TGGGTTTGCGTCTTGATTCACTCGGGATGGTGCAGGTATCCATCAACCTGACCAACATTGAAAAGACCACCATCCACCAGGTGTTCGACAAGGTTAAGGCAGAAGCTGCCCGGTATGGGGTTTCCATTGCCAACAGTGAATTGATAGGCCTGATGCCCTTGCAGGCACTGGTGGACACCACGGCTCATTACCTCCAACTCTCGGACTTCAGCGCCGACAGGGTCATAGAACACGCCATCTGGGAATAATTGACTTGTCATGGCTACTATCGCACTCATAGCTCTTATCATTTTCATCATCACCTACCTGGGTATTATCTTCACGCGCCTTCCTGGAGTAAACGTGGACAGGCCTTCAGCTGCCTATTGCGGGGCCATTGCCATGGTACTGTTCGGGGTACTCACGCCAATCGAAGCCGTAGCCGCCATCGACACCAACACCATTTTCCTGCTGTTGGGAATGATGATCATCATAGCCACCTTGCAGTTGGATGGATTCTTCGACTTGATTGCCAAGAAGACCATTTCCTATTCCAAAACGCGTTTCCGTTTGTTGTGCCTGATTGTGTTTGTCACCGGCATCTCCAGCGCCTTTCTGGTGAACGATGCGGTGGTGCTGATGTTCACACCCGTCATCATCCAGATTTGCCGTTCCTCCAAGTTGAACCCTGTGCCTTACCTGATTGGGGAAATCCTGGCGTCCAACATTGGCAGCGTCATGACCATCACCGGCAATCCGCAGAATATGCTGATCGGCTTGGCTTCGGGCATTTCCTACGGCACCTTCCTGCTGCGGCTGTTGCCGGTTTCGCTGATAGGCATGTTGCTTACGGTTGGTATCCTCCGGCTGCTTTACCGTAAGGAATTCGGCAACAAAGATGCCCTTATTTTCCCACAGACAGAAGTGGTCGTTTCAGGCGGCCTCATTCGGTCGGGTTCAGTATTCCTGCTGGTCATCATCGCCTTTTTTCTGGGGAAACAGCTCAATCTTTCTATCCCGCTCATCGCGTTGGTGGGTTCGGCGCTCATTCTGTTGCTGGGTAAAGCCAAACCGTCGGACATCATCCACAAAGTAGATTGGGTACTGCTGTTGTTCTTCGCTTCCTTGTTTATCGTGGTGGCTGCCGTGGAAAAAACAGGGTTGCTCACCGGTTTGCTGCAGGGCAATCTGTTCAGTCCAGACCTGAAGGGTCTGGGCCTGGTTCACATCTCCTCACTGTTCATGTCGCAGATTGTTAGCAACGTGCCCTTCACGGTGCTGATGTTGCCCTTCCTGAAAGCGGCGGGCAGCGACATGCTGTGGCTGGGGCTGGCGTCTGCTTCGACCCTGGCGGGCAATGCCACCATCATCGGCGCCATGGCCAACCTCATCGTCATCGAATCGGCCAGCAAGCAGGGCGTCCACATCGGCTTCATGCCCTTCCTGAAAGCCGGCCTCATCGTAACGCTCATCACCCTGCCGCTTTCCTTTGGCTGGTTCTATTTGCAGCAGGTTTTGGGGTGGCTGGGGTAAGCCTGTATACGTAGCGCATTCATAAACGCCTCCAGACCCTGTTTGGCGTGGGCCAGTTTTTCCGTCCAGGCTTCCACCGAGTTTTGACCCACGATGTCAGTCACGTATTTGACGGAGAGGAAAGGAAGGCCGTGACGGTGGCAGGCAGAGGCAATGGCGAAGGCCTCCATATCGACCACATCGACAGAAGGGTCAACGTCAAATTCAGAAATAACAAAGGAATCACCCGTGCTAACAGTATGGCCAAGCGAGTAATCCGCAAACCAACCCGTCGAAGCCAAAGCAGCCGTGAAATCCAACTCGTCGCAGATCCCGGAAATGGCCACCCTCTTCATATCCCGGTCGATGAAGCGTGAACACAGCAGAATATTGCCCACCTGATGGTGCAAAGCACCCGCGCTCCCCAGGTTGATGACCAGGTCGGGCTTAGTTTCGAGCAAAGCCTGTTCGACAGCCAATGCCGCCTGCACCTTTCCCATGCCGGTTGTGCAAAAACGGCAATCGTGGCCCTGTAAGGCAATATTTCCGCATTCTTCTTGAAGCGCATGCGCCAGTAAAATCCTCATCGTTGTCAGTTTGCTTCAAAGGTATGTTTTTTTCACGTAGAAAACTGTATTTTTGTTGTCCGTTGGCTACCACCAACACCTGAAATAACAACCCATTCATACATCAATACATGTGCATATGAACCAACAAATCAAGGAGATAGCTCAACGCCTGTACGGGCTGAGAGATGCCCTGGGACTTACCACAGCCCAGGTTGCCAACGACTGCAACCTTTCCGAAACAGATTACAAAGCTTATGAAAGTGGCCAATCAGATATTCCTATCGGTGTGTTGCAAGCCATTTGCAAGCAATACGGCGTAGAAATGACAGCCCTCTTGTTTGGCGAAGAACCTACTATGAACAGCTTCTTCCTGACACGTTCCGGACTGGGCACAGCCATGGAACGCACCAAAGCCTACAAGTACCAGGCACTGGCAGCCGGCTTCTCCCACCGGAAAGCGGACCCGTTTATCGTTACCGTAGACCCTAAACCCGAAGACACGCCCGTTCATCAGAACGTACACGAAGGACAAGAATTCAACTATATCTTGGAAGGATCGCTGCTGCTCAGCATCGACAACAAAGAACTCGTGCTCAACCAAGGCGACAGCATTTACTTCGACTCTTCCAAACCACACGGTATGAAGGCGTTGAACAACCAACCGGTCCGATTCCTTGCCATTATCATCTAAACCACTCACCACCAGACATTTCGAATCATGATTGAAAAATACCTGAAACAAACTCAGTTTGCAGACTTTGAAGACTATAAGGCCAATTTCGAAGTCGTAGTCCCCGAACATTTCAACTTTGCCTATGACGTGGTGGACGAATGGGCAGCCACCCATCCCGAAAAACGCGCCTTGCTATGGACCAACGACGAAGGCGCTTGCCGCACCTTTACGTTTGGCGAACTGAAGACCCTGTCAGACCAGGCTGCTTCGTACTTCCAATCCTTGGGAATTCAACGTGGCGATATGGTGATGGCCATTTTGAAACGCAGGTACGAATTTTGGATTACCAGCATAGCCCTGCACAAACTGGGTGCCGTGATTATTCCGGCCACCCACCTGTTGACCAAGAAAGACATTGTATACCGCAATAATGCCGCTGATATCAAGGGCATCATAGCCGTTGGCGATACACTGATTACCGACCACGTGGACGCCGCCATGCCGGAATCGCCCACCATCAAGCTGCGTATATCCATTGGCCCGCACATCCCTGCAGGCTGGGAAGATTTCCACAAAGGCATGGATAACGCTGCCCCCTTTGTACGGCCTTCGTTCCTGACCAACAACGATGATCCCCTGATTGTCAGCTTCACGTCAGGTACTACCGGCAACCCCAAGATGGTCAAGCTGGATTCGGTCTATCCGTTGGGACACATCCAGACAGCCTGTTACTGGCACAACCTACACGAAAATAGCCTGCACCTCACCATTGCCGATACCGGCTGGCTGAAGGCTGTGTGGGGCAAACTCTACGGTCAATGGTTGGCTGGAGCCACCGTGTTCGTATACGATCACGAGAAATTTGTACCCGCTGAAATCCTGAAGATGTTGGAAACGTACAAGGTGACCTCCCTGTGCGCCCCTCCCACCATTTTCCGCTTCCTGATCCGGGAAGACCTCACCAAATACGACTTGTCTAGCCTGGAATGGTGTACCATAGCCGGAGAGGCCTTGAACCCCGCCGTCTACGAGCAGTTCCACAAACTTACCGGCATCAAGCTACGCGAAGGCTATGGACAAAGCGAGACGACACTTATTGTACTGACCACACCCTGGATTGAGCCCAAACCCGGCTCGATGGGCTTACCCAGTCCGCAATACGATGTGGACCTGCTTACGCCCGACGGACGCACGGCCGAAGCCGGCGAACAAGGTCAGATTGTGATCCGTACCGACAAGAAGTACCCCATCGGTCTGTTCAAAGAATACTACCGCAACGAAACACTGACCAAGGAAGCGCACCACGATGGTGTTTACTACACCGGAGACCTGGCCTGGCGCGATGAAGACGGCTATTTCTGGTTTGTGGGCAGAGCTGACGATGTCATCAAGAGTTCGGGTTACCGCATCGGCCCGTTCGAAGTGGAAAGCGCACTGATGACTCACCCCGCCGTGGTTGAATGCGCCATCACCGGCGTACCCGATGAAATCCGCGGACAAGTGGTTAAAGCAACCGTTATTCTGGCCAAGGATTACAAGGACAAAGCCGGTGAAGCATTGGTCAAGGAGTTGCAGGAACATGTAAAGGAAGTCACTGCACCCTACAAGTACCCCCGTATCATCGAATTTGTGGACGAATTGCCCAAGACCATCAGTGGAAAAATCCGCCGCGTGGAGATACGAGATAAGGACAGTCGCAAATAAAACCATAAATGGAAAAACTGACAATTGTAAAGGTCGGAGGCAAGGTGGTGGAAACCCCCGCGTCTCTGACCCTACTTTTAGACCAATTCGGGGCTATTGAAGGCCACAAAATCCTGGTTCATGGCGGTGGCCGCACAGCCACACAGATGGCCACACGTCTGGGCATAGAAAGCCAACTGGTCAATGGACGCCGCATCACCGACCTGGAGACCTTGCAGGTGGTCACCATGGTCTATGCTGGATTGGTTAACAAAGACCTGGTAGCCAAATTGCAGGCCATGGACATCAATGCCCTGGGGCTGACCGGTGCCGACCTGAACTACATGCGTTCCGACAAACGCCCGGTCGGAGAGGTGGATTATGGCTACGTGGGTGATGTTAAGGAAGTGCAACCCGATATCCTGGCCAATCTAATCAGTCAGGGTGTCGTTCCCGTGTTGGCACCCCTTACTCACGACAAGCAAGGGCAACTGCTCAACACAAATGCCGATACCATAGCGGGAGAAGCTGCCAAGGCCCTATCCCAGCATTTCGATGTAACCTTGGTTTATTGCTTCGAGAAAAAAGGGGTGTTGCGCGACGAACTGGACGATGACAGTGTAATCGCCACCTTGACGCACGACCAGTTCGTCACCTATGTAGAAGAAGGCGTCATTGTTGGCGGCATGATTCCCAAATTGGAGAACGCCTTCGAGGCTATCCATGCAGGAGTAAAAACAGTTGTCATCACCCGGGCCGATGCGCTTACGGGTGACTGCGGTACCAAGATTTCCTGAAAAAGCGGCTTATCAGCTATTGAGCAGTTGCTTCACCGTATCGGAAAGCACACGTCCTTCCACCTTTCCGGCGAGCTGCTTGGAGGCGACTCCCATCACCTTACCCATATCTTTGGGACCTTGAGCGCCAACCTGTTCCATAATGGCTTTCAAGGCAGCTGTCAACTCTTCCGAAGAAAGTTGCTTGGGAAGGTATACTTCCAGGATAGCAGCTTCGGCCAACTCACTGTCAGCCAATTCAGGCCGGCCTTGTTCTACGTAAATGGTAGCCGATTCCTTGCGTTGTTTCAACATCTTTGAAACAATCTTGACCACATCCTCGTCGGTCACGTCACCGGTTGCACCGGGCGCCGTCCTGGCTTCAATGATTTCTTTCTTGATGCCCCGTATTGTGAGTTTCCGTACCTCGTCCTTGGCCAACATGGCGGCTTTCAGATCGGCATCTATTTGTTCAGTCAGTTTCATGATTTCGTGGAGTTTGATAAATCAATGATATGCCGGCTCCGTTTGTAGGCCGGTTCTTCATCAAGCCGTTCAATGAGGGCTTCGTTGTACAGTTCTTCAATACGCAATACGTAAGGCGTTACCTTGCTGGAACGTTTCACTTCCTGGCTTGGGTAATACATTTCCTTGCGTTTCTCGCGTTGTTGGATGAGTTCATCCTGGCGCATCATTTCCTCATGGGTCATATGTGTCAACCGGTCATGAATCTGCGGCACATTCTGCAGGTCAAATCCAGTGGCCAACAAGGTTACCTTCAGTTGTTCTTCCAGCGTTTCGTCAAAGGTGATACCCCAGATGACTTCCATGTGCGGGTTGAAGCGCTTCATAAAGTCGTGGATCTGGTCCATTTCGTGCATCATCAGTTCGTGTCCGGTGCTGCAGGCAATGTTGAACAAGACTTTTTTAGCGCTGAACACGTCGTTGCTGTTCAACAAGGGTGAATTCAAAGCACTTTCCAGGGCAACACCCAAGCGACGTTCACCTTGACCGAATCCGGTACTCATGATGGCCACGCCACCGTCTTTCATCACGGTACGCACATCGGCAAAGTCGAGGTTGATGTAACCCGGCACGGTGATGATTTCAGCAATGCTCTTGGCGGCCACATTCAGGGTATCATCGGCCTTTCTGAAACCGTTCATCACGGTCAAATCCGGATAAATGCGGCTTAGTTGTTCATTGTTGATGACCAACAGGGCATCCACGTATTTGCTCATTTCTTCCACACCGTCCAAGGCCTGGTTGATTTTTGGGTCGCCCTCCCAGCGAAAAGGTATGGTAACAATACCAATGGTGAGTATGTCCATTTCGCGTGAAGCCTTGGCAATGATGGGAGCGGCCCCTGTTCCGGTACCACCGCCCATACCAGCTGTGATAAACACCATCCGGGTACCGTCGTTCAAGGCTCGTTTGATATCTTCGTAGCTTTCTTCGGCTGCCTCACCGGCTGTCTTGGGGTTGTTTCCCGCACCCAGACCACCCGTGGTATCACGACCCAATTGAAGCTTTTGGGGTATGGGGGAATGAATCAAGGCCTGATTATCGGTGTTGCACAACATGAAGGAAACGTCGCGGATGCCTTCCTTGTACATATGGGTGACAGCATTGCCTCCACCCCCGCCTACTCCAACCACCTTGATGATGGCTGCATTGGTTGTAGGATAATCAAAGTTGAGAATATCGTTCATAGTCGTAGGTTTTGCGCATTAAATATCTTCCTCGTCAAAAAGCCCTTTAATACCTTTCATCTTGTCGATTAGGCTACCAAATCGGTTGTTTTTTTGTTTAACCGGTTTAACGACGGGTTCCTTTCTGTTTTTATTGGCTTCTTTCTCCTTCACGGCTTCAAATCCATCCAAGACAGGTTCCTTTATTGCGGTTTCTTTGAGAGAAACACTTGATACGCTGGCTTCAAGGCAGGGTTTATCGCCCAATAACAGCAAGCCTATGCACTGGGCATCTTCTGGTCCAACTACCATTCCTTCCGGTACTGAAATGGCTTGCGAAGGATTGCCGATGCGTACAGACATGCCTGTTTTATTGGCAATTACTGTCGAAAGGCCTTCTAATTGTGAAGCCCCTCCGGTAATGACAATGCCCTCAGACAAGCGTTGCGGTTCTATGCCGGCGTACCGGATCTGAGCATACAGGTTGTCGATGATTTCCTCAACCCTGGCCACAATCACCTCGTTGGCTTCCTTGTCGAACGTGTTATACGATTCAGGCCTATCTTCTTCCTCATCGCGTTCGTTGTAATGGATGGCCGAACCTTTCTCCAGTTTGATGCGTTCGGCTTCCTGTTGATCCATATTCAGGTGTTGCAGGTCTTTGTTGATGTTGTTGCCACCAAAGGGCAATACCACGGCATACCGTACGATGTTGTTCTTGAATACGATGATGGATGTGGTTTCCGCACCAAAGTCGGCCACAACCACCCCTTTGTTTTTTTCTTCCTGGGTCAAAACAGCTTCAGCGGAAGCAAGCGAACCCAGCACCATTTGGTAATCCAGGTTCAATGACTCAAAACAGGCGTCCAGATTTCTTAACAAAAATGACTGGCCAACGATAAATTTGAAACGGGCTTCGACAAAGGTGGGCATGGTGCCTACCGGGTTTGTATCCGATTTTCCATCCACTAGAAAGTCTTGCGGAAAAACATCGATGGTACACAACTCATCCGATATCATCAGCTGCGCCTCATCATTGAGTTCATCCAGGTGTTTTTCACTCAAACGTTCATTCCCCGACATGGGCATGGAACTTTTGGTTTCAATGGAGTGAATGGTATACCCATTCATGCCCACGTACACTTTCACACAGGAAGCATCCAGTTTTGCTTGTTCAAGCAGTTGTTTCAACAGTGCCTGAATATTGTTACCGGTTATCTCTACGTTATGAACGGCTCCGCGGCGAATGCCTACATATCCCGGAATTTGGCTGAGAGCAAGCAAGGTGGTCTTTCCTGACGCTTCGCGCCTGGCCAAACCTCCTGTCATTCCCGAACTGCCAAAATCAATGCCAACTATCAAATCAGTCACGTCACTCATCTCCTGCTTCCTTTTTTGTACATATTATCTGGTTGTCAAACTTCACATTAATGGTTGAATACGTATTCCACCCCATTTTGGGCAAATATTTTTTCATAAAAACGGCAATACGTTTCAGTTTTGTCTCCATGTTTACCGGTCGTCCAAACTCAATTCTTAGCTCGCCGATTCGGGGAATCAATACCCACTCCCTGTTGGGTTCAACATGCACCTGTTCAATCAAGGCATCCCAATCGGGGTGATCCTGCAACAACAAGGCCATCTTATACAGACTTCTTACCGTAACTGAATCTTGAACAGAGCCTGTTGCCACCACAACGTCAGCAGCCGTCAACGTGCTAAGACCCGTCTTTCTCCCGTTTCTGTCGATGTAGGCACTTGAACTTCCATCGAACAGGCGTAAAACGGGTATGTGTTGCCATATGGAAATACAAACAACCCCCGACGGACAGGCGTAACACTCAGCGCGTTCCACCATCTTGTGCCGCTTCACAATTTGTTCAACAGCCTCGTAATCGATACGGTCTAGCTTCTTTCCTTTGAGACGCACCCCATATTCAGCCAACAAACGCTGTATTTCCGTCTCGCTAATGAAAGACGTTCCGGCCTCATCCATCAGCAACACCTGAACATCCGTACACGTATCCCCTGCCCGCTTGTCGGTAAAATCAATGGTGATGTAAGCTACAAGGCTTATCACTACAATCACGGACAAGATGGTCAGCAGCTTTTTTAACATACCTCATACCGTTTTTTTAACAACGAAACAAGGGTGTCAATGTTTCCAGCTCCCAAAGTTACAAGAACTTCCGGTTGTTTTTGGTCCAATACCTCAAAAACTTTTGACAAACTGGTCACCGTTTTCGAAGAAAGATTCACCTTCTGCAAAATCATTTCGGAAGTGACACCGGGAATGGGTTTTTCACGAGCCGGATAAATATCCAGCAGAATCAAATCATCCAATAATGATAGTACACGGGCAAATTCGTCAGCGAAATCGTTGGTGCGACTGTACAGGTGAGGTTGAAAAATACCTGTCACCTTTTTGTCAGGATACAACTCCTTGATTGACTGGATGCTGGCTAGCAATTCTTCCGGATGGTGAGCATAATCGTCGATGTACACAAAGTCTCCGCGGTTCACCACCCTGTCGAAGCGACGGCGGGTACCCTTAAATGAAGCTATCCCGGAACGTAATTCCTCATCGGTGGCTCCATTGAGGTGTGCAATGGCCATGGCAGCCACCGCGTTTTCCACGTTCACACGAACCGGCACGCCCAACTCTACATTTCTGAGCCTAACACCAAAATGGGTAAAGTCAAAAAACAGCCGGCCCGGTTCATAGTGAATGTTGGAGGCATAAAAGTCGGCCTCGGAAGTAACGCTGTAGGTATACTGCTCGACCCCTTCTTGCAAACGAGGGCGTAGCGGCAGGTCTTTCTTGATGACCAAACAGCCTCCCGGACGAATCAATGAAGTGAAATGGGCAAAACTCTCCAAATAGGCCTTGTGCGTGCCGTAAATATCCAGGTGGTCGGGGTCGACCGACGTGACCACAGCCATCCAAGGTGTCAGGTGGTGGAACGAGCGGTCGTATTCATCGGCCTCAATGATGGTCAGTTCGCTTTTATCGCTCAATAACAGGTTGGTTTCGTAGTTATTAGAGATACCCCCTAAAAACGCGCTGCAATCTACGTGCGACTGCTTCAGCAGGTGTGCCGTCATCATGCTGGTCGTGGTTTTTCCGTGAGTGCCGGCTATACAAAGTCCTTTGCTTTCGGCCGAAACCACGCCCAGGACTTCTGCCCGTTTGAGCACACAAAATCCGTTGTCGATAAAATAGCGCAATTCTCCCAGGTCATTGGGAACGGCCGGGGTTCTGACCACCAGGGTGTTGGTTTTGTCCTTGAACTCGGCAGGCAATTCCTCAGGCGCATCGTGGTAATGGATGTCCATGCCTTCAGCCGTCAACTCATCGGTGAGGGGTGTTCGGGTCTTGTCGTAACCGGCCACTTGCTTCCCCTTTGTGTGGAAATACCGGGCCAGGTTGCTCATACCTATGCCGCCAATGCCAATAAAATAAATATGTGAATAGTTGAACTGCATATCAGGAATGTTGGGGTATCAATCGAATAACTTCATCGGCAATCCGTTTGTCCGAGTCGTGTTGAGCCAGTGTTAGTATGTTTCGACTTAAGGTTTGTAACCGCTCAGGTTGTTGAATCAGTTCCAATGCTGTAGTCATTAACCGTATCCTGGCTTCAACATCTTTAACCAACACCGCTGCATCCTCTTTGACCAATGCCATGGCGTTGCTGGTTTGATGATCTTCAGCCACGTTGGGGGATGGTACCAGGATGATGGCTTTCCCCAACAAACAGCATTCAGAAATGGAACTGGCTCCTGCCCTCGAAACGATTAAGTCGGCCGCTGCATAGGCTAGGTTCATCTGTTGGAGGAATTCCAGCACCTTGATGTTCTTTAGTGGCCTGTCAGCCAGTTGTTCCATAATGGAAGCATAGTAATACCGTCCGGTTTGCCACAACACCTGCACGTCTTGTGTCGATTCAATGGCATCCAAGGCGCCCATCACACTTTCGTTTAAGGTCCGTGCGCCCAAACTGCCACCCATCACAAGCAAGGTTCGCTTGTTGGGGTCAAGTCCAAAATGAGCCAGAGCTTCATTCTTAAGATGAAGCGATTCCAGCAAATCCTGACGCACAGGGTTCCCGGTAAGCAGGATCTTTTCTTTCGGGAAAAAGCGCTCCATACCCGAATAAGCTACACATATTTTGGCGGCTTTCTTGGCCAACAACTTATTGGTGACACCGGCGTATGAATTTTGCTCCTGTATCAGAGTTGGGACTCCCATGGCTGCGGCCGCCCTCAACAAGGGACCACTGGCATAACCACCCACACCCACGGCTACATCCGGTTTGAACCGGCTGACCACCCGTCTGGCTTTGATCATGCTCCGGAGCAGGTCTATCAACGTCCGGACATTGCTCAGCAGATTGCTGCGGTTGAATCCCCTGACGGGCAAACCCACGATTTCATACCCGGCTGCGGGTACACGCTCCATTTCCATCCGTTTTTCAGCACCCACAAACAAGATGGATGCTTCCGGGTTTTTCTGTTTGATGGCGTTTGCTATGGATATGGCCGGAAAGATATGTCCTCCTGTACCTCCACCCGATATGATAACTCGTATATTCTTCATTATCTTTTAGTTATACTCCATATTCACTGGAGGTTTCAAAGGCTTGTTGCTTCACCTCTTCCTCTTTCGTGTTTTCCGTTTCCTGTTCCTTAAGTTCCGTTTCCGGATTTCCAAAACGACTGACACTCAATATGATGCCAAAATAAATGCAGGTAATAAGGGTGGATGTTCCTCCTCGACTCACCAAGGGCATCGGTTGTCCGGTAACGGGACCAGCGCCAACGGCCACCAGCATATTGATAAAGGCTTGAAAACAGACCATCAAGGTAGATCCCATGACCAGCAGCATGGGATAGACCCTTACACACGATCGTGCGATTCGTAATCCGCGGTACAACAGGACAATATACAGGAACGGTATCAACAACATCCCTATCCATCCCATTTCTTCAATGATGATGGCATAAATAAAATCGGAATAAGCTTGGGGTAAAAAGTCCCGCTGCGTACTGTTTCCGGGCAATGTGCCGATAAACCGCCCATTGGCTATGGCAATATTGGCGTGTGCTTCCTGAAAATTTTTGTCGGTAATTTCAAAGTCCGGACTGCTTACAGGAATTTCCTCTCCATAAATACGATTCTGCCATGTCTCCCATCGTGGCATACCCGGCATATCGTCCACTACCTTAAGCAAGAAAAAGAAAAGGGCCACAACTGATACGACAATCCCGGCCAGGAACAACAGCTTTTTAGCCGGAATCCGTCCCAGAAACATCATCACGTACACCACGACACACAACATGATGGCTGTTGACAGATTTTCCGTCATGATTAGACCGGCAAAAACACCGGTAACAACCATGATGATCCAAAAGGCCTTGTTCAGGCTGTCTTGGGACCGCTGGGTCTTACTCAATACAAAGGAGGTGAAAATGACCATGGCCAGTTTGGCAAATTCAGAGGGTTGAAACTGGACACCCATGATGCTGATCCAACGAGCTGCATTGTTTACCCTTACTCCAATAACAGGAGTAAGAATGAGTAGCAGAAAGGCCACGATAAAACAAAGCAAACCCAACAAAGAAGCGTATTTGTAGTGGAAGTTGTGCATGACCACAATGAATCCGGCACCCACCAACAAGAAGGTGACATGCCGTAAGATTGGTCCATAGGTGTTGCTTACCGAGTAAGCAAGGGTGCTCGATGCACTGTATACCTCAATGGTGGATATAACGCACAGGATCAGGAAAACAATCCAAACCACATTATCACCTTTGAACAACTTACTGAACAGACTCATTCTCCTACAGTTTTAACACACACTCCCTGAACTGCCTTCCCCTATCCTCATAATTCAGAAAAAGATCAAAACTGGCGCAACAGGGTGAGAGCAACACGGTATCTCCTTTTTTGGCGCATTCATACCCTAGATTGACAGCTTCCTTCATGGAACGGGCATCGAATATGTTTGCCACCTTTCCGTCGAAAAAGGCATGCAGCTTGCTGTTGTCCACTCCCAGGAAAATCAGGGTATGCACTTTTTCTTTGACCAGGTTCTCAATTTCGGTATAATCATTCCCCTTATCGGTGCCACCCAGTATCAACACCACCGGCGTTTTCATTGACTCCAGGGCGTACCAGCAGGAATTGACGTTGGTGGCCTTCGAATCGTTGATGTATTCGACGCCTCTCACTGTGGCAATTTTCTCCAGGCGGTGTTCTACCCCTCTGAAATTACCCAAGGCTTCACGTATATTTTCCTTCCTGATGTGGGCAATATTGGCCGAAATGGCCGCTGCAAATGAGTTGAACAGGTTATGGGTGCCCATAAGCGACAGTTCATCCTGTTCAATCTGAAATTGTTGTTCCGGGGTATCTATCTTTAAAATCTGGTTTTCAATAAAGGCCTTGATTCCCTGACCTTTGGTTAGCGAAAACGGAAACTTGCGCGAACGGATGTCGCGTTTTTCCAGTTCAGCCTTGATGAAGGGGTCATCGTTCCAGTAAATGAACGAGTCGTTCTCGGTTTGATTCTGCACAATGCGGAATTTGGCATCCACATACTCCTGCATGTTGTAGTGGTACCTGTCCAGGTGGTCGGGCGTTATGTTGAGCAACACGGCCACATCGGCCCTGAATGTATAGGTATTGTCAAGCTGGAAACTACTGAGCTCCAAAACATAATAATCATAGGCTTTTTCTGCAACCTGCCAGGCAAAACTTTGACCGACATTACCGGCCAAACCCACGTTCAATCCGCCACTTTGAAGAATGTGGTAAGTAAGCAGGGTGGTCGTCGTTTTACCGTTACTACCGGTAATACAGATGGTTTTTGCATGGGTGTAGCGGCCGGCAAACTCGATTTCAGAAATGATGGGAATGTGTTTCTCCATCAGGGCCTGAATGATGGGGGCTTTGTCGGGAATACCCGGACTTTTGATGACTTCGTCTGCATTCAGAATCTTTTCTTCTGTATGCTGTCCTTCTTCCCAGGGAATAGCCCGTTCATCCAGTGCCCGTTTGTATTTGTCTTGAATGGACGATTTGTCGGAAACAAAGACATCGAAACCCTCCTTCTTTGCCAGGATGGCAGAACCGGTTCCACTTTCTCCGGCGCCCAGTATTACAATTCGTTTCATGAATATCAACGCATTTTTAGGGTTGCTATGGCAAAAACAGCCAAAATCAGACCTACAATCCAAAAACGTATCACAATTTTTGATTCAGGTATGACTTGGATGGGTTTTTGAATCAAAGCCTGGATACCCGCATTACCGGGTTTCTGGAAATGATGGTGCAAGGGAGCCATTTTGAAGATACGTTTACCCACACCAGTCCTTTTTTTAGTGTATTTGAAATAGACACGCTGTGATAACACAGACAGCGATTCCAAAAAGAACAAACAACAAAAGACGGGAATCAGCAGTTCCTTGCGAATGATGATGGAGGCCACGGCAATGATACCACCCAGCATCAGACTGCCTGTATCGCCCATGAATACCTGGGCAGGATAGGCATTGAACCATAGAAAACCGATGGTGGCCCCGATAAACCCGGCCATGAACACAACTAATTCTTCGGAACCAGGTATATACATGATATTCAGGTACGATGCCCACCGAAGGTTACTGGACACATAGGCCAGGATCACCAACACCACCCCGATGATGGCAGATGACCCGGTGGCCAAACCATCCTGGCCATCAGTTAGGTTGGCACCGTTTGAAACGGCACAGACAATAAAAATAGCCACGGCAATGAAGAATATCCATCCAGCCAATTGTTTGTGTTCATCCAGGCCCTTGAACATGGCAGCGTAGTCCAGGTTGTTGTTTTTGATGAATGGAATGGTGGTTTTGGTTGATTTTACTTCATCGGCTTTGTATTGAACAGCCTGAACCTGATCGTTTTTGTATATTTCCACGTTTTCACGGATAACAACGGAAGGAGACAGGTACATGACCGTGCCTACCACAAGCCCGATGATGATTTGTCCAATAATTTTAAACTTACCTTTGAGCCCTTCCTTATCTTTTTTGAACACCTTGATGTAATCGTCGAGGAAGCCTATGCCGGCCAACCAAACGGTGGAAACCAGGAGTAGGATGATGTACACATTGTTCAACTTGGTCAATAACAGAGCCGGTACCAAAATAGCCAACAGGATGATGATGCCACCCATGGTGGGCGTCCCCTTTTTGCTCATTTGTCCTTCCAAATCCAGGTCGCGGATGGTTTCACCCACTTGTTTAAGCTGCAGGGCAAGGATGATGCGCTTTCCAATACTGGTGGCAATGAACAAGGCCAAAATAAAGGCCATGGCTGAACGAAACGAAATGTATTGGAACATTCCCGCTCCGGGGAAATCCAGCTTGTCCAAATAATCAAAGAGTGGTACTAACATGATGTCCTATTATAATGTTGAGTAGATAGCTGCAATCACTTGTTTGTCGTCAAAGGGATGTTTGACGCCTTTAATCTCCTGATAGTCTTCGTGTCCTTTTCCGGCTACCAACACGACGTCACCCGGTTTGGCCAGCATACACGCTGTACGGATGGCTTCTCTTCGGTCTACTATGGTCAGGACGCGTTTTTGGTCAGCGGTTTCCACACCGACCAGCATATCGTTCAGAATATCCTGTGGCTCTTCAAAGCGAGGATTGTCGGATGTCAGGATGACTTGGTCACTTCCTGCCAATGCTTCTTTGGCCATCTGGGGGCGTTTGCCCTTGTCGCGGTTTCCTCCGGCTCCTACCACGGTAATCACCCGTCCTTGATCCTGTATCAATTCGTTGATGGTTCCCAGCACATTCTTCAACGCATCGGGGGTATGGGCGTAATCCACAATGGAAAGAAAGCCTGAAGGGGAACGCATGAATTCCAACCGCCCGGACACGGGTTTGAGCGTACTCAATACGAGCAGGATGGTTTCCGGATCCTGTCCCAACAAACATGCCGTTCCATAAATAGCCAACAGGTTTGAAACATTGAACCTTCCGATAAACTGCACCATGACCTCGCGTTGGTTGATGGTGAGTTGCATCCCTTCAAAATGGCTTTCCAAGACCTTTGCAGTGAAGTCTGCCATACGTTGTACCGAATAGTCGCGCACAGCAGCCTTGCAATTCTGCACCATTACACGTCCGTTTTTATCGTCGGCATTTGTCAAGGCAAAGGCATCAACAGGCAAGTCATCAAAAAAGCGCTTCTTCGCTTTTAGGTAATTATCAAAGGTAAGGTGATAGTCCAGGTGGTCACGGGTGATATTGGTAAAGATGCCACCTACATACTGCAGACCAGCTATCCTTCGTTGATCGACGGAGTGGGAGCTGACTTCCATGAACGCGTATTCACAGCCCGCATCTACCATCCTGGCAAGCAATTCATTGATAGCCAGGGCATCGGGCGTGGTGTGTGTCGCATGGATTTCTTCCTGATCAATAAAATTACACACCGTTGACAACAAGCCGGACTTGTGTCCCAATTTCATAAACAATTGATACAACAGGGTGGCAATGGTGGTTTTTCCGTTCGTACCGGTTACTCCCACCAACTTAAGTCGTGAAGAAGGTCTGCCAAACCAATTGCTCGCCAACAAACCCAATGCTTCGTTGCTGTTTTCCACCAACAAATAGGTTACGCTGGCATTGAGTTGAGCAGGCAATTCTTCGCATACAATGGCTGATGCACCTTTTGCTGCAACATCAGCCATATAGGCATGCCCATCCGATTGCGTGCCTCGTTGGGCCACAAACAAGCAACCGGGTGCAGCCTTTCTGGAATCAAAGCAAATACTTTGGATGTCCGTATCGGGGGAACCTTGTTTAAGGTTAGCTTGAATGCCTTGGGTCAGAATCGATAGGTTCATAGGTTGAGGTATGTTGGTTCAACAAGTTATTTCAGTTGGAGGTCTACGATTTGCCCCCTGTTGTAATAAGAACCCGGAGGGATAGACTGGCTTATCACTTTTCCGTGACCGGTCATAGTGACAAACAAGCCCTTGGTTCCAAGTAAGTAGGCGGCATCACGTGCCCCCATGCCCTGCACATCAGGAACCAATCGCGCCGTTACATCCAAAGGCCTCAATATCAATCTATTTTCTTCCGATTGAGCCTTGATCCAATCACTTTTTCCTCCTGATGTTCGGATTCCTTTTACGTTCAACAAAGATACGACACGCTTTGTTGCTTTAGTATTTCCGTTCTTCAATTCTGGTGGAAGATTCAGGTTTGCCAGGCTGTCTTTTTGTTCGCCCGGTTTAATGCGCCACTCCCTGGCACAGATGCGTTCCGCTATTTCCCGGAACACACCGCCGGCTTGTTTGCCACCAGAAGGCACTTCACCTTTTGGTTCCCGGATGACAACAATGGCGCTGTATTTGGGATGATCGGCCGGGAAGTATCCGCAGAATGAAACCTGGTGTGATTTACCTCCACTTTGATACCCGCCGCTACCCTTGGAAAGCTGTGCCGTGCCTGTTTTTCCCGCAATAGTTACAACCTGGCTGTTGACCGCCTTACCTGTGCCGTGTACCACCACACTATCCAACATTTTCCGAATCTCCACCAACGTGCTTTTAGAACAAATGGCTTCTTTAATCACTGTGGGAGTGAAGGTTATAACTACTTCTCCGTTTTTCGAAATGGAACGGACAAAATACGGCCTCATCAATTTTCCCTCATTGGCTATGGCGTTATATAGGGCCAATGTATAGATGGGAGGCACCTGCGTAACATAACCTATGGACATCCACGGTAAATCGGTCTTGGCCCAATACCGTTTGTCCTTAGGGTGAGGAATCTTGGGTCGTCCTGCACCCGGAATTTCCAAATGGAAAGACTCATTTAGGCCCAAACGATACAATCCATCCACAAACTTCGACGGATTGTTTTTGTAATGCTGGTCTATCAATGAAGAGACACCTATGTTGGAGGAAAATTGAATGCTTTTTGCTGCCGTCAGGGTATGGTAGCCGCCTTTGTCCCAATTGTGATCCGTCATGGTTCTTCCATACATGGGCATGCGTCCGGAACCTGTCTCAACAGCATCATTCGGGTGAATCAGCCCATCTTCCAATGCCACAATCATAGAAAATGTCTTGAAGGTTGATCCGGGTTCGCTCTGGTCAGAAACCGCAAAGTTCTTGGTTTCGTTGTAAACCCCGGAATCAGCAACGGCCAGGTTGCTGATGGCCAACACCTCTCCGGTAGCCACATCCATCAAGACAACGGTACCCGAAGTAGCATTGACGCGCCTGAGCTCCTTGACCAGTGCGGCTTCTACAATATCCTGCTTGTAAATGTCTATGGTTGAAGTCAGGTCATACCCATCTTCCGGTTCTTTGGTAATGACACTGATGTACTCTCCTGCCACTTTTTGGCGGACGCTCAATCCGGATTTTCCTTTAAGCAGTGTATCGTATTGCAATTCCAGGCCATTTTTGCCTCCTTTCGCAAATTCACCGTATATGTCACCAATGGTTCTTGAAGCCAAAGAACCAAACGGCTTTTCCCGTTTAAAGTACTTTTTTTCATACAGGCCACTCTGATTTCTGCCCTTTTTAAAAAGCGGAAATTGCTGGATTTTCCGCAATTCTGTATGGCTGACCCTAACCTTTGTCAGCAGGTATTCCCTGGATTGTTTTCTAAACCCTTTAATCAAGTGTGAGCGGTACTCCGACGGAGACTTGTCGCCCAACATCTCCGACAATTTGTTGCTCAGCGGATTGATGTAATGCAGGAATGTATCGGCTTTGACAGCCTGAAAATCCATGTACAGGGCATAACTGGGAACCGTGCTGGCCATGAGCTGGCCATCCCTTGAATAAATATTTCCACGATTGGGTGGCACTTCCACATTTTCACGGCGTTGTTTCCTGGCCAATTCCCGCCAATCCTTGCCTTCAACAAATTGTACAACGGCAACACGCCACAGAATGGCCAATACAGGCAACGCAAACAGTATGACCACAACCGTATACCTGCGACGTATCTGCTTACGGATGGATTCACTGATGTTTGAGTTGCCACTTGCCATAGTTCTATTCTTCTACCTGAATTACAAAAGGGGGTGTTTTTGAATCAACCAATGCTAGTCCTTTTTCCTCAACCAATTCCCTGACCCTCGATTGTCTGCTTTCCTTCATCAGGAGAGAAGACTGGGTCAAGGCTTCGTACTTGACATCGGCCAATGTCTGGTTCAAATCATCTATTTTATTAAGAGCCATGATGACCCCATAGTGATTGCCTATATAGACCAACAAACCCGTAACAACAATCAGTATCATCCATACGTTTTTCCTGAAAAAACCCTTGGTGAGTATGGTTCCATCAAAAACTTCCTTCAAGACGGACCCGTACGTGGTGCCACTTTTTTTGGCAACTGGTCGTGTGCTGGTTTTTTCTGGTGTTTCCATGTCAGCCTTTTTTTTCTGCTATACGCAACTTTGCACTACGAGAACGAGGGTTTCGCTGTTGTTCTTCGGCATTAGGTACAATAACCTTGTTGTTGATCAAGCGGAAGGGTGTCAGAAAATTTCCGTAAAAATCCTGTTCACTTTTTCCTTCAAAATTGCCGGTCTTCATAAAGTTCTTCACCAACCTGTCTTCCAGCGAATGATAGGTGATGACCACCAATCGGCCACCGGGCTTGAGCATTTCCAACGCCTGTGTCAACATTTCTTCCAGAGCCGACATTTCCTGATTCACCTCGATGCGGAGCGCTTGAAACAGCTTGGCCAGTTCCTTTTTTTCACGATCACGTTGTAAAAACGGCTTGATGACACTCAACAATGATGCTATGGTGTCAAACGGTTTCTGGTTGCGTGCTGCAACGATCGACTTTGCAAGCCGTCTGGCTTCCCTGAGTTCTCCATAATCCCGGAAAATGACGGCCAACCGTTCCTCAGGCAAGGTATTCAACAAGGTGGCAGCGGTGGAACCCGATTCCCGGTTCATGCGCATATCCAGGTCAACATCTTCGAACCGAAATGAGAAGCCACGTCCAGCTTCATCAAAATGATGGGAAGAGACGCCTAAATCGGCCAATATACCATCAACAGCCTCAACTTCATGGAATCGGAGAAAATTCTTCAAATACCTGAAATTGCTTTGCACAAAAACAAACCGAGAATCCCGGGGGCAATTGTCGAAAGCATCTTGGTCCTGGTCAAAGCCGTACAAACAACCCTTGGTCATCCGGCTCAAGATTTCGCGGGCATGCCCTCCACCACCGAATGTAACATCAACATAGATACCCTCCGGCTTAATATCAAGTCCGTCAACGCTGGGTTGCAACAAGACGGGTATGTGATATATTTCCTCTGCCATACACGGTGTATCTGATGGGTGAATTAGTCGTTTTCTGCCACACCCCCCATAATGGAAGCGATTTGCCGCTTGAAATCATCGGGAGCCATTCTCGGTGTTTCCAATTCAGATTTATCCCAGATTTCAATGGTATCGTCCACGCCCAGGAATCGAACATCGGTACCAATTCCGCACAGACCAAGCAGTGATTTTGGAACCAATATCCGTCCGCTGGCATCCAGCTCGACCATCACCGCCTCGAGCATGAATTGCCTGTAAATATCCTGTTGTTCAGGTATCCATTTATTCAAGCGAGAACGCAAACGAGCCAATTCTTGCTCCCAAACCGACTCAGGATAAATCACGATGCATTTCTCAAAAATATCCTTACGCAGGTAAAGGGTGAGTTGTCCCTCGGTCTGCAGGATGCGACGAAAATGAGCCGGAATAAACACACGGCTTTTCGCATCCACCTTTGCTTCAATGTTTCCGATAAATCGCATCAAAAATCTGATTATCTGGCAAAAATACACATATTGCACCACTTTGCAACACTTCCCCCCACATTTTTATCAACAATATTTTACAACATTTTTTCAACTCTTAATAAACAACCTATACTACTCATTTACTGACACTTCCAAAACTTATCAACACCCTGTTGACAACCTTCTTGTTACCTTATTTTGCTACACAGCTGACAATATGAGTTGGTCCCTGCCTTACTTCAACAAAAACGTTAAAGGAGTGCGCTTGCCGCATAAAATTTGTCAGTTTCTAAAAAAAACCTACTTTTGCAGGTCTTTTTATTTAAAAGAGGAATTTATACATGTCTCAAACAGTAGCCATAACGGTCAATGTAAGGGAGATACTTCGAAAAAGAGCACCCAAATCCAAGGTCCCAGGTTTTATTATCCGGTATTTGGAGCGTATCGTGCATCAAAACGAACTCAACGAGTGTCTTCAGGATTTTGGACACCTAAGCGGAATCCCGTTCATCGAAGCAGCCATAAAGTATTTGGGGGTGACCATAGAAGCCCATGGCCTTGATGAACTGCCTGAAGGCCGTTATACATTTGCTGGCAACCATCCGTTGGGAGGTATTGACGGCATGAGCACCGGCTTGGCCGTGCACCAGAAATTTTCCGCTCAAAGCATCAAGTTCCTTTCGAACGATTTATTGACGAACCTTGAGAATCTATCCCCTCTTTTTATTCCGGTAAACAAAATCGGAAACCAATCTCAACACCGCTCCTTGCCTCAGCGTTTGAACGAAGCTTACCAATCGGACGTTCAAATGGTCATTTTTCCTGCCGGCATTTGTTCAAGACGCGTAAAGGGAAAAATCACTGAATTGCAGTGGCAAAAATCTTTCATAACAAAGTCTGTGGAATCAAAACGGGATGTGGTTCCTGTATACTTTGATGGAAGGAACTCTTCTTTCTTTTACAACCTGGCTGTATTTCGCAAAACACTGGGTATCAAGACCAATGTGGAAATGTTGTTTTTGGTTCACGAGATGTTCAAGCAACGTGGCAAAACATTCAAGATCTATTTTGGAAAACCCATCTCATACACCACTTTTGACAGTAGCCGAACGGCGCAGGAGTGGGCAGACTGGGTCCGTATTCAGACACTCGGCCTTGGAAAAAAACAACAATAACCCATGGAACCCATCATTGAACCTATTTCAAAAGCGCTTATAATGGCCGAGTTGACGCCGGACAAATTGCTTCGGAAAACCAACAAAGCCAACAACGAATTGTACGTCATTACCCACCATAATGCTCCCAACACCATGTTGGAAATCGGGCGACTCAGGGAAGAAGCATACCGTTCTTCCGGTGGAGGAACAGGCAAATGCGTTGATATCGACATTTTTGATACCATGGAGGGTTGTTACAAACAACTGGTTGTTTGGAATCCCGATCAAAATGAGATCTTAGGTGGCTATCGGTATATTTACGGTAAGGATGTTTGTTTTAACGAAAAGGGAGAACCCAACCTTTCTTCCGGACACTTGTTCAGCTTTTCCGACATGTTTATTGAGGACTTTCTGCCCTACACCATAGAACTGGGACGGTCTTTCGTAACGGTAGGGTATCAATCCTCAATTGCAGGATCCAAGGCGTTATTTGCATTGGACAATCTCTGGGATGGTTTGGGCGCTTTGATTGTGATGTACCCGGATATGAAATACTTTTTTGGCAAGGTGACCATGTATCCGAACTTTGGTGAACAGGGACGGAACATGATTTTATACTTCCTGAATAAACAATTTCCGGATCCTGACCGTCTGGTATATCCCAGACATCCATTGCGTACCAAGATGGATCTTGGCAGTCTCAGCAAGCTGTTTGTGGGAGGGAACTTCAAGGAAAACTACAAGATTCTAAACGCAAACATACGGGAACTGAGCCGCAACATTCCCCCGCTGGTAAATGCCTACATGAACCTTTCGCCCACCATGCGCGTGTTTGGCACAGCCATCAACGATGAATTCGGCGATGTGGAAGAAACGGGCATCATGATCAACGTAGGCGATATTTTTGCCGAAAAGCGCGACAGGCACATCGCTACCTTCATCGACCACCTGAAGGTCAAAGGCGTCCGATTGGATTGAACCCGTAAAAGCACACTGCTTCTGCACGAGTTGCTTACATTTTTTGTACTTTTGCGGTCAAATCCGCACACATGACCAAGAGCTTCAAACGCACCACTGTCACAACGGCCCTGCCTTATGCCAACGGGCCGGTTCACATAGGACACCTGGCCGGAGTTTACGTACCGGCAGACATCTACGTACGTTACCTGCGCCTCCTTCATAAAGACGTTCTGTTCATAGGCGGCTCCGACGAGCACGGGGTACCCATCACGTTGAAGGCCAAGAATGAGGGCGTGACGCCTCAAGACATCGTAGACCGTTACCACGGTATCATCAAGCAATCGTTTGAGGATTTCGGCATTTCATTCGACATCTACTCGCGGACAACGTCACCCACTCACCGCAAAATAGCTTCCGATTTTTTCAGGAAGTTGTACGAAAAGGGCGAATTCATCGAGAAAACCAACGAACAGTATTACGATGGTGAAGCCAAGCAATTCCTGGCCGACCGCTATATTGTGGGCACCTGCCCGCATTGCAAAAACGAACGTGCTTACGGCGACCAATGCGAAGCCTGCGGCACCTCGCTCAATGCGACCGACCTGATCAACCCCCGTTCCGTCATCAGTGGCAGTGCCCCGGTTTTGAAAGAAACCAAACACTGGTACCTGCCGTTGGATAAATACGAACCATTCCTCAGGGAATGGATACTCGATGGCCATAAAGAATGGAAATCAAACGTGTACGGCCAGTGCAAGAGCTGGATTGACATGGGCTTGCAACCTCGCGCCGTAAGCCGCGACCTGGATTGGGGCATTCCCGTTCCCGTGGAAGGAGCAGAAGGCAAGGTGTTATACGTCTGGTTTGACGCCCCCATCGGCTATATTTCCAACACTGCCGAATTGCTGCCCGACAGTTGGGAAACCTGGTGGAAGGATGAAGATACCCGTTTGGTGCATTTCATCGGCAAAGACAACATCGTGTTCCATTGCATCGTATTTCCGGCCATGTTGAAGGCGGAAGGTTCCTACATCCTCCCCGACAACGTGCCCGCCAACGAATTCCTCAACCTCGAAGGTGACAAGATTTCTACCTCAAGGAACTGGGCGGTCTGGTTGCACGAGTACCTGCTCGATTTCCCGGGCAAACAGGACGTGTTGCGCTACGTACTAACAGCAAACGCGCCCGAAACCAAGGACAACGACTTTACCTGGAAGGATTTCCAGGCGCGCAACAACAACGAACTGGTGGCCATTTTCGGCAATTTTGTCAACCGGGCCATGGTGCTGACCCACAAGTATTTTGAGGGCAAGGTTCCTGCCTGCGGTGCGCTCACGGACTACGATAAAAACAGCCTGAATGAATTTGTGGAGGTAAAACGGCAGATTGAAACCCTGCTGGACAACTTCCGCTTCAGGGATGCCCAAAAGGAAGCCATGAACCTGGCCCGTATCGGCAACAAATACCTGGCCGACACCGAACCGTGGATAATTGCAAAAACCGATATGGAACGGGTGGGCACCATCCTGAACCTGAGTTTGCAGATTGCCGCCAACCTGGCCATTGCCTTCGAACCCTTCCTACCGTTCAGCGCGGCCAAACTGCGTGACATGCTGGGCATGGAGGCTTGTGACTGGCAAGTGCTTGGTCGTACAGATCTTCTGGCTGTTGGACATCAGACTGGAACACCCGTACTCTTGTTTGAAAAAATTGAGGACGATGCCATTGAAGCCCAGGTAAACAAATTGCTGGAGACCAAAAAAGCAAATGAACTCAGCCAGGCTACCGTAAAACCGGCCAAGGATGCCATCAATTATGAAACGTTCGCCACCATGGATATTCGGGTGGGAACCGTTTTGGAAGCTGCACTGGTGCCAAAAACAAGCAAGCTGATGAAGCTGACCATCGACACCGGGCTTGACCGTCGTACCGTGGTCTCGGGCATTGCCGAACACTACAAGCCGGAAGAAGTGGTAGGGCGTCAGGTTTGTTTGTTGGCCAATCTGGCACCCCGTACGCTTAAGGGCATTGAGTCACAGGGCATGATCCTGATGGCTGAAAATGCAGACGGCAAACTGATCTTTGTGCAACCAGCAGATACCGTTAAGAATGGTAGTGTAATCAGCTGATCCTGAATCGTACAGCTAGAACTTAAGACCAACTTCCACTGTCATTCCGGCATCAACAGTGTACAACTTGGAGCTCATCAAACGTTGGTAAAAACCAATACCCAAAATGAGCCCGGTCTTATTCGGAGACATGTAGAATACACGTTCTTCCACACCAACACCCAACAACAAGTGGGTATGTTTTCTATCCTGGGTAGTCTCGTGATCGTATCGATAACGCTCCCAACCCATGGGCAATTGGACGCCCATGGCTAAGTAAAAATCATCCTTCAGGTTTCTGAATCCTGACATACCCAGATCCAACAGGTATTTCTTCCAGGAATCCGGGTTGTAACCATCTCTCAGCGCATTTTCGTTGTAACGGGTTGAACTGGACAGGCGTAAACTGATGGGCAACGTCCATTTTTGCTTGGTTTGAAAGTACCCGTAATAAGAAATGTTGTGGCTACTCTCGATAAAACCCACACTTTGTCTGTAAGTCAACCAGTTCACCCATTTGATTCGGTAACGGATGTCGTTGGCCCTTATTTGCAACTCTTCAATTTGTAAGCGCTTGATGCTATCTTGCACGCGTTGCTCCTGTTCAATCTCCCGTTTTTGACGTTCATAGGCTTCCGTATCCAGAGAAAACTGAGCCTTTCCCAGAACAGGGAGCAACAGCATCATCAAGCACATCAACAACAAACGTTTCATGGCTGTAAAGGGTTAAGTACGATTACTTACTCAGGTAATCATGCATGGCAGCAGCGGCTTTGCGTCCGTCTCCCATAGCCAGGATGACGGTAGCACCTCCACGCACGATGTCACCACCGGCAAAAATATTCGGTATGGCCGATTGCATGTTGTCGTTTACCACGATGGTACCCCAACGGCTTACCTCAAGTCCATCGATGGAACTTGGAATCAGCGGATTGGGAGATACCCCCACGCTGACTATCACCAAGTCAACATCCACCCATTCGGTAGCGCCTTCAATCTCAACCGGTTTGCGGCGGCCTGAAGCATCAGGCTCGCCCAGCTTCATCTTTTGCAACAGCATGCGTTGCACGCGCCCACGTTCATCGCCTTCGTATTTGATGGGATTGTGCAAGGTCATGAATTCAATACCTTCCTCCTTGGCGTGTTTAACTTCCTCCAATCGAGCCGGCATTTCTTCTTCTGAACGACGGTAGATAATCATGGCGCGTTCGGCACCCAGGCGTTTGGCTGTCCTCACAGAGTCCATAGCTGTGTTTCCTCCACCAATGATGGCTACGCGTTTGCCAAATGGAACAGGGGTATCCGATTCGGGATTGGCCGCATCCATCAGGTTGACACGGGTGAGGTATTCGTTGGATGAAAGTACGTTGATCAGGTTTTCACCCGGAATGTTCATAAAGTTGGGAAGGCCGGCTCCGCTGCCTGCAAAAAAGCCCACGTAGCCTTCGGCCTTCAGGTCTTCAACGCTGGCCGTACGGCCAATCACAAAGTCGGTGATGAATTCTACGCCCATCTTCTTGAGGATATCAATTTCCACATCCACGATGGAATTGGGCAAACGGAATTCGGGAATGCCGTATTTCAACACACCGCCTATTTCGTGCAAGGCTTCAAACACAGTAACAACGTACCCAAGCTTGGCCATGTCTCCGGCAAACGACAAACCGGCAGGACCCGAACCAATTACGGCAATCTTCTTTCCATTGGAGGGAGCCAGTTCAGGCACAGACAGCTGACCACTTTCTCGTTCGAAATCGGCGGCAAAGCGTTCCAGATTACCGATTCCCACGGCTGGTTTGCCCAATTTTACCTTATAAAAGCACTGCTCTTCGCATTGTTTTTCCTGAGGACATACGCGACCGCAGACAGCCGGTAGAGCCGATGTGCGTTTCAGAACCTTGGCTGCTTCGAGGTGTTCACCGCGTTCAATGTTTTTGATAAATCCGGGAATATCAATCTCAACGGGACATCCCTTCATGCACGTAGGTTCGATACAATCCAGGCAACGTTTGGCTTCCGTCATCGCCTGTTCCATCGTCAACCCCAGGTTTACTTCCTCACGGTTGTGGCTACGGTATTCCGGATCCAATTCGTTCATCGGTACGCGAGCAATATCGGTACGTTCTTTGGCTTTCATCGATTTGCGCAACGCTTCGCGCCATTCCAGACCCCTTTCAAGGGAAGCAGGTATCTTTGTTGTCATATCCTTATTTTTCAATGTCCTTGTATGCGCCCAAGCGTTGTATCATCTCGTTGAAATCAACCTGATGGGCATCAAATTCTGGTCCGTCCACACACACAAATTTTGTCTTGCCTCCCACGGACACACGGCAAGCGCCGCACATACCCGTTCCGTCCACCATGATGGTGTTCAAAGAAGCTACGGTAGGCACGTCGTATTTCTTGGTCAACTCGGAAACAAATTTCATCATGATGGCCGGACCTATGGTGACACACAAATTCACCCTCTCTCGCTGGATAACCTCTTCAATACCGTTGGTGACCAAGCCTTTTTTTCCGGAAGAGCCGTCGTCTGTCATCAGGATGACTTCATCCGAGCTGGCCCGCATCTCCTTTTCCAAAATGATCAGGTCTTTGGTACGGGCAGCCAGTACCGTAATGACACGGTTGCCGGCTTGCTTCATGGCCTGTACAATGGGCAACAAAGGTGCCACCCCAACGCCTCCACCTGCACAAACCACCGTGCCGAAATTTTCGATGTGAGTAGCTTTTCCTAACGGCCCTACCACGTCTTGTATATAATCGCCTTCCTTTAAATCACACAATTTTCTGGATGAACTTCCAACACGTTGCACAACCAGTGTAATGGTACCCTTTTCAGGATCTGCCTCAGCAATGGTCAATGGAATGCGTTCGCCATGTTCCGACACGCGGACCATGACAAAATGCCCAGCCTTGCGTGCCTTGGCAATTCGGGGAGCCTCAATATCAAAACGGACAACCAATTCTGAGAAATCCGTTTTGCGTACAATTTTATTCATAGGGTTCAGTTAATAGTCAAGAAAAACCACATAGCAAAAAGTGACACAAAAGTACGTCAAAAGCGTGAAAAAGACCAGTATATTAGGCAATTTTTGCTATTTTTGTTACACCTTGATTTGTACAGACGCATGTCCATCTATTTGCCCAACCGCTCGTTCAAAGCTGTCATCTTCGACCTCGACGGAACCCTCATCGACTCCCTTCACGACATAGCCGATGCCATGAACAGGGTATTGGCAGACAATGGTTTTCCTACCCACCCCTATGATTCCTATCGGACATTTGTAGGAAAGGGATTGAGAAATCTTACTGAGATGGCCTTACCTGCTTCCGTTACAGATGAAGCCATCATCAAGAATGTCCACCTAGGCCTGCTTACCGATTATAAACGGCATTTTGCCGAAAAAACCACCTTGTATCCCGGCATTGAGGAACTACTTGATGCACTGACAGATAATAATATCGGCATGGCCATTCTTTCCAACAAGGCCGATGCCATCACCCAGCGCATAGCTGGGAAACTACTTAGCCGATGGCCGTTTTCATTGATTATTGGAACCGGAGATGCCATCCCAAGAAAACCCGACCCTACCGGCGCTTACCTTTGCGCTTCAGCCATGCAGGTTGATCCGGAAAACTGCATATATGTGGGAGATACAGGCATAGACATGCAAACGGCTTCACGCACCGGCATGTTACCAGTGGGTGTCACGTGGGGATTTCGGTCACGTGAGGAATTGGAAAGCCATGGGGCGTCAATCATCATTGACCACCCATCGGCATTGCTTTCCCTGTGGAAGTGAGAACCAGCATCGCGTCCAGCTCTCTGCTGAAAGCTGAACGGAAGCCGAAATATTTCAGAACAGATAAGCCAACGAAACGTTCAGGGTCCTGTGCTGCATGTCATTGAACGGATTGTCCAGTAAACCAATTTTCGCATCGCCCAGTTTACCTAAGCCCCAATCGTATTTGGCAGCCAGTTGGAATCCCAACAGTTCGACACCAGCGCCTGCACCCACACCATAGTCGAATGTACTCATGGAGTTCTTCAGTGTTTCATTAAAATTCTCTTCTCCATTCATGAATGTTGAAGCCACAAACGAAACATACGGTCCTGCTTGCAGGAAAACCCTGCCAACAATAAAACTAAAACCGTATTGCAGATTGATTGGAACCTCGATGTTTTGTGTTTTATATTCCACATCAGCTCCACTAAACAGACTGGTGATGGTCGAATTGCTGATCATGCTACTTTTTGTCACATACAAAACTTCAGGTTGAACTACAAAACCAAGGGCCTTGGCTTGAAACAAGACACCAAACTGATAGTTGGTGGCTCCTTTTACTTCATTGAGCATACTCGAAACATCGGTGGTCAAATTGTTGACATTGGCTCCAGCCTTGATACCGAATTTCAATTGAGCTTGAGAAACGGACACCACCGTCATCAAAGCCATTACTACACAAGCAATTCGTTTCATGTTGTTTGGTTTAGAACCGGTCGAAAAACAAGACTTAACCGCCTGTTTATCCCAACCGAGGATTATTTCAACAAATATTGCAAAAAAATTTGATTCTTTTCAAAACAGTGTTACATTTGCAAAACTAATAGTCCTATTAAATATGTTATCAAATAATACTATTAAACCCGAATCCTCCATGGAGGATACCTTGTTGGCTGTTGCAGAACAGCTGTTTCTGGAGAAGGGGTTTGACGGAACCTCCACAACAGAAATAGCCAGACGGGCCGGTTGCAACCAAACGCTGGTACATTATTACTTCAGGACAAAGCAGAATTTGTTCACTACCATCTTCGAGAAAAAGTTCTTATACCTATACCAAGGTTTCATGTCCTTCAACACAGATAAAAACATGGGCTTCGAAGACAAACTGAAATACTATATCGAAACCCACTCTGACCTGATCACCAAAGATTGCCGCCTGCCACTATTGATAGCCAAAGAAATCGAACGGTTTCCCCAACTGGTTGAAACGATAAAACAACGCATCCAGTCAAAGCCTACGGAAATGTTCATTGCCTTTCAACAGCAATTAAAGCAAGAAATAGCGGATGGGAAAATCCGCCCCATTGAATTGCTTGACCTTATTATAACCATCATATCACTGAACATTTCCTTCGCATTTATAATGCCCGCTTTACAAACCATTTTCCCCATGGATGAAGACCAAAAAAAAGAACTCATTGCCTACAGGAAAGCCGAAAACGTTGATTTTATCCTGAAAAGCCTTAGACCCTGAGCCAAACATCGAACCATTCAATACACAGCTATGAATCGTATTCCTTTACTGATTTTCGGATTGCTCGTGATTTCCCTCCCCATGGCCGGTCAACGGCTGACATTGGACAGTTGCCAATCGAAGGCAAGCGCACGCTATCCCCTGACCAAGCAATACGGGTTGATTGAAAAAACCACCGACATCACCCTGTCCAACGCCAATAAGGCTTACCTGCCCCAACTGACCGTTTCAGCCAAGGCCACCTACCAATCGGACGTGACGCAGATACCTTCCGCACTAGTTAACGCCCTTTCAAATATACCAGGACAAACGGTCAGTATCTCCTCGCTGAGCCAGGACCAATACCAGGCCACCCTCGAAATCAGCCAGCTCATTTGGGATGGTGGCGCAATCAAAGCGGGGAAGAAAAGCGCCCTCGCTGCGGCTGAAGCCGATAAACGGCAAGTAGAGGTAAACCTCTACGCCTTGAAGGATCGAATCAACAACCTGTTCTTCGGCGTGTTGCTGATGGAAGAACAACAAAAACAACTCAGCCTGCTGAAAGACGAACTGGCCACCAATTTGCGAAGGGCCGAAGCCCTGAAAAACAACGGGGTAGCCATGCCAACCGACCTGGATATGATTCGCGTGGAACAAATCAATGTGGAGCAACGCGAACTGGAAGTGGCCAATACGCGCAAAAGTTACCTGCAACTGCTGGCAGCCTTTATCGGCGTTCCTTACTCGTCAAGCCTGTCGCTGGAAAAACCCATCTTACCTCTACCGACAACACAACCCAACAACCGCCCTGAATTGAAGCTTTTCGATGCCCAAATCAACCTGTTGGAATCGCAGCAAGACGCCTTTGAATCGGCCAACATGCCCAAAATCGGACTCTTTGCCCAAGGAGGATACGGTCGTCCTGGGTTGAACATGTTCGTCAACACCTTCTCCCCCTTTGCCATAGGGGGTATCAAACTATCCTGGCAACTGGGAAACTTCTATACACTAAAGAATAATCTGCAGAAAATCAGCCTCAACCAGGAACAAGTAAACGTTCAACGGGAAACCTTCCTGTTCAACAACAGCTTGCAAGACAAACAACAACTCAATGAAATTGAACGCTTACGCGAAACGTTGAAAAACGACGATGAACTGATCCGGTTGCGTTACGGCATCAAAAAATCGGCACAAGCCAAGTGGGAGAACGGCACGTTGACTACTTCCGACCTGATGCGCGACGTCAATGCCGAAAACATGGCCCGGGAAACAAAATCCTTGCATGAAATCCAGCTATACCTAGCCACCTACCAGCTCATGACTACTACCAATCAATAACCTTCCGGCACCTATTAATAAGTCATCACCTATGAATACCTACAGACGCTTTTTTACCGTTTCAGCCATCACCTGTGCTGTCATCACATTGGTCGCATGCAGTAAAACCACCGAAAACTACGACGCCAACGGTGTATTTGAGACCACCGAAGTGGTGGTTTCATCGGAAACATCGGGTCGTATCCTCCAACTCGACCTGGAAGAAGGCAGCACCATCAACGCCAATCAGGTAGTTGGTCAGATAGACAGCACGCAGCTCCTGCTGAAGAAAAAACAACTGGAAGCCAGCCTGAAAGGACTGCGAAACCGCCGTCCCGACCTCGGCAAACAAGTGGCTGCCTTGGAACAACAACTCGTCACAGCCCGTAAAGAACGCAAACGCGTACAAAATCTGGTCAATGCCGAGGCCGCTACCTCCAAACAACTGGATGATGTGGATGCTCAAATCGCCGTGTTGGAAAAGCAACTTACAGCCAGTCGTTCCACCCTGGAAACCACATTGGACGGATTGTCCGGTGACGAAGAAGCACTTACACTACAAATCGAACAGTTGAACGACCAACTAACCAAATGCCACATTTCCAGCCCCATACAAGGCACCATTCTGGCCAAATACGCACAGGCCGGTGAATTGACAGCCGCTGGAAAGCCCCTGTTCAAGGTAGGCAACCTGCAAGAGATGATCCTACGGGCCTACATCACCTCCGACCAGCTTACGCAGGTAAAACTGGGTCAGCAGGTAAAGGTTCACGTTGATCGCGGGAAAAAGACAGCCACCTATAAGGGTACCATCACGTGGATTTCATCCACTTCTGAATTCACCCCAAAGACCATCCAGACACGCGATGAACGCGCCAACCTGGTGTATGCCATCAAAGTGGCAGTAAAGAACGACGGTTTCCTGAAAATCGGTATGTACGGAGGCGTAACACGATAGAAAGCATGTTTCCCATTGAAGCCATAGCCCTGCACAAAAACTACCTGCCCGCAAGTAGCGGACAGTTTGCCGGATTGGGCCGACTTGATGTGTCGGGCTCAAGCAACATCAGTTTTTCGGTGGAACCGGGCGAACTATTCGGCATCATCGGACCCGACGGAGCCGGGAAAACCACCCTGTTCCGCATCCTCACCACCCTCTTATTGGCCGACAGTGGAACAGCACGGGTGGAAGGTCACGATGTGGTTACCGAATTCAAGTCCATTCGCGAAAACATAGGTTACATGCCGGGGCGTTTTTCATTGTACCAGGACCTGACGGTGGAAGAAAACCTGAATTTCTTCGCCACTATCTTCCATACCTCCCTGCACGCCAACTACGATTTGATCAAAGACATCTACCAACAGATAGAACCGTTCAAAAAACGCAAAGCCGGCCAACTTTCCGGAGGCATGAAGCAGAAACTGGCACTGAGTTGCGCCCTGATCCACAAACCCTCCGTGCTATTCCTGGACGAACCCACCACGGGTGTGGATGCAGTTTCCCGCAAGGAATTCTGGGATATGCTGGGCAACTTGAAACGCCAAGGCATCACCATCCTGGTTTCCACACCCTATATGGATGAAGCCAGTTTATGCGACCGCATCGCATTGATTCAGGACGGACGTTTCCTCACCATAGACACTCCTTCGGGTATTGTGAACCAATTCAGCGATACTCTTTGGGCTGTCAAGGGTGAAAAGACCTCACACCTGCTGGCAGATCTTCGAAAAAAAGAGGGAATCAGCAGTTGTTTTGCTTTTGGCGACAGCCTGCATGTGACACTCAACCCACGCCTGATGAAACGGGATGACCTGCTTCAATCGCTTTCCGAAAACCATGCCGGAGCCATTTCGGTCGAACCCATCACACCCACTATAGAAGATTGCTTCTTGCAGTTATCGAGCCAACACAATACCGAATCATGGAACACGTCATCGTAGCCGACCAATTGACCAAATGCTTCGGCGCATTCACGGCCGTCGACCACATTTCCTTTGAAGTCAAAAAGGGAGAAATCTTCGGCTTCCTGGGTGCCAACGGCGCCGGGAAAACGACAGCCATGCGTATGCTGTGCGGGCTGAGCAAACCCACTTCTGGTCAAGGAATGGTAGCGGGGTTCAATGTCAGCAGTCAGTCGGAGAAAGTAAAACGGCGCATTGGTTACATGAGCCAGAAATTCGCCCTGTATGAAAACCTCAAGGTGTGGGAAAATATCCGCTTGTACGGAGGTATTTACGGGGTCCCCCATCAAGACATAGCCCCCAGGACAGACGCCCTATTGGAACGATTGGGCTTGATGGCTGAAAAGGATAGCTTTGTCAAGTCGCTACCCTTGGGATGGAAGCAAAAGTTGGCGTTTTCAGTAGCCATCTTCCACGAACCCGACATTGTTTTTCTGGATGAACCCACCGGAGGGGTCGATCCGGCCACCCGGCGCCAGTTCTGGGAAATGATTTACGAGGCCACCGAACGTGGTATCACTGTTTTTGTCACCACCCATTACATGGATGAAGCCGAATACTGCGACCGGGTATCCATCATGGTCGATGGGCGGATTGATGCCCTTGACTCCCCGGCAAGACTGAAACATCAGTTCAAGGCTGTCAACATGGATGAAGTATTCAGGCAGCTGGCAAGGCGTGCCAAACGATTGGAACACAAAACACCCTGAACACATGAAACCATTCTCGGCCTTTGTCCGCAAGGAATTCCACCATATCTTCAGAGACACCACCAGCATGGCTATCATGCTGTTGTTGCCCATCATCATGCTTATCCTGTTTGGGTTCGCCATGACGACGGAAGTCAAGCATACGAAGGTGGCCATCGTGGATGCTTCCAACGACCCGTTGACCCAACGCATCATTGAACGGATTCAAACCAGTGCCTATTTTGAAGTGACTGAGGTGCTGCACCACCCCGGAGACCTGGAGAGACACATGCGAAAAGGTGACGTTCAGTTGATTGTATCGTTTAGTGAATCCTTTCAGGAACGTTTTAACCACTCGGGTAACGCGCAAGTGGCCTTGATAGCTGATGGCACCGATCCTAATTCGGCGAAGACCCGCGTAGCCTATGCCACCTCCATCATCCGTGCCTGTCAACTGGAATTTGCGGGAACTACCGGCCTGCTCCCCGGCATCCAACCCACGGTACGGTTGCTGTACAACCCACAAATGAAAGGGGCCTACAACTTTGTGCCTGGCGTCATGGGAATGATCCTGATGCTTATCTGCGCCATGATGACCTCCATTTCCATTGCCCGTGAAAAAGAGTTTGGCACCATGGAAATCCTGTTGGTTTCACCCATGAAGCCCTTGCACATGATCCTCGCTAAAACCATTCCCTACCTGGTCATTTCCCTGGTCAATCTGATTTCGTGTTTACTACTGTCGGTATTCCTGCTTGGGGTTCCCATTGCCGGTAACCTGTTACTGCTCGTAGGCTTTTCGCTGATTTACATTTTTGTCAACCTGGCATTGGGACTGCTTATTTCCTCTCTGGTTAAAACACAATTGGTAGCGTTGTTGGTGTCGGGTATGGTGCTGATGATTCCCGTAATTTTTCTATCCGGCATGCTGTTCACCATCGATAATATGCCTTTCTTTTTCCAATGGGCTTCGCATCTCCTTCCTGCCAAGTGGTACATCATCGGTGTCAAGAATATCATGATCAAAGGCTTGGGTATTGCTGACATTCTGCCCGAATTGTCCATTTTAGTGGGCATGGCCGTGGTCTTTATCACCGCCAGCTTAAAATCGTTCAAATACCGTTTATCGTAAACCGCCATGTTCAAGTACCTGTTCGAAAAAGAATTCAAACAACTCCTGCGGAACAAGTTCCTACCCAGGGTGGTTGTTATCCTCCCCTTTGCCATGGTGGGCTTATTCCCGATGATAGCCAATTTTGACGTCAAGGACGTCAAACTGACCTTGATCGACCAAGATCACAGCAGTTTCTCAAAACAGTTAACCGGGAAATTGCTTTCCTCGGGTTACTTCCAACTGGCGGGAACCACAGCTAGTTATACGGAAGCCCTGCATGCGGTGGAACAAAACGAATCGGACGTGGTATTCGTGATTCCGCCCGACTTTGAGAAAGACCTGGTGACCACCCAGCGTGCTGAAGTGCAAATAGCCGTCAATACGGTGAATGGTATGCGAGGGGGGCTGAGCAGCGCCTACCTGATGGGCCTGGTCAATGATTATTCTACAGAAATCTTGGCGAACCGCACACAACCCAGAGCGCAACTGACCCAAGGCTCCTGCGAGGTGGTTCCGCGCTATCGGTATAACACCTACCTGAAGTATTCCTACACCATGATTCCGGCCATCCTGATGATGGCTCTGGCCATGCTCACCGGCTTTCTGCCAGCCTTGAACATTGTGGGAGAAAAGGAAGACGGCACCATTGAACAGATGAATGTGACGCCCGTCAACAAGTTTCAATTGATTCTTTCCAAGCTTATTCCGTATTGGATTGTTGGCTTTGTGGTGCTGACCATCTGCTTTTTCGTTGCTTGGCTGTTTTACGGTATGGTATCAGCTGGTGGTTATTTGCTGGTGTACGTGTTTGCCACAGTCTTTGTGCTGGCGTTTTCCGGCATCGGTCTGGCCATATCCAACTACGCCAGCACCATCCAACAAGGCATGTTCATCATGTTCTTCTTTGTCATCACGTTTGTGTTCCTGAGCGGGTTATACACGCCTGTGACCAGCATGCCGGAATGGTTGCAGACCGTGAGTCTGTTCAGTCCGCTCCGCTTTATGATTGAGGCGTTGAGGGGTATTTTCCTCAAGGGGTGCACCTTCTCCGATTTGTCGGGGCATTTTATAGCACTGTGTGCCTTTGCTGTCTTCTTTAACAGCTGGGCTGTGATCAGTTACCGTAAAAGCAGTTCCTGAATAGAAAAAAGCGCCCCGATTTTGCAAATTCAAAAAATTGCCGTACTTTCGTGGCCGCTAATGCCCAGATGGCGGAATTGGTAGACGCGCTGGTCTCAAACACCAGTGGATTCACTTCCATGCCGGTTCGATCCCGGCTCTGGGTACGGA
>CAYPLF010000013.1:0-41037 GCA_964411555.1 uncultured Bacteroidales bacterium | reverse complement strand
TGTTGAGTGAGCGTCGCGAGTTTTTGGATGGGTATCCTTCCAATAAGGGCAACGGCTTCCGTCAAGGCCGCAGCTACGGCCAAGGTAGAGTCCTTGAGTTTCGCATACCTCGTGACCGTTACGGTAATTTTCATCCCAAGATACTGGCTTTGTTGCGCGATCAGGAGAATGAATGCGAGCGCCTTGCCGGCAGTCTTTACTGTCGTGGCATGACCCAAAGCCAGGTTGGCGAAGTCTTTGGTGAGATATATGGCGAGCAATACAGCAAGGCCAGCATATCTCGCATGATTGAATACCTGCGTACGGATGTGGACCAATGGCTCAATCGCTCGTTGGAGTCGTACTATCCGGTTGTTTTTGTGGATGCAATACATATCAAGATTCATCGGAAGCGTTCGGTGGATATGGAGGCTTTCTACGTGGTTTTGGGCGTAAAAGAGGACAAGACTCGTGATGTTCTTGGCATCTTCAACCGCCCCACGGAGAGTGCCACGGGCTGGCAGGAGATGTTTACCGAGTTAAAAGTCCGTGGACTAGTACATATCGGCCTGCTTGTGGCTGATGGCTTGACAGGATTTTCCTCTTCGCTTTCTGCTGTTTATCCGAACACGCCGCTTCAACGATGTGTGACCCATTTGAAACGAAACATGTTGAATCGTGTACGATACGGAGACAAGCAGGAACTATCTCAGGACTTGTCCATGGTGTTCCGTGTAGGACAACCCGATTACACCAAAGAACAGGCCTGGATGCGCTGGGAAGGTCTTTGTCGTAAATGGGGCTCCGATTACAGAAGCATCAAGAACCTGCTTGAACAGATTGATTACAAGGATTACTTTACGTATCTGGACTTTCATCCTCAGATTCAGTCGATGATTTACACCACAAACTGGATTGAGCGATTGAACAAGGACTTTAGGCGCGTACTAAGAATGCGTGGAGCGATGCCCAATGAGGAATCTGTACTTGTGTTGATGGGCAAAACAGCCATTGACAAGACCTCGTATAAAAGGTGTTTGCCTAAAATTGATCTGGATTCGAGGTTGTTTCCACCGGAGGGTGGTTATTTTTCTCCAAACGCCGACAAAGATCTTCGATTTAGCCCAGTCGCTCAAGGCTAAAACAAGTTCCCGGAGTACCGGGAAGCCTTGCCCGACTGGTCAAAATCAAAAAGAAAAAGTCAACGTTTAGAGAAAAGAAAAAAAACATATATTTGAACTGCTTAACTGACTAACCGACGAAGGCGCCCAGACACACTAGATGAAACACTACCTAAACAACGTCCACGATTACGACCTGGACTACAGCAAAAATTTGGCCGAACTGCTGCCCCACAACTTCAAGGAAAAACTCAGAGTCACCTCTGAAAACTGATCCGAGAATCCTCAAAAAACTCTGAACATTTAGGAGATTCTCCGAAGAAATGAGCATCTTTATGAGTGAAACAAGACGGGGTTCACCGAATGCTTACGTACTATTTATAAGGATGAAAGAGATTGGAAAAATTAATAACGAATATAAAAACCACATCCTGCATGTGCTGGATGGTTTTATTGAATCATTGAAGCTTACAATTATTGCTGTTTGATAAGCAAAAAAGCCCCAGAAAATTCATAGGCTTTCTTTTATTTCTTGTAAGTTACCATTATTTTATTACTTTCTATTTGACCCTTTAAGGCATACTCATGATTGCAATAAACATCTTTATAAGAGATCTTAATTGAGTATTCCCCGTAATCTGTATTTTTATGTTCTGTCGAAAATTTTGAGCTATCCCCTAAGTTGTCAAAGTCAAGAGTAAATATAAATTCATAATATTCACTTGGATTTATAATTATGTATTCTTCTGATATTGGTAATTTAAAATCTCCAAGCAAAATAATTGGTAGCATCTTCTCCTCTCCATTTCCTTTGAAGAAAATATTAGCATGCCAAACACATTCAGGACTTTCCATTGTCGCAATATCAAATCTCCCAAGAATTGCAATTTCTTTTTTACTATTATTTGAAAGCTTGCAATTAATTCTTAATTCTTTGGTTATTATTGTATCGACAATCGATATTTTAAAATTAACCTGTTCTAATAAGCGTTCCATATTGCCTGTTTGAGTCTTCGCGGTTTCACAAGAGATTCCAAAGACAATAATGAATAATAGTAATAATGAAAAAATGTGTTTCATATTTTTAATAGAAAAAGTTCCATATTTGGTCAATTCCGAAAGAAAAAACAAAACCTTTATATCCATATCCAGCTCCTGAATATGCACCACGCCCACTTATTAGATCATACCTATCACTCCATAACTCATAGGAAGTACCATATCTTCTCATACTACATTTATGTGCTCGTATTTCAAAATAATCTCTTAGAGTACGATTAGTAGGTATTTTTAGATTTCCAGATTGATACTTATTCCAATCACTTAAATGTTTTAACTCATGGCTTGTCGTGTAGTACGCTTGTCCTTTGCTTGTCAAACCTGCAGGTCCTATTTCAACATATGTATCACCTGAAGTATACTGCCCTTTTGCACTAAGAGAAGAATTATATCTGACATCTCCATCAAACTTTGCATTTAGTTTTTCTATTTTTTCTTTAGTGCTTAACCTATCCCAGTTGGCATAATCAAGCACAGAACCTGCAAAAGAAACTCCTCCTGAAATTAATCCAGCCGTCCCCATTGCCTTAAGATAATCCCCTCCAGAATAGTTAATTTGACCATTATCAAACATGTCAGAAGCAAACATTCCTGTTCCAGTTGAAACAGCTCCTGTTAAAGCAGCATAACCAGCCTTCCCAGCATATTTAGGCAAATTAGTCATAAAACTTGTAGATGCAACTGAAAAGGAAGGTGCGATTAATCCCATTCCTGCAAAAACAGCTCCTCCTATAGCTGCTCCTCCTAATTCAGACCAGTTAAATTGTTGTTGATGACCAGAAGCAATACGGATTCCTTGTATGCTAGCATCAATTGCAGCACTCCAACAAGCACCGTCAATTATTACCCCCAAAGGTGCTAATCCAATTGGAGCCAATAGAACTGTAAAAATAAACTCCCCGCTTGGGTCAGAAAATCTTAACGGATTATTCAAGCAATAGCTATACCGGTTGAAGTTCTGGCTGTAATCGGGTGCCTGGACGTACGGGTCGGGGCTTAGGAAGCGACCGATGGCCGGGTCGTACAGGCGGGCGTTCATGTTGATTAGCCCAAACGGTTTCAAGTATTCATGACCGCCATAGCCTCTGCCAATGTACGGTTCCGGTTCGCTGCCCGGTGCATAGACCTGCATGGTGGAAGGATTCCTCATACGACCCCATGCATCGTAACTCAGTTCCTGGATAGCACCCCCTGTTGCATTTCTTATATGAGTGATACTCCCCAACTGGTCCCTACAAATATAATAATTTTGCCAGCTTCTTCCAGTCCTTTTAATCAAAACTGTAGAAGCAGTATAATAATCACCGTTCAAGTACAACCGTTGTTTGAACGTTCCATCGCTCATTTCTTCAATCTCGTAACAATCAGACAGGTAATATTTATTCATGACCGTCGTATCGTTCTTCAACAGCCCCATCTTGACGCGGTCACCATCGGCGTTGTAAACAAAACTCGCACTGTCCTGCCCTTCGCTGATTGAACTTGGACGCTGTAATGAATTATACTGCGTGTTTCTGTTGCGCATCGGTATGGCATTGCCTGTCGTGCTGGCGGCTGTTATCCGGTAGGGAGCACTCGGGCTTCCATACGTGAACGTACCCACATCGCTTCGTTCCAGCAGATTACCCAGGTTGTCGTATTGGACCGTAACACTGTCAATACCTAAACTGTAACCGGTCAACCGATCCAGATTATCGTAGGTGAACTCCTCCATGCCGGAGTTCGTGCTTCTACTGCTTAGATTGCCTCTTGCAACATCATAATCGTACGAGAAATTCTGAAACGAACCTGAAGTGCGGGATGTCGGATACCCATAAGCATCGTATCCATATCTTCGAGTAAAAGTACCTGTTAAAGCCTTGGTGGGTTGGCCTATTGCATTCACCGAATCCAACCGCCAGATGGATGTTGAACCGTTCACTTTAACTTCCCTTAGATGACCATATCTGTAGTAATAGTTCTCCGTAACAATGGCTCCACCTTGAGAGGTGTACTGGGTGGATGTGAGTTGACCCCCGGAGATGGTATATGTTTTCTCCAACCATTTTCCATCTACCACCATCTCCTTTTCTTTGTACAGCCGCAGATAGTCATCGTAGGTATAGATCTTCGATGTCCCGTTGTTTGATACCACACTATCGAGTAAGCCATCAGCATTGTAGTTGTATGAGGTTGTGAACTCAGGCTGCACCTTCTGGATCATACGGTTGAATGCGTCATAGGTATAAGAGATAACCTGGCCGTTGGCGTTTGTTTCGCTGGCAAGATTTCCGTCGTTATTATAGACATAGGTTTGCGTGCCGGCACTGGGGTCGGTAATCGACAACTGCCTGCCCACATTGTCGTAGGTGAAAGAGGTGGTGACATTCCCAGGGGCTACGATTGATGATGGTTGCCCATCGGCTCTCAGGTTGTAGGTAATGGTACCTGCAGGATCAACTATCTGTATGGTATTGCCTTGCGTATCCACTGTTTTGGTTTTGCTGACACCGTTCCGGGTTGTGGTTACGCTCCTGATGCCATACGTATAGGTGGTTGTATTTCCGGTTGCTTCGACGATTGATGAGGGTCTGTCGTAAGCATCGTATTGATAGGTTTTCCAGAGCGATGCAGCACTTCCGGTAAACGGGAGGGACTCGCCAGACAAGCGACCAAAACTGTCATACGTCTTTTCCATGCGTGATTCCAGGTTATTGATGTTCTTGATGCTGGTTGCAACGACCCTACCCAAAACATCATAATAGGTTCGTGACCTGGGTTTTCCCTGAGCACTGTCTATGACATAATACAAACCACCGGTGCCGGACGTATTCCACACAAGGGCCGTTGTGGCTGTGGTTCCATCGGGGCTGAGCGTGCTGGTTTTCCTAAAGAAACTGTCATAACCAAATGTCGTTGCCTGGCCTTTATGATTCTTGATGGCTCTGACCATCCCGCTGGTGGAGTTGTACTCATAATCCGTAAACAGCCCCATGGCATCGGTCTCTCTTCTTATTCTGCCTGCACTGTCATACGTGTAACTTGTTGTCAGTGTATTGGCAGAGGCATAAGCCTTCTCGCTCTTTTGGGTAAGAGAGCCCCCATTGTTGTAGGCGAAATCCTGTTCCAGAACCTGAGTGCCGTTTATGTACTGAAACTTCTTTAGCGGTAAGCCATTGTTGTAAGTAGGAATGTATGACCGCTGGATATAGTTGCTTGTACCATTACGGCTTTTGGTAATGGTTTGATCACTTAAAAAGCCCAACAGATAAGCAGACTCGTTGGTATTGTTCACATACGTATTTGACACTAACTCGGTTATCCCGCCACCATAATTAATCAATGCCGTAAGGGGGTTCCCGTACGTATCGTAGGTATAGGTGGATGTTGTCAAGGAGGGTGAACCGGGTGTGGAATTCAGTTTGTCTTTTACTACCAATGATTGCAGATTCACCTTAGCTATTTTGTTGGAAGCTACATTATAGGCATAGGTATAATCCTTGACAAAAAGAGGCGTTTCCTCCTTGGTTAAAACACCAAAGTTTAACGGATTATATTGCTTTATATAATCTCGACCACGAAGAAGGTCTCTTGTTGTCATACCTTCAAAGCCACGAAAACCCAAACCTTCCTTATTTACAATTGCATTGTTGTATGAATACGACAGGTGCTCATTCAGGTTTCCATCCACGTATTGCTCCTGCTCTTCGGTAATGATATAAGAACCCTGGTAATTTTCGTACGGATAGTCAGCGCCGCTTCCCTTTGTATAGTATTCTGACTCAATGAGTGTATTGTAGTAGTTCTTACTGACAACACCCAGACTGGTCACCATCCCGGTCAACAGTTTTTCCTTCGAGTCGTTGCGAGGGTAAGAGAAAAGAGTTATCTCACTATCTTTTAATGAAAGAATCTGATGTGAATTTTTTCTGTTGTTGATGTTTGTTGGTATAACAAGCGATTTAGCGTTTGGAATCGTAGTCGTACCCTCATAGGTAAAACCATTATTTCTAATAATATAGGTACACAACTCATCATAACTCGTATAATCTCTATGTTCAATCAAATCAGAAATGCCATCCGAATTAAGATCCTGCATAAAAAAAACAGCATTACTTCCTCTATATATCTCACTTGTCATGGTTGATTTCTCAAATGACCCACTACCCTTTGAGCAATAAGTTGTCCAATAATAATCAGAAGTACCACCTCCTCCTACCAATGGCGATACCAGAAAATCCGTATTTCCATCTCCATTCAAATCTCCTGGCAGTAGCAATCTATCGGCCAGGCCAGACCTTGTAAGCTCTGTGTAACCGTTTACCAATGTAGAGAATGAATAGGTTGAACCCGATTTGTTGATTGTATATACATATGTGCCTTGTTCATTAATCAGACAGATATCGGTCTTGCCATCACCATTATAATCCATCACCATCAAGCGGTCTGTATTGTTATTGGCAACGGTTGGGTCTTGTTGCTCGCTTCCAACAAAACTTACATTGTAGGTAAAGGGTTGCCCACTGTACAAAATCGTACCTGATGCCACATCGATCAAGTAACAGTTTGTAGGAAATTCAGGCTTGCCAAACGGCTTATTGCACGAAACGACCAATATCTCTGTTTTCCCATCCCCATTGTAATCGCCCGGATAATAATACTTGGGTTGGATGCTATGATTCCCAGATTCATCCGTTATGACAGTTGGAAAATTAAATGTCATGGAATATAACTCAACAAGAGCCAATGTGTCATTTTGACTATACACCTTGAAAGTCACTTGATCGTTGCTGCCGGATACAACATTGTTTATTTTTACGATTTCTTCTCCTACTTCATCTTCTACTTCTCCATCAACATTGGCGCAGAAGATATCGACAAAACCGGTTCCGGTAGTCAATTCATGATTAACATAATTATAGCCATTACCCACACTTGCAAATGCCAGAATAGTCTGCGTAGGAGAATATAAGTTTTCAAAGCGCTTAACCGAATTTTTAAACCAGCCTGCATCTTCTGTATATTGCCAATAGGGGTTTTTGTTGGGTAACGTTATTATTCCGTCATTTTCTGATCCGTATACATTAAAATTACCTCTTACCACCTTTATTTCTGCGGGGTTATCAAAAGGATAATAAAATGTCATCTCATCTTCTACAGATGTATATTCGGTTGCCGTATTATTCTCTCCATAATAAAATTGCAACGGATTAAGCTGAGTTCCATCGGGTGCGGCATACCCTATGGTTGATAAAAAGGATTCACTGTTTCTTTGCGTATAGCTCAGCGTGTAGTTTCTCAGCGTATTCCCATTAAACTTGCAACTTATTTGCTCCAAGATACGGTCTTCAATTACTTTAAGACCTGTCTTGAAAGAAACAAGCGTATCCAACCGGTTAACATACTGAAAAGTAACAGAGGCGGCTCCGTAATCAACAGAGGACACCCTGTAATGATTGTTTGTTTCAGTGTAGTTATATGTTATACTGTTGCCAAACTGGTCGGTAATATGTGTTAAGGGATAATCTAATTTGTTTATTGAATTGTTTGGATAGCCATACGTTGCTCTTTTACCATTTGGGTATAAAACCGTAAAGTAGTTAACCATCGGTCCATCAACATATGCATTAACTTTGATGTTGCCTTGCTCGGACTCGTATTGGATAGTATTAAATAGAGGGGATCCGCCTACTCTGATAAGACGAACTCCATCTAAGTAAAAAGCATCTTCACTGTCTAATTCTATATTTCGTGCCGCCTGGTCGTAATAAATGATCTTACTTCCTCTTCTAATACTAGATAGACCTGATATATACCAACCCACTCCAAGTGTTCCATTGCCGGCCTGGCTGTTGTAACCGATGGAAAGCTGGGGTTGAACACCGTTTACACCCGGGTAAACCTCAATGGGTACAGAATAAGAAACCGCCCCCGAGGGTGTAACAGATGAAGAAATTGGTATTTCTCCAACCGGTTTGCTCTTATCTATGGTTACCGTTGTGGGAACAGATGTATTTCGCAGGCCACCACTTAGGTTTAAGCTTTTGGTTGTTGTGGTCGTGGTTGTGGTTGTGGTTGTTGGTTTCTGATTTGTAATCTCGCTTACCGGAATTGAGTCAAGCTTCAAGTCCGGATACAGCACCTTCTTTATGGAATCTTCCCATCTAAGCGCTGCTTCCCATTCTTTGAGTAATTGAATGGAATCAAGATCTTCAACTATTTCATCCAGATTCGTTTTGCTGGCTCTGAATTCATCTACCTGTGCCGTTACCGCAAGTATGCTGATTAGAAAAAGGCCAAAGCTAAGCCTCAACTTATGTGTCGTATTGTTTTTCATGGTGTAGATTTTAGTCTTTTACAATCTTGAAATTCAATATCGTTACACCACTTTGGACCTTAAGCAGATACCAACCGTCAGTGTATCCGCTCAAATCCATTTCAGACAAGCCTTCTTGAACTTTTTGTCTCAGCAATACTTGACCGTTTGGATTGTAGAGAGTCACATCAACCTCCGCATTGTTCCCCACACCGCTTACCTGTATCTTCAGTTCACCTTTGGTGGGGTTAGGAAAAATAGTCACCTTCATTTTATCGGAAAGAGCAACCACATTGGAAGAATCCTTACCCGGGTTACTTTTTCTTGCCTGGCTTGCTTGCATGTTTACCACGTATGTTCGTAGGGTCATGTTTCCTGAAGCATCGTAGGTAAAGGTAAAATCAGACTGTGAATACATGCAATAACACAGCGAAAACAGTCCGATTGCGGTTAATAAAACCATTCGTTTCTTACTTTTCATGGTTGCATTAATTTGGTTAATGCAAATGAAATGATTAAAATGAATATTACCCCCCGTTATGTTAATTATTGTTAATTATATTCCGCTAATTAATTGACTTTCAGACGGAATTGAAAGCGGACGGAAGGGAGGGGATTTGGGTATTGGTTGCAGAGAATGAGCTGGAATGGGTAGGTTCGGGCGTTGTTGCGCTGAGGCGCGTGAAAAAAACTTAGTAAAAAATTACGCTTGTTGCGAGAGGATTTGGATGGTGTCCATGGCTATCATGAGTTCTTCTTCGGTGGGGACAACCATGACGGTCACGGGAGAATCAGGTTCGGAAATGATCATTTCCTTACCCCTCATGCCGATGTTTTTCGACTCATCCAACTTAATACCCATGAATTCCATATTCCTACACACTTCCGAACGAGTAGACCACTGGTTCTCACCAACGCCACCCGTGAACACCAAAATATCAAGCCCGCCCAAAACAGCCGCGTAGGAACCCACGTACTTCTTGATGCGGTAATTGTACATCTCCTTGGCAAGGATAGCCCGTTCATTGCCAGCCTGTACAGCCTCCTCCAGTTCCCTCATGTCTGAAGAAACACCGGAGACACCCAGCACCCCACTTTGTTTATTGAGCAAATCACTGATTTCCGAAGCACGCAGGTGTTCCTTTTCCGAAATAAAGGTCAGCACACCCGGATCAATTTCACCCGCACGTGTACCCATAAGCAATCCATCCACCGGCGTCATACCCATGGACGTATCAATGGATCGGCCGTTTTTGATGGCCGAAATCGAAGCCCCATTGCCAATGTGCGCCGTGATGATGCGCTGGTGTTCATACGGCACGCCGAGAATCTCACAAGCACGCCTGGACACATAGCGGTGACTGGTTCCATGAAAACCATAGCGACGAATGCTGTATTTCAAATAATAGCTATAGGGAAGCCCGTAAATATAGGCTTTGGGAGGCATGGTCTGATGGAAGGCCGTATCAAAAACAGCCACTTGAGGAATGGTAGGCATCAACTTTTCAACCGCCCTGATACCAATCAAATTTGAAGGGTTGTGCAGAGGAGCCAGGTCAACACATTCCTCCACCTTTTTAATCACCTCTTCGGAAATCAACACACTCTCGTTGAATTTCTCACCACCGTGAACCACACGATGACCCACGGCTTCAATGGCCGAAAGCGAATCGATGCAACCGTATTCCTTACTGGTCAGTATATTCAGTATCAGTTCAACGCCGGTTTGATGTTCGGGTATCGATTTTTTGATGACCACTTTCTGGTCATCCGGCAGGGTCAACTTCAGGAACGAATCGTCCATGCCGATTTTTTCAATACCACCTTGGGCCAACACCTCGCTGGTCTGCATTTCGAACAATTTGTACTTGATCGATGAACTACCGCAATTAAACACCAATACCTTCATGCATTCAAACTGTTTGTGCCTGATTGGCCGTAATGACAATCATTTTATAGATATCTTCCACTGAACACCCCCTGGACAAATCATTGATGGGTGCAGCCATTCCTTGCAATATAGGACCAACGGCTTCGGCATTTCCCAGGCGCTGGACCAACTTATACGCAATGTTACCGGCCTCCAACGAGGGAAACACCAATACGTTTGCCGTCCCTGCCACTGAGCTGCCGGGGGCTTTGCCTGCCGCCACCGATGGGACCAGGGCTGCATCAGCCTGCAATTCACCATCAATGAGCAAACCAGGTTCCATTTCCTTAGCCAGTCGTGTGGCTTCAACCACCTTATCCACCCGTTCGTGCTTGGCACTTCCCTTGGTAGAAAAGCTCAACATGGCCACCCGTGGTTCAAATCCGGCCAGATTTCTGGCGGTGGAAGCCGTGCAAACCGCAATCTGTGCCAATTCGGGAGCTGTCGGTTCAGGCGTTACCGCACAATCGGCAAACATCATCATGCTATTTTCTCCGTAGGTTTCGGAATTCAGGAACATGATAAATGCACCGGAAACCACACTGATGCCGGGTTTTGTCTTGACAATCTGGAATGCCGGGCGCAGCACATCGCCTGTAAAATTGCGAGCACCGGCCACCTCTCCGTCTGCATCACCGTTTTTAATCATCAGGCAGGCCAAATACAAGGGATCTTCCACCAATGCAGCAGCTTGTTCACGTGTCATGCCCTTGCTTTTCCGGAGATCAACCAGCAAATTGATGTAGTGTTCTTTCTTTTCGTGATGAACAGGATCGATGATCGTAGCCTTGGAAATATGCGCAAGGCCATTGTCAGCAGCCAATTGATTGATTTCAATTGGGTTACCAATCAGGAACAAGATAGCTGCACCATCGCCCAATATGGCATTTGCCGCCTTGATTGTTCTTATTTCGGTACCTTCCGGTAAAACAATGCGTTTCCGGTTGGCTTGGGCGCGTAGCAACATATCCTGCAAAATGTTCATGGAAGTTTCTTTTTTCGGGTGCAAATATACACAATTTGCAACGTAGAGTTAGCAAAATGGCTAAAAAAACGCATAAAAAAAACGACAGCTCACGATACTTGAAATGCAGCAGTCAATGGGTCAATGGGTCAGCAGACGTTCAAGGTCTTCGATGGAAAGTCGTTGATTGATTTCACCCAAATGGGCCAGGCTTATCCTGCCTGTTTCTTCTGACACAACAATGATTTTGGCATCTGTCACCTGTGAAAGTCCAAGAGCTGCCCGGTGTCTAAGTCCAAGTTCCTTGGGCAACTGTTCATCGTGGGCAACCGGCAAAATACAGGAAGCCGCTTTTATCCGATCTGCACTGATAATTACTGCACCATCGTGCAAAGGGCTGTTTTTGAAGAAGATATTTTGCAGCAACCGCCCGCTTATCACGGTATCGATGATTTCGCCCGACTTCACGTAATCATCCAGCATCACCTTTTCTTCCAATACAATAAGAGCTCCCGTCTTTTGTTTGGACATTTCCTGACATGCCAACACAATCTCCATGACCGAGTGATCTCTTTCCGGACCGACCGGCTTCTTGGAAGAGAAAAAAGAGGATAGCACCTGCCAACGCCTTCTTGAACCCAATAAGACCAAAAATCGTTTGATCTCATTCTGAAACAAGACAATCAACGCAATGGCTCCCACACTGATAAACTTATCCATGATGGCTCCCATCAACTTCATTTCGAACACATAGGAAACCAGTATCCACAAGGCGACGAAGAAAATTACCCCGATAAAAACCGACAGAGCGCCAGAGCTCTTCATCAATTTATAGGTAGCGTATAGCAACAGCGCAACCAACAGGATGTCGATCACGTCGATGATGGATGGAAAAATGGGCATATTCAGCATAGTCAGCATAGTCCGGCTGTTTGATAATAAGTAACCAAGTCCACACATTGCCGGGCTTCCGCCACATCGTGTACCCTGAGAATGTGTGCACCCTGCATCAAGGCCAGGGTGTTGAGCGCAGTGGTTCCGTTTAACGATGCTTCAGGAGCCAAGTTCAACAACTTATATATCATCGACTTGCGGGAAACCCCCACTAACAAAGGTAAATCAAAAAGTTGAAAATCAGACAACCGACGCAGCAATTCATAATTCTGTTCCAGGGTTTTACCGAAACCGAATCCAGGGTCGAGCACGATATCGTTCAGCCCTGCATCGCGCAAACGAGCTGTTTTTTCAGAGAAATATTCCATGACTTCCTTCATCAGGTTCTCATAATGAGGTTTAACCTGCATGGTTGTGGGCGTTCCTTGTATGTGTGACAATACATAGGGAACCTGCAATGACGCCACGGTCTTGAACAAGTCCTTATCCATACTGCCACCGGTAACATCGTTTATCATGTCGGCACCCAGTTCGTTCACGGCAACTTCCGCCACCTTCGACCGGAAGGTATCCACTGATACAGGGATGGACGGCCAGTGCTTGCGGATAACGGTCAAAGCGAGGCGAATGCGGTTCAATTCCACCTCCTCGGATGTCAATTCAATACCAAAGCGCGTGGAACAGCCACCCACATCGATGATATCGGCCCCTTCGTCCACCATCTCCCCAACCCGTTCCAGGATACCCTGCACTGATACCTTGCGGCTTTCAGCATAAAACGAATCGGATGTGACATTCAGAATACCCATCACCCTGGGTGTTGCCAGCGACAGGAGTTGTCCTCTGAGATTCAATGTGTATTCCGGATGTAGTCCATTCATGCTTACAAAAAATTCATTCTACACAAATGTAACGTGAAAATTAGTATTTCAAAGAGTCGAATAAAAAAATCGAGTTGACTACACCCCATTATTCCCAAAAACCCGATACCTTTATGAGCGCAACCACGTAAACAATCGATTTTATGACCACACCGGACTACTTGTACTCGCTTTTCCTGGAACACCCTCGTGTAACCACCGACAGTCGGGATACTCCGGCCGGTTCCCTGTTTTTTGCCCTGAAAGGTGCTTCGTTCAACGGGAACGCCTTTGCTGCCAAGGCTTTGGAAGCAGGCTGCAGTTACGCCGTTGTGGACGAACCGGATGTGGTGACGAATGAACGGTGCTTGTTGGTGGACAATGTATTGGAATCCTTGCAGGCCCTTGCCCATCAACACCGTCTTGCGTGTGGAATACCGGTCATCGGTATTACGGGTACCAACGGAAAAACCACTACCAAAGAACTGGTGGCCGCTGTGCTGAGTCGAAAATTCAACCTGCTTTACACCCGCGGGAACCTGAACAACCACATCGGGGTTCCACTGACCTTATTGCAATTGACAAAGGAGCACGAGATGGCTGTCATCGAAATGGGCGCCAACCATCCCGGAGAAATTCGGGAACTGGCTGCCATAGCCGATCCGGATTTTGGTCTCATCACCAATGTTGGCAAGGCTCATTTGGAAGGCTTTGGTTCGTTTGAAGGTGTTATCCGTACAAAAGGGGAACTTTATGACCACCTGCGTGCCAAGAAAGGCAAAGTTTTCATCAACGTTGACAATCCGATGCTGACAAGCATCGCGCACGGAATCGAACAACTTCCCTATGCGACCAGTCCCGGTCATCTCTTTTGGGGAGAAACGCTTTCCTGTTCTCCTTTCTTGAACCTGAAATGGCATCACGGTGACAGGGAAGTGCTGGCAACAACCAAACTGATTGGTTCCTACAACTTGGAAAACGCACTGGCGGCCGTATGTGTGGGGCTTTATTTCGGCGTTTCAGAAGCAGACATTGTTTCAGCGCTGAATGACTACGAGCCCAGCAACAACCGCTCCCAACTTAAGAAAACGGAACGGAACACCCTCATCATAGATGCCTATAACGCCAACCCGACCAGCATGGCCGCTGCACTGCGAAATTTCCAGCTCTACGAAGCCGCTTCCAAGGCCGTTATTCTAGGCAGCATGAAAGAGCTGGGAGACCAAAGCCTTGAGGAGCACAAGTTGCTGATTGCAGCGGTGAATGAAGCAGCATTCGACCGTGTTTTCCTGATTGGTGACGAATTCAAGGCCGTACCTTGTGAATTTCCCGTCTTCAGCAACACCGAAGAATTTTCCAATTACATCATGGATACCCCCTTGGCTGGTTACACCATTCTGATTAAAGGCTCCAGGGGCAACCAACTCGAAACAGTCCTTCCCTTTTTGTAATAAAAAGGGATGGCATCCCTTTGAAAAGGATGCCATCTCTATAAAAAGGATTCTATCTCTATAAAAAGGATGCCATAAAAAGGATGCCATCCCTCAAAAAAGGATGGCATCCTTTTTTTTTACAAACCGAAACTGATAGCGTTCAATTGTTCATAGATGCCGCTGATCAGACCTAAGACCACGATGCCTACCAGGCAAATCACCAGTGATACCTTCATATAACCATCGCTGGAAACTCGTTCCAAGGGTTGGTCGTTTGGCGTGATGAACATAGCTTTGACCACCAACAGGTAGTAGTACAAGGAAATGATGGTGTTGACCAAAGCAATGAACACCAAAATATACTCACCTTGGGCGGCAGCAGCCGTAAAGACAAAGAACTTGCTGAAGAAACCGGCTGTGGGAGGAATACCACCCAACGAGAACAAGGCAATCATCATGACGACGGCCAAGAGTGGATTCGTTTTGTACAAGCCATTGTAGTCGGCAATGCCCACTTTCCCGGTTTTGTTCTCTATGGCAGAAATGACACCGAAGGCAGCCATATTGGAAAAGATGTACACCAACACGTAGTAAATCGTGGCAGCCATACCTTGGCTCGATCCAGCCATCACACTCAATACGATGTAACCAGCCTGGGAAATGGAAGAAAATGCCAAGAACCGTTTCAGGTTGGTTTGCCGCATGGCGAACAAGTTACCCAAGGTTATGGTAATCAGAATGATCCACCATAGAATATCCTGCCAATCATAGGTCATGATGGTAAATACCCTATACAAAATGGCCATCAAGGCATATACGGCAGCACCCTTGGAAATGGTCGACAAATAAGCCGTCACAGGGGTTGGAGCACCCTCGTACACATCGGCCGTCCAAAAATGGAACGGTACCAGTGACAGTTTGAAAAACAAACCCACGGCAAACATGACCATAGCCATGATTACCAACGGATTGGGCATCAGGATAAATTTAATGTCGGAAAAATACATCGATCCGGTGGCACCATACAGGAAGGAAAGGCCAAACAGCAAGATGGCGGACGAAAAGACAGCGGTAAACATGTATTTCGCACCGGCCTCCGCCGAATTGTTCTTGTATTTTTCAAATGCCACCATGGCAGCCATGGGAAGAGAAGCCATTTCCAATCCAATATAGAACAAGATGAAATTGCCGGCCGAAATCATCAGGTACATACCCAGCAAAGTCAAAAAGGTCAGCGTGAAAAACTCACTGCGTTTATGACTCATTTCGCTACCCGATAGCCACCCGTTTGTTTGAAGCAGCATCAAAAGCACGCCCACGTTCAGGATATTCTTGACCCAGATTTCCGTCTTCCCCAGCTCATACATCCCGGCAAACGAATAACCAGTAGTCATAGGCAGGAAACAATAAACCGTATGGGCCAGAAAAAGCAAGATGCCTAAAGGCTGGAACAGCGACTTAGCCTTTTCGGTTGCCACCAGGTCGAAGACAAAAAGGATAAGAAACACCACCATCAGCGACATTTCTTGCTTCATCAACAAATAATTGCTCAAATCCATATATCAGTTTCAGTTAGTCAATTACTATTCAGTTAGGATGTCACCAAATGGCCAAGGTGGTCAGACTACCTCTGATCAGGTCGGACACAAAACTGGGGTACATACCGATGCCGGCAATGAACACAATCAGCACGACAACAGCCACACGTTCATACCAGGCAGCATCGGTGAGGTGCAAATGATGCTCGTCTTGTACCCCACCATAGAGGATCTTGCCCACCACGCGTAAGATATACACCGCCGTAATCACGATGGAAGAAACGGCAACGATGGTGAAGACACGGTGGAACATATCGGGGTGTTCAAACGCACCTACGAAAATGGTCATTTCAGATACGAAACCGCTCAAACCCGGCAAACCCAGTGAAGCCAAACCGGCAATCACGTAGCAGACGGAAAGGAAAGGCATCACACGCATCAGACCACCCATTTCGCGGATATCCCTGGTGTGCGTGCGACCGTAAATCATACCGATCAAGGCAAAGAAAAGAGCCGTCATCAAACCGTGAGAGAGCATCTGCATGACAGCACCCGTCGTGGCAGTCTCGTTCAACATCAAAATGGCGAACAACACAAGACCGCAGTGACTCACGGAAGAATAAGCATTGATGTATTTCAAGTCTTTTTGCTTGATAGCCCCAAAAGCACCATATATGACACTGATACCTGTCAGCACCAGGAAAATCCAGGCTTGTTCATGCGCAGCTTCAGGCATCAAGGAAATAGCAATACGGAAACAACCGTAGCCTCCCAACTTCATCAACACACCGGCATGTAGCATGGATACGGCTGTAGGCGCAGAAGCGTGACCATCAGGAGACCACGTGTGGAACGGGAACATGGCACCCAGCACCCCGAATCCGACAAACGTCAGCGGGAAAAAAACGCGTTGGAATCCAATGGGAATACCCGTTTGTGCAATCTCAACAATATTGAAGGTATAGTTGCCAAATGCATTTCCCGAACCAAAATAAATACCCAACACACCCAAAATCATAAAGGCCGAACCACCCATCAACATCAAGGTCAGTTTCATGGCCGAGTACTCTTTACGACCTGTACCCCATACGCCAATCAGCAGGTACATGGGGATCAAGGCCACCTCGTAGAACAAGACCATGGTGAACAAGTCAATCGAGATGAAGAAACCATACACACCGATGGACAATAAGGAAAACCACATGAAGAACTCCTTGGGCAGCGGATTCATGTTCCAGGAAGCAAAGACCCCGGTAAACACGATAATGGACGAAAGCAGCAACATGGCCACCGAAATACCATCCACACCCACCGAATAATGAATGTTCAAGGCCTGGTACCATACAGTGTCGGCAGTGAACAGCATTTCAGCAGTATTGCCGGCAGCACGCTCAGCCAAAAACAAAAACGTGGTGACCGCTGAAAGGATGAGCAACATAGATGCCCCAACCACAGCCACGGTCCGGATGGCTTTCAGGTTCTGCTTGCATGGAATGAAGCAAACCAGCATTAGCAGAGGTATGAGAATAAATAATGACAGAAAATTCATAGCGTATGTTTTAGCGATGATTTAGTAGTACGTTACAGGAACACGACAAGAGCCACAATTACCATGGCGCCCATGTAAAAAGCCCAGGCATAATCCTGCAACTCACCCGATTGAATGCGTTTGATACCGGTTGAAGCCAAATTGGTCACCGTGGAAAGCAGGTTCATGAAACCGTCGATGATGTGACGGTCAAACCAGGCGATTGGTTTGGAAATACGTTGGAAAATAATCTTCTTCGTCACGAACATCCATACCTCATCAAACCAGAATTTATTGTAAGAAGCCTTATACAGCCCCTTCACAGCCAAGGCAACGCGGTCAGGCTTATCATTCGCCTTGAAGTACATGAAGGTAGCAATCAAAATACCGACCACACCCACCAGAATGCTCAACGAGGCGATTGACCATTCAATGTGTCCGGCAAAACCAGCACCGTCTGCTGTCACAAATTGACTGAACGGCATAAAACCAATCACACAGGTCAAAGCCGCCAGGAACATCAACGGGAACGTCATGTTGAGCGGTGATTCATGCGGCGTATGGTGGTAGCTCTTATCCGACTCGCCCCAGAAAATCCGGTAATACAAGCGGAACATATAGAACGCTGTCAAACCGGCCGTGAAGTACAAGATACCAAAAATAATCTTGTCGTGCTCGAAAGCAGCCACCAGGATTTCATCCTTACTGAAGAAACCGGAGAAAGGAGGAATACCGGCTATAGACAAACAAGCAATCAGGAAGGTGATATTGGTAATGGGCATATACTTGCGTAAGCCTCCCATATCTTTCATCTCGTTACTGTGAACGGCATGGATGACCGAACCGGCACCTAAGAACAACAAGGCCTTGAAGAACGCGTGGGTGGTCAGGTGGAACATGGAAGCCATATAACCCAAGCCTTCGTGACCTTCAAACCCGGAACAACCGAGCGAGGTAATCATGAAGGCAATCTGCGAAATGGTCGAGAAGGCCAGCACCCGCTTGATATCCGTCTGCGTACAGGCAACGACGGCCGCAAACAAAGCCGTAGCCGCACCAACGTAACTGATGATGGTCAATACTTCGGGCGCTCCAAAATAGTAAACAGGGAACATACGGGCCACCAGGAACACACCGGCAACCACCATGGTAGCGGCGTGGATTAAAGCAGACACAGGCGTGGGACCTTCCATGGCATCAGGCAACCAGATGTGGAACGGCATCATGGCCGACTTTCCGGCACCACCCATGAAAATCAGTATCATGGCCCAGGAAAGCACCGACCAACCCATAAAGGTAGCGGTGATGGGCTGACCGAAGACATTGCCCGTAGGACTGTTCAACGAAGCAAAATCAAACGTTCCGGAGTAGAATGACAACACCAATATACCGATGAGAAAAAACAAGTCGGCAAAACGGGTCACGATAAACGCCTTTTTCGAGGCAGCCACAGCGGACGGTTTGGTGTAGTAGAATCCAATCAACGAATAGGAAGAAACACCCACCAACTCCCAGAAAATGTACATCTGGAAAATATTCGTGGCCACTACGAGTCCCAACATGGAGAACGTAAACAAGGACAACAACGCGTAATAGCGCTGGAAGCCGCGTTCGCCCTTCATATAACCCAAACTGTAGAGGTGGACCATCAACGAAACCGTGGTCACCACCACCAGCATCAACACAGAAATGGGATCGAGCATGATACCCAGGTCGATGGACAGCTTGTCAGTGAAGGTAAGCCAATGTACGTTGAACGCATTGAAGGCTTTGAATACGCCATCCACCTTGCCGATTTCAAAGAAATACTGGTAGGCTGCCGTATACGAAAGTGCGGCCATGACGGTCAGGGCAATCGTTCCCAAAATACCGGCCACAGCTGGTTTCATCTTGCCGCCCAGCAATCCCAGCACGAGGAACATGATGGCAGGCAATGCAACTATGATTAATGTGTAACTCATCATCAGAACTTCATTTTATTAACCTCATCAACATTGATGTTCTTCAGGTTGCGGTAAATATTAATGATAATGGCTATGGCCAGGGCAGACTCGGCCGCCGAGACACCAATGGCAAACATGGAAAAGAAAACACCGTCCAATTGACCCGGAAACAAATAGCGGTTGAACACGGCGAAGTTGATGTCGGCTGCGTTGAGCATGAGCTCGAGCGACATGAGGATGGTCAGCATGTTTCTGCGGGTCAGAAAACCATATACCCCGGCAAAAAACATGACGGAGCTGACAATCAGGTAGGCTTCAATAGGTATATTACTCATAGTTCCTGCTTATTAACGTTTTCTGGCAATCATGATGGCACCCACGATGCTGGCCAGCAACAGAACGCTGATGGCTTCAAAGGGCAACAGGTATTGAAACTTGTCGGTGCCCATCATGGTCAAACCGATATCTTTCATGGTCGGTTCCTTGAAGGGAAAGGCCTCACACACACGGGTGATGTTGTAATACAGAATGTGTCCGCACAGCAACAACCCGAAGGCAGCACCGAAAGCGGCCGGAACCTTGCGTTTCCACGATACTTTTTCTGCCTTGTCGCCGGCATGGCTGGTCAACAAGATGGAGAAGATGTACAACACCATGATACCACCGGCATAGACTGAAATCTGCACACCAGCCAGGAATTGGTAACCCATGAGCAGGTACAAACCGGCCGTGGCAATCAAGACAAAAAGCAGGTAGGTCGCCGCACGCAGGATGCGTCTCGACGTGACCGAAAGGATGGTGAAGGCGATGATGACAACCGCCAACACGTAGAATATGATCTGTTCTGCCATGGTTATTTTGTTTTTTCTCTAAGGGATGATCCTTCTTTGTTCAATTGTTCCACCAGCTTTCCACGGGTGAACACACTGTTTTCAAAGGTATTCGTAAATTCGATGGCATTGGACGGACAGGTAATGACGCAGAGGTTGCAAAACGTGCAACTTCCCAGGTCATAGATGTACCGGTCAAGTACCTTTTTGGGTTTTCCACCTTCCTCGGTGGGTTCCAGCATTTTGGAAATCACTTCGATGGTATTGTTCGGGCAATTCATCTGACAGATGCCGCAAGCCGTACACGCATGTTGGTTGTTCGCATCGTGCGGCATGACCAACTCACCCCGGAAACGTTCCGATATCTGAAGGGTCTCCCGATTTTCCGGGTATTGCTCCGTCACCTTCTTGGTGAAGAGTTCCTTGATGGTGACAGACATCCCGGTTCCGAGCGAATAAATGCCCTTGAAAATGCCGGTCACATAGTTTATCATTGAATTCATACGAGATTCGTTACGCGTTAGATTATAAGATCCATCCGAATATGACAAGCACCACCATGAGCAACAGGTTGACCATATTGATGGGCAACAGGTACTTCCATTCGAGGTTCAGCAATTGGTCAATACGCAGGCGGGGGAACGTCCAACGAACCCACAAGCTGAGGAACATCAGGGCAAATGCCTTGGCAAAGAACCAAATGGGGGAAGGAATGTAGTCCATGACGGTATTGAATGCGTCGAAGCCGGGGATGTGTAAGGGCATCCATCCACCCAGGAACACCGTGGTGGCAATGGCGGCAATCACGAACATGTTCAGGTATTCGGCCAGGTAATAAAAACCAAATTGGATACCCGAATACTCGGTGTGATAGCCGGCGGTCAACTCCGATTCAGCTTCAGGAAGGTCGAACGGACCACGGTTGGTTTCGGCGTGTCCGGCAATCAGGTAAATGACAAAGGCAATGACAGCCGGAATGTGTCCCTGAAACAAGAACCAGGCATCTTTCTGCTTTTCAATGATGGTGGACAACTGCAAGTCACCGGCCAACACCACGATGGTCATCAACGACAAACCGGCAGACAGCTCGTAACTTACCAATTGCGCGCCACTTCTCATGGCACCGATCATGGAATACTTGTTGTTCGAAGCCCATCCGGCCAACAGGATGCCGATGACACCCAAAGAAGAAATGGCCAGCAGGTAGAAGACACCAATATTGAAGTCAAACGCCTGCAGACCACGACCGAACGGAATGGCGCCAAACGTACAGAACGAAGCGACAATCACGAAGAACGGGGCCAGGTAAAATAGGAACTTATCGGTGTGCTTGATGGGAATGATTTCCTTGAGCAGAATCTTCACCATATCGGCCACCGATTGGAACAAGCCCCAGGGACCTACACGAACCGGGCCGAGACGGCATTGGAAATAGGCACAAATCTTGCGTTCAAACAAAATCAGGATCAAGGCCAACACCGCATATAATGCCAACAAAAGGACTCCCACCAGGACGAATTCGATGGCCAGGACCCAAAACTCGGGCATGGCTCCTCGAAGCAATTGGTCGAACCAGGTGGTTACCGTTGAAAAATCAAACATATCGTTGTGTGTTTACTGTTATTATCTATCGATATCGGGTATCACATAGTCCATGGAACCACCAATGGTGATCAAGTCGGAAATCTTGGCACCGTGGCAGACTTGGTCCATAATGGAAACCAACGTCATGGACGGGGAGCGGAATTTCAGACGGTACGGCGATTTGTCGCCCTTGCTCAGGATGTACACACCAAATTCGCCACGAGCTGCCTCAACACGTTGGAAGTACTCGCCTTCAGGCAACTTGATGATGGGCTTGGTTTTGGCGCAATAGTCACCGGCAGGAATTTTATCGATAAGCTGTTCAATGATCTGGAGCGATTCCTCAATTTCATCAAGACGGTTCAGGTAACGCGCCATGGAATCGCCTTCCGTGCGGATGATTTCCTTGAAAATAACCTTGTCGTAGGCTGCATACGGCAGACTCTTACGCAGGTCGCAACGCAGTCCGGATGCACGGCCTACAGGTCCGCTCACGGAATAGGCTATGGCCGTTTCTTTCGACAAATGCCCCACACCTATCATACGTTGGCGGGCAATGACGTTGCCGGTATATAGGGCGTGGTATTCCTTTAGGCTCTTACGCATCAGCACGATGAATTCCTTCACTTTTTCCTGGAAATCGGGCGCCAAATCGGCCATCACCCCACCAATTACATTGTAATTGGTAATGAGACGACCACCGCAAGTGGCTTCGAATATATCCAGGATTTTTTCACGGTCACGCATCCCATAGATAAAGGCGGTCAACGCACCCATGTCCATGCACATACAGGCCCATGACAGGATGTGTGAAGCGATACGCGTCAGCTCGTCCATGATGGTGCGGATATACTGGGCACGTTCGGGAACCTCGATGCCGGCTGCCTTTTCCACACACATGCACAAGGCATGGCGGTTGATGTGGGCCGACAAATAGTCGAGACGGTCGGTAAAATGCAGCATTTGGGGATAGGTCATGCCTTCCGCCAATTTTTCGACTCCGCGGTGGATATACCCACAGTTTACGTCAATTTTCTTGATGATTTCTCCGTCGAGTGCCGTGCGGAAATGGAGTACACCGTGCGTAGCCGGGTGCTGAGGACCCAGGTTGATGACATAATCATCTTCTTCGAACAACAGGTACCTGCGTTCTTCCAAACCATTGACACCTTGAACCCAGCGCGAGCTGTATTCAGGCATATCGTAACTCTTCACGTCTATCGGGTTGGCCGTACGGCTTGCATCGTAATCCTTGCGGAGGGGGAAACCCTTCCAGCGTTCTGTCAGGAATAGGTGACGCATGTCGGGGTGATCGATAAATTTGATGCCTAAAAAGCCGAAAACCTCGCGTTCGTTCAACAGCGCATAGCTCCAAATATCGGATACCGAAGGCAGGACGGGATTTTCACGGTCGGACGTGGCGGTCTGCATGACCAGTGCACAACTCATATCCGATGATTTGCACAGCAGGTATACTACCCCCAGCGCATCACCGTAATCCACACCGGTCAGTTGTACCATGAAGTCGAATCCTTCTGCGTGCAGCAGTTGGGCCAACGCACGCAATTCAGCGGGTTGGACGGTGATGGTGGTATATTGCTTCTCTTCTACCAAGGCTCCGGGAACCTTGGCCAGGACGAGTTCGTTGATTTTTTCCATCTGTCTAGTCTTACTTGGTTTCGGATTCGTCCTTCTTTTTGGCAAAAAGGAAGCGTTCAAGTTTTACCTTGCGCTGCAGTTGCATCATGCCGTACAACAAGGCTTCGGGTCGTGGGGGACAGCCGGGAACGTACACGTCCACGGGTATGATTTCCTCCACCCCGTTCACTACACAGTAGGAATTGCGGAAAGGACCGCCGGAAATGGCGCAACTGCCCATGGCAATCACGTATTTCGGTTCGGCCATCTGGTCGTACAAACGCTTGAGGATGGGAGCCATTTTATCGACAATGGTACCGGCCACCACAATGACGTCGGCTTGACGGGGACTGTTACGGGTTACCTCGAAACCGAAGCGGGCGAAGTCATAACGGGCAGCACCCACGCTCATGAATTCAATACCGCAGCAACTGGTGGCAAAGGTCAGCGGCCACATGGAGTTTGACCGTCCCCAGTTGATCATGTCGTCGAGTACGCCCGTGACAATGCCGACGCCGTTGGCGCGCAGCTCTTCCACGTACTTTTCCAGGTACTCGTTGTCTTTGAATTCCTCGTTGGGAATGCTTTTTATCTTTATGTTCTTTACTTCCATTCCAATGCTCCTTTCCTCCAGGCATACGCAAGGCCCAGAACCAGAATGATTAAAAAGATCAAGATGTTGATCAGGCCTGCCATGCCCAATTCCCTAACGACAGTTGCCCATGGGAACAGGAAGACTGTTTCCACGTCGAACATGAGGTAAAGAATGGCATACAGGTAATAGCCCACCTTGAATTGCATCCAAGAAGTACCACGTGTCGGAATACCCGACTCATAGGCTTCGCGCTTCTGGGGATTGTTGGATCTGGGTGCCAGGATAAGAGCCAAGCCAAGGCCTCCTATCACAATCACAAGACTGGTAACCAGCACCACCAAAAATAAGGCGTAATCCATGTGAATATAGTGTTATGGTAATTTTTTTCTAAAAGAAAAACAGACTGTTTTCTTTTCAGGGAACGCAGTCTGTCTTCTGTTCGGTTTTCTTATGCCTTGCCGGCACTGCCCAACACATCTACGATTTTATGCATGTAGAGCTTTTTGAGTGATTCGCGGGCAGGGGCCAGGTATTGGCGTGGGTCAAACTTACCGGGCTCGTTGGCTAAGAATTCGCGGATGGCTGCTGTCATGGCGATGCGGCCGTCTGAGTCAATGTTGATTTTGCAAACGGCAGACGAAGAAGCCTTTCTGAGTTGTTCTTCGGGGATACCGATGGAGTCTTTCATCTGACCGCCGTATTGGTTGATGGTGGCAACCATATCTTGGGGTACAGAAGAGGAACCGTGCAACACGATGGGGAATCCGGGGATTTGCTTTTCGATTTCTTCGAGGATGTCGAAACGCAAGGGGGGAGGAATCAGGATACCGTTGGCATCGCGGGTGCATTGGGCGGGTGTGAATTTGTTGGCTCCGTGTGAGGTGCCGATGGAGATGGCCAATGAATCAACGCCGGTGCGTGATACAAAGTCAACCACTTCTTCGGGACGGGTGTAGGTGTGGTGTTCGGAAGAGACTTCGTCTTCCACGCCGGCCAATACGCCAAGTTCACCTTCTACAGATACATCGTATGCGTGTGCATATTCTACTACCTTTTTGGTCAAGGCAATGTTTTCTTCGTACGAGAAATGGGAACCGTCAATCATGACGGATGAGAAACCCATGTCAATGCAATCCTTGCACAATTCGAAAGAGTCACCATGGTCGAGGTGGAGGACCACCTGGGGTTTTTCCATACCGAGTTCCTTGGCATACTCAACAGCACCTTGTGCCATGTAGCGGAGCAAGGTTTGGTTGGCGTACTTACGGGCACCGCTGGATACTTGCAAGATGACGGGCGACTTTGTTTCAACAGCTGCCTGGATAATGGCTTGCATTTGTTCCATGTTGTTGAAATTGAATGCCGGAATGGCATACTTTCCTTCGATGGCTTTCTTGAACATCTCTTTGGTGTTGACAAGGCCCAGTTCTTTGTAATTTACCATGATTATTGTGCGCTAAGAGTTAATAGTTAAAACCTACTACGAATCCTATTGGAATTTCGCCGCAAAAGTAGTCATTTTTGCTGAACAAATCGTATGAAAATACTTTTTTGAATAAATAATCGGAATTTATTTTGGAAGTCAGCTATTTTGCCTACTTTTGCAGGCCATTACAAACTTACCACTTGTATAGACACTTGCTTATAGACTATTAACGACATGATTATATGAAAAAAGAGTTGCATCCAACCAGTTATCGTCCCGTTGTTTTCAAGGATATGTCAAACGGTGACGTTTTTGTATCGCGTTCCTGCGTCAACACGAGGGAAACCATCGAGTTTGAAGGCGAAACCTATCCTCTGGTGAAGTTGGAAATCTCCTCCTCCTCACACCCGTTCTACACTGGCAAGTCCAAGTTGGTCGATACCGCCGGTCGTGTGGACAAGTTCATGAACCGCTACGGAGATCGCAGCAAGAAATAAGCAGCGCTCACCCAATCTTATACAGAAGGCTCCGATTTCGGGGCCTTTTTGTTTTACCTGAACAACATTCTGTTTCCGTTCCAACTTTATTTCATCTGTAACATTACTGTGTTTCCGTTCCGCCGGCAGGGTAGTCTTGAGCTCCGACTGCGAAACACTAAAAATAAGCAACGGAAGGCTAAAACTTCAAAGCGTCGCTTCGCTCCTCGGCAGATGAAGTTTTTTTACGCCTTCCTTATACTTATTTTCTTCACGTGTTTCTACGCAAGTCGCCACAGACTACCCTGCCGGCTCCACTGCAACGATCATTGGACTGGCGGTAGTGACACCTCAATCTTTACATTCTTTCTATCAGTTCTTTTCTTACGATTTTCCAAGCTTCATTATTATCGAATTGAATGCCTGGCTTATGGATGCTTCGAATATCCAACAAAAACTCCTTATCCTCCATTTTTTCTTGCATGTTGACAATGAACTGTTTTTGTGAGGGTGTAGAGCCTACAGAAAATTTCATGTACGTTTTATAACAGTGTATGATTTTCTCAGCATCTACCTGGTTGTTTTTCATTGCCCAATAAAGGTCAAACAAATCACGACCTTTTCGTCGTTGGTATAGCGCACGCAGCTTGGTAGCAAGAAGTTCTTCCAGCTCGTAACTCGTTAGACCACTTTCACCTGAAAACCAGCCATTATCTATTTTGAAGGGGATTTGTTTCAATCCCAATACATGAAAATGTTCGCGGGTATTGATTTCAATTTTTAACCGCATCTTAATTACAGGTTGAACGCTTGTATCGAAACGATAAACGATGGTATTATTGTGAATATGCTGTTTGACCGTTCGCTTTGTGCCAAGAAATGATAGACGTTCACGAATCGGTTTCAAAATGGGATTTATGGGCTCCGACTTGATTTGCACCAAATCAATATCTTCTGAGTATCGCGTCTGCGGTTGCAAATACAATTTATGCAAGGCTGTTCCGCCACGAAAAGCCAATGAACTATTCAATAATTCGTCGGTAAAAAGCTCAACCAAAGACCTTCCAATGATTAAATCTTGCTCCACTTGCGCATCGGTTGGCCATGGAGCATACAGTTTCCATTCTTCCAAGTATCGTTGCGGAATCATAAATCGCTTTCAATATCACTGTTTATTATCACCTTCCAGTTCTCATCCATCTCACCTTGCTTCTGCTTTTGAACTATTAACAAAACAGGGACTACTATTCTATTGCTTAATACCTTCTGTAATGCATCGGCTAGTTGCTTTTCATTTAAAACGCTGCCCAGCAAGTAACCCAATCGCTGAATGACCGATGTACTTGGGTATCGCTTAGCCGTTCTGGATAGCACTGAAACCTTCATGATTGGAGCCAGCTCTTGCAATATGGTCATTGCACGGTTTATTCCAATCTTTTCAATATATGCCAATAAATCAAGTGCTGTCAATTCAGGAGAAGACACATTGATGTAGCCGGTTTTGGTCGTTTTCTGAACAATATCACCTTGCTCCCACTTATTCTTTGAAATAAATGAAATCTTTAATTTCTTGTTGTTGATACTACGAGGAGCAGGTGTTTCTGTAATCACAAAGAATTCCATGGGTTGCTGATGGGCTGCACCATGCAGTGCTGCTGCGGACAACAAGGCTACATAATATGTCTTGTTTAGTGTCTTCATCAGGTCGTCAATAAACAAATAGGGTGACAGCATTCCTTGTTTTGAGTATTCTGGAGGAATAATTGCGTAATAACCCTTACGTATTTGTGCAATCTGATTTTTGGTTTTATACCTGTAAATCCCTTGCAAAAGCGCCTCCTCAGACATAGAAAAACGAGCACGTAGTTCCTCGAATGAAAAGGAATAACGGCCTATTGATTGCAATTCCAACAAGAACTTAGCCCACTGACCTCGCTTGGTTTTTTCTAGCAACTTATCCATATTTTCTATTTGCAATTCATTACGTATTCCGTAGTTGTTTGCAAATATACATATATTTTCAATACTTGATATTGCACGAAGCAAAATCAAGTTATCTAACATATTTACTGATTGTTGTAACATGTGATTAATTGAATTGGCATGCTATTACTTTTCTTATTTACAATTCCAGGTACCACTTCAATCGTTCCAGGTCGGCGGGGGTAAATTCGGTGAAGGTGGAGAGTTCGGTGAGGGAGCGGATGGTTTTGCGATTCTTGCGGAGTTCCACGATGACCTTGGCCTTGTAAAAGTCCAGGTAGGGATGCGCCTTTAGTTTTTCGAGCGAGGCTTTGTTTATGTTTATTTTGGTGATTTTTTCCGGATTGACTGAGACGGTTTTGGTCAGGGTTTCCAGCACCGTGGGGTATAGGCCCTTGATTTCGTTTAACTGGCGCACATTGTAGAAGCCGCCCAGTTGCTGGCGGTAGCGGATTATGCGGTCGGCGGTAACAGCACCCACTCCTTTCAGCAACTTCAGGGTGGCGGTATCGGCTTGGTTGAGTTCAAACTGTGAGCCTTGGGAAGAGGGTTGCGATTGACGAATAGTGGGTGATTCCACCGCCAGTGCCATGGGTTCGGAAGAGGCTGAAAGGGGTGTGGCGACATTGGCAGGTGAACCGGATTCCGAGTTTCGGTTGGTTTGCGTGGTGCTTTTGGTTTCTATGGCGGTTCTTTGATCTGCTGTCAATGTATTGGTTTCACCTTTAATTGCAGCTGTTTTATAAGGATTAGTGGCATTGCTTTCGTTGAGGGCGTTTTCCGTTGTACCTTCTGTTGCTGTCAAACGGATGTAAGGTTTCAAGCGGTTGAAGACCTCGGCATCCAGGCCATAGATTTTTGCCAGGTCGTCGGGTTTTCTAAACTGCCCGCCCTTGCTGCGGTACTTGAGGATGTTCCGCACTATTTTCGGCGTCAACCCAAGGCTTTTCAATTGTACCGAGTCGGCCGTATTCGGGTTGAAGGCACGCAGGACAGGCTTTGACACGCTGCGTTCAAGTTCGGTCGAAGCAGTGGAATACGATTCACCGGGGGAAGGTTGGGCTGGTGAAGACATGGTCGGTTGCGGTTTCAGGAGACGGGCAACAGGCTTCAACCACAGGTCGCTGGTCCAGATGCTAACCTGCAGGACCAGCACCAGGATGGTCAGCACCCAAACGGCGTTCCGCTCCCGCTTGGTCAGGTAAAAATAATCCTTCCACATGACACTGTATATTTTTTGCTAATATACAGTTAATTTATGATTATTTTACAACAGGATGATTTTTGTTTACCTTTGATACGACTATTTACAACCACATGAATTCATTCCTGAATCAACTCTGCCGGTACCACATTCCTTCCGTGCTGTGTGCGGGAGCCATTTTGTTGGCGTGCGTGATCAAGCTGCCACCGGATGAAAACCCCATCACCATTCCCAATTTTGACAAGATTGTCCACTTTTCCATGTTCTTCACGTTCAGCTTCGTATTTATTTTAGAGAACCGGATTGCTTCCGATAAGAAATGGAAGGAGCCCCTTCCGCTGATTTTGTTGGCGGTAGTGCTTACGGCTATTTTCGGTGGACTCATCGAAATCATCCAGGGAGAACTGACAGACTACCGGTCGGCAGACATCTACGATTGGTACAGCGATTTGGCCGGCTCATTGACGGCTGTGGTACTTTCCGGCATCTTGATTGGCATTAGACGCCGTTTGGGGAAATAATCAACCCATCGCGCATTTCGAGCACACGGTCGGTGAGACCAGCCAATTGGGTATCGTGCGTGACAATGATGAAGGTTTGGTTCAGTTCCTTGCGTAAATCGAAAAACAATTGATGCAGTTCTTCTTTGTGCTGGGTATCCAGACTGCCGGACGGCTCGTCGGCCAGCACCACGTCGGGACGGTTCACCAAGGCCCTGGCTACAGCCACACGTTGGTTCTCACCGCCTGAAAGTTGGGCGGGTTTGTGGTTGAGCCTGTCTTGCAAACGCAGGTAACTCAATACGTCCAACGCTTTCTTTTCCGCCTCACGACGGCTGTCTCCCCCAATCAGGGCAGGAATCATGACATTTTCCAAGGCCGTAAACTCGGGCAACAACTGGTGGAATTGAAACACGAAACCGATGTGCTTGTTCCTGAACACGGCCAGTTCCTTTTCCTTCAGTTTGCTCAAGGATGAACCGCCAATGCGGATATCACCGCTGTCTGCCTTGTCGAGGGTGCCCAACAACTGGAGCAGTGTGGTCTTCCCGGCACCGCTTGGGCCTACCACGGCCACGATTTCACCGGCTTCCACCCGGAGGTTGACACCTTTCAATACGTGCAGGTCACCAAACGATTTGTGCAAATCAATTCCTTCTATCATGGGTATCTAATTAAGATTGGGTCAACGCGTTAATTGTTGAATCACGTAGGCTGCCAAATGACAACCGAATACGACCGGCATATACGAAACGGTGCCGGTGGTAGAACGTTTGTTGCGTTCACCAGGTGTCAGCACCACAGCTTCCTTGTTGCTTTTTTCCGTGGAATAAACCACTGGCAGACCGTTGGAGATGCCCCGCACACGCAGTTCGTGGCGCACCACCCGTGCCAGCGGACATTGGGTTGTTTTGGAAATATCCACCTGTTTGATCTGAGAAGGGTCTACCTTACCGCCTGCACCCATGGCTGATACCACAGGAATGCCCTTAGACAAGCAGTGGTACAACAAGCTGACCTTGGGAGCCAAGGTATCGATGGCATCCACCACGAAGTCGTAACGTTCCCCGGTAACCAAAGCTTCGGTATCGTCTTCGGTCAGGTACTTTTCAATCAAGTTCAATTCTATGGAAGGGTTGATATCCTTCATCCGCTGCCCCATCACCTGCACCTTCGAATGTCCCAGGGTACTGGTCAAGGCGGGAATCTGCCGATTGAGGTTGGTCAACTGGACAGTATCCGCGTCAACCAATGTCAAGCGGCCTACACCGGCTCTCACCAGTTGTTCCACCACGGCTGAACCTACGCCTCCTACGCCCACCACCAGCACATGCGCCTGTGACAGACGTTCCACGGCCTTGGTTCCCAGCAGCAAAGCGGTCCGGTCATACCAGTGTTCTTCCACCTGAGTCATGGCGGCAAAGATACAGAATCCCGTTCAGAATCAAAACACGGCCACCACGGTTTTGGTGGTCTGCACGTTTCCGTTGGTACGGGTCAGGGTGGCCAGCAGAATGTAACGCCCCATGGGCAGCATAGACCCTGCATTGTCGGTACCGTTCCAGTTGATTTCCTGGTCCACGCCCACCCATTCGTTCCTTACTAAATGGCAAACTTCCAGGCCATTCAGGTTATACAGCGTGAGACTGACCGTACCGGGCTCGCCCACGTTCAAGGCCACCGTCAGCACATCTTCCCTCCCATCGCCGTTGGGTGTCAGCCAGGCGCGCTCCAGTTTCAGGAAGGTTTCCGTTGCCTTGAGGTGCTCCGTATACTGGGAATTCCTGCGGCCCGGTGTGCCGTACCCGCTCAACGAGGATGCCGATTGCCACGAACCGGCTTCATTGGAAGGCTTGTCCGGATGCAACTTTTCCAGGGCTATCCCATTTTTGTCGCTGAACAGGGGCATGTGCCAGTCGTCAGCATACGAGCATTCATCAATGAAGCGGTTGTCGGTGCTCACCAACACCACCGTTCCTTCTTCGTCGGGCATGGAAAGAAAGCCCGTAAGGCTGGGAAAATGACTGATAGAATCGCAGCCGTAGCGTTTAGCCAGGCTGTCACCGGTTGACGATAGCACCCAGTAGCTACCGGGCAGGGCGGGCACCGCTTCTTCAAACAAACGGCAGCCTTCCTGGAGCGTGCCGTCTTCATCCCTGCCGCACAACCAGACCTGCGACAAATCAAGGCAGCGTGCCGAACGGTTCACCACCTCCACATAATCACAGCCGGCCTCATCGGGATTGAACAGCAGTTCGTTGATGCTCAACTCGAAGGCTTCCGGTTTCAGCGGCAATCCAACTTGGAAAAACGTATCCGCGCTCATGTTTCCGCTGATATCGTTGGGAGCCATCAACGTAAGTCCAATGATTTCACCTTCCTGCAGCGGTCGGCTCAAGGACAACTCGACTTCACGGTAGAGGGGATACGAGGGCTTCACCCCGGCAATGGAAGGTTTTCCTCCAGCAAACAACCCGCCTCCGAAAAGCATGCCACTTTTGTCCGTGTTTTCACCCGCACTTACTTTATAGTTGCCCGCCTCCGCCAGCCACCCCGCATCCATCCGCTTGGAAAAGCGCAGCACTACGGTTGAAGCATTCGGCACCGACAGGTGGTTGCACAAGGGTTTGTTTACATCGGGAATCACAGCCGCCACAGCATTCTTTCGGCCCGGTGTTCCACCCGTACTGTCGGTGGAAGCCTTCCAGTTTGACCCGTCACCCGACAGGTTGTCCACATCCACACATTCCAGGCTCCATCCACCCTTCCGCTTGAATGCATCTTCGTACCACGTATCTGAATACGCCAGGCTGTTGACCAACTCGCCTTGAGGCGTGGTCAGGATCAACGTTTTTTCCGACCGCGCCAACACGGGAAACGAGAGAACTGCCAGTGCGTTCACCGCTGAATCGAATTTGACCGCCCCGGTCACGCTGCACAGTATCACGTACCCATCTGTCGAAAGGGTGTATGCCGGTAAACGGAACGGGCGGTTATCGTACCAAAACACCCACCCAGCCAACTCCACCGCTGAATCCGTCCGGTTGTGCAGTTCCACATATTCCACAGTAGGCAGTCCCACCACCGGCTCGGGATCGGACATCAGTTCGCTGATAACGACACACCCGTAGCTTGCGGCTTCCGCATCATTAGCCGCACTCACACGTTGCATTGTTCTGGCTGCATTAACTGTTACCGTTGTGAGAAACAGCAACAACAGCACAACCCAGCGCAGCACACAGCCCAGGCTGCTTTTTTTAGGCAGCCCAGTGGGAAATCTCAAGGAATTATCGTACTTTTGCACACAGATATAATTAGGTTACAGGAACAAAGGTAATAGGTTTTCTTTATTTTATAATATTTACTACACATTTTATTAACTTAAAACAATGAAAGTAGCTATTGTTGGTACAAGCGGTGCCGTAGGTCAGGAATTCCTACGTGTACTGGAGGAAAGGAATTTTCCGATGGATGAGCTGGTGTTGTTCGGATCTGCCCGCAGTGCAGGAACCTCTTACACCTTCCGTGGTAAACAGATTACCGTGAAGGAGCTCAAACACAACGATGACTTCAAAGGCATCGACATCGTGTTTGCTTCTGCCGGCGCAGGTACATCCAAGGAATTTGCCGAAACCATGACCAAACACGGAGCTGTTGTCATTGATAATTCGAGCGCTTTCCGCATGGACGACGATGTGCCCTTGGTGGTTCCCGAAGTCAACGCGGCTGACGCCAAGGTGCGTCCGCGTAACATCATCGCCAACCCGAACTGCACCACGATTCAAATGGTGGTTGCCCTGAAGGCCATTGAAGACCTGTCGCACATCAAACGCGTGCACGTGTCCAGCTACCAAGCTGCCTCCGGCGCCGGTGCTGCTGCCATGGACGAACTGGTCCACCAGAACAAGCAATTGGTAAACGGCGAAGAACCCACCATTGCCAAATTCGCCTACCAATTGGCCTATAACGTGATTCCTCAAGTTGACGTGTTCCTGGAAAACGGGTACACCAAGGAAGAAATGAAGATGTACAACGAAACGCGGAAGATCATGCACTCCGACATCGAGGTGAGCGCTACCTGCGTGCGTGTTCCCGTGATGCGTGCCCACTCGGAATCCATCTGGGTGGAAACCGAACGCCCCATCTCCGTGGAAGAAGCCAAGGATGCTTTCGCCAAGGGTGACGGCATCATTTTCCAACAGAACGACGCCACCAAGGACTACCCCATGCCGCTCTTCATAGCCGGCAAAGACCCCGTTTACGTTGGCCGTGTCCGCAAAGACCTGTCCAACCCCAACGGCCTTACCTTCTGGACCGTGAGCGACCAAATCAAAAAAGGCGCAGCCCTCAACGCCGTCCAAATCGCCGAATACCTGGTGAAGGAAAACGCCCTCTGAAACTAGGCGTCATACCATATTGAAAGAGCCGCTTGCTTACGCTTGCGGCTCTTTTTTATATTTAATTAATTGGGCCAAATAGGGGTAGGATAGGGCCAACTCCAAGCACCCCAACCCCAAACCAGATTCCAATTAATCTGCTCTCTGGCACCACATTCAAAATCCTCAAAATTCCGCCACCAATAAAATAATGGTCCAAAAGTTCTCACTCCAGCAGTAGACCCAGCGCATACATGAAACCAAAATTTTCCATCTGAGTTTACTTCAACTACTGTTTCATACACTGAATTTGTTCCTTGCCATGAGATACATGCTCCGGTATCACCCATGCCATATACCCCGAGAACATCTCCTTCCTGTAAACCACTAAGATTAAATGAAGGGCCCCAAGCAACTCTTACCAGTTCTCCAGTATGAGTACTATTTTCATTATCATTGGGAAAAGCATCTATTTCGTAATCAATACAAGTATATGGCTCCATCCAACTCCAAGAAACATAAAAATCACCCACTTTCTCACTAAAATAATATTTATCACCAACACAATACTTGATATACATATAATTCATCTCGGCCGAGGCATTCAAAGAAACCACAGCAAACAGCCCAAAAACAAGAAAACGAAACATTGTCTTTTTCATAGGTCAAATTATTAAAAGGTTTATAGAACACCCATCCGCATCTCGGAGGGCAGTAGAAATCTTTTAGCAATAAAACCTAAGGAGTATATGAAAAAGAGAATAAGAAGGAGATACAGATGTAAATGTATGAATAGTTTTAGAACATCCTATTTTAATATATCACTATAACACAAGAACCCTTGGCCGGTGTCACCCTGGAATGCAGCGGTAAAAAATACTATTCCGACTTGGAAGGCAAATTCACCCTGACCGTTCCCGCAACTTCGCAGGAAAAAATAGACGTCAGCCTGATTTCCTACCAATCCAGCACCATCGTCCTGGAAGCCAACGTCAACACCCTGGACGTCTCCATCAAACAACGGTAAACCATTACGACTTGCTCGCTTACCCCCGCAGCAAGCAGGGGGTCATGCGCTCTATACATTCAACGAATTGCTTTAATGTAGCAATTCGTTTTTTTGTGGAAATCTTCTTCATTTGTTGGTTTATCGTTGAAAAACACTATATTTGCCACTATTAAGTGCGGTTTATGTGATTATTTACACATTTTCCGCACATAATATGTGATTTTATGAAGATTCAACGAAACATTATCGACCGTCTCAATCAGTGGAGGGAGAGCGAAAACCGAAAGCCGATTTTGCTTAAGGGAGCCCGACAGACCGGAAAAACCTGGATCATGTTGGAATTTGGACGTAGTCACTTCCAACAGGTGGCCGTGTTCAATTTCGACAAAGTACAAGAGCTTTCCACCATTTTTGAGAAAACCAAGGATGTTCAACGCATACTTAAAGAACTTGCCCTCTTTACCGACGTACCCATTGAACCGGGAAAGACGTTGTTGGTGTTTGATGAGATCCAGCAATGCGAGGGCGCGTTAAACAGCCTGAAGTATTTTTGCGAGGACGCTCCGGAATACCACGTCATCGCAGCCGGTTCGTTGTTGGGTGTAGCCATTCGCAGCAAGCGCATGAGTGTGCCGGTTGGAAAAGTTGAGCTGGTACACGTTTACCCCATCACCTTCAAGGAATTTTTACTGGCCGCAGATGAAAGCACGTACCGGTTTGTTGAAGCGTTAAACACCTTGGAACCATTGCCGGAAATCATGCTGAGCAAGTTACAACTTGAATTCAAGCGCTATCTGATTTGTGGAGGCATGCCGGAAGCGGTTAACGCGCTGTTGGAAAACAGAGGCATCCAAGCAGTAGAAGATACGCTCCAAAATATATTGGATTTATATACGCTAGATTTCTCCAACTACGGTGCAGCTACCGATATTCCGCGTATCAACAACCTGTGGAAGTCGCTTCCTTCACAACTGGCCAAAGAAAACCGCAAATTCATTTATCGCATTGTTCGAAGTGGTGCCCGTGCCCGCGAATACGAGGATGCCTTGTTGTGGTTAGAAGAGGCTGGATTGATCCACCGAATTTTTAACCTGTCAAAACCCGGGCTTCCGCTCAGTGCATACCGGGATATTGCTGCGTTCAAAGTTTATGCCAGCGATTGCGGCTTGCTAAGACGACTTTCCGGTTTGTCTCCTGAAACCATTCTTTCCGGAAACTCCGGGTACACGGAATTCAAAGGGGCGTTGACAGAAAATGCCGTATTGCAATCGTTGATTCCACAACACGATGTCATGCCTCATTATTGGAGTTCGGAAAACAGAGCCGAAGTGGATTTTGTCCTTCAACTGGGTTCGGAAATCGTTCCGGTTGAAGTCAAATCGGAAACACGAATCAGTGGAAGAAGCCTTTCCGTTTACACCAACACGTTCAAACCTTCCTTACGCATCCGCTTTTCCATGCAAAACCTCAAAGAAAACGACGGCTTGCTCAGTTGCCCCATCCCGTTGGCAGATTGGACAAGCAAACTCATTGCATTGGTGGCACTACCCTCCGCCCAATGAGCGTTGCAGTGGAGCCGGGAGGGTAGTCTACCCTGCCGGCGGAACGGAAACAGGCAACTGATCCGGAAGAAGTTTATTGCCCCTTCTCGTCCTGACTGGTAAGAATCAACCGCAGCGACGTATCCTTGTTCAAATAAGCCCAGGCCCAATTGATAAAGATGATGAGCTTGTTGCGCACGCTCAAAATCAGCATCAGGTGCAGGAACATCCAGATGACCCAAGCCACGAGACCGCGGAAATGCACAAACGGGAAGTCGACCAGCGCCTTGTTGGTACCCACGGTAGCCATGGAACCCAAATCCCTGTATTCAAACTCATGCAACTTGTCGGAACCCGAGGCAATTTTCTTCAGGTTCTTGGCCAGGTTTTTGGCCTGATTGATGGCCACGTTGGCCAACTGAGGATGACCCTTGGGGTATTTAGGCGTAACCATGGAAGCAATATCACCAATGGCGAAAATATCGTCGGCGCCATCCAACTGGTTGTAACGGTTTACGCGAAGACGATTGCCCGAAACAACAACTGCAGGATCGATGCCGTCCATCAAACGACCCCTGACACCCGCAGCCCAGATGAGCGTTTTGGTAGGCAGGGTTTCACCGTTGCTGAACGTCACCGTTTCACCGTCGTAGTTGCTCACGAAGGTTTCCATCTTCAGCTCCACACCCATCCGTTTCAAGTACTTGGCTGAAGTCACCTTCGAACGCTCACTCATGGGACCAAGGGGGAACTTGCCACCTTCCACCAAGATGATACGCAGCTTGGAGAAATCGATACCCGGGAAGTCTCTGGGTAAAATGCGGCGCTTGATTTCGGCAAAAGCACCCGCCAATTCGACACCAGTTGGACCTGCACCCACAATGACCAGGTTCAGGTAAGACGGTTTGTCTTCCTCCTTTGCAGAAATGATATCCTCGAAGTTGCGGAGCACGTGGTTGCGGATGGTGATGGCATCATACGTGGTTTTCAGCGAGAACGCCTTTTCGCGGATCATTTTGTTACCGAAGAAATTGGTACGGCAACCGATGGCAATAACCAGGTAGTCGTAATCGAACTCGCCCACGTTGGTGTTGACCACCTTGCGTTCCTTGTCAATAGAAAGCACGTTGGCCAAACGGATTTGGACATTCTTTTTCTTGTTGAAAATACTCCTCAACGGGAAGGAGATGCTGGCCGGCTCAATCTGGGAGGTGGCCACCTGGTAGAACAGGGGTTGAAACTGGTGGTGATTGATCTTGTCGAGCAACAAGACATCAAACATCTCCTCATCCAGCTTGCTCACGAGCTGGACGCCGGCAAAACCGCCACCGATGACGATGACCTTCTTCTTGTTAACCATACACTAAGTATTAAGTCCCGAGGCCCATCCTTCACGAATGCGGCTTCAGGCACGTTAAACAAACTTCTCTTACCTATACTGCGCTTGTCAAACCTACAAACAAGCTTATTCTTTCTCTTGCGCCTCTGCGGCAAATTCCATCAAGTATGCCTTGATGAATTCCTCAATGTCACCATCCATCACGGCCTGGACATTGGACGTCTGGTAGTTGGTCCGGTGATCTTTCACACGCCTGTCATCGAAGACATAGCTGCGGATCTGGCTACCCCATTCAATCTTTTTCTTTCCGGCTTCCACCTTCTGTTGTTCAGCCCTGCGCTTTTCCAGTTCCAGTTCGTACAACTGCGAACGCAGCAACCGGAGGGCGTTTTCCTTGTTCCCCAACTGGGAACGACTTTCGGTATTCTCAATCACGATGCCCGAAGGAGCGTGGTGCAAACGGACGCCGGTTTCCACCTTGTTCACGTTCTGACCACCCGCACCCGAGGAGCGGAAGGTATCCCAGGTAATATCAGAATCCTTGATGTCAATTTCTATCGTATCGTCTACCAAAGGCACCACAAACACCGAGGCGAAAGAAGTCATGCGCTTTCCCTGTGCGTTGTAGGGAGAAACCCGCACCAGACGGTGCACGCCGTTTTCTGATTTCAGGTAGCCGTAGGCGTAATCGCCTTCTATGGTCATGGTGACGGTCTTGATACCGGCCTCATCACCATCGAGTATGTTCGTAACGGCACATTTGAAGCCCTGTTGTTCAGCATAACGCTGGTACATGCGGAACAGCATGGAGGCCCAATCCTGGCTTTCGGTACCACCGGCACCCGAATTGATTTTCAACACGGCACCCAGTTTGTCTTCCTCGAGGCGGAGCATATTTTTCAGCTCCAGCTGCTCGGTCATTGCCAGGCTGTGCGCGTAGGCAGCGTCCACTTCCTCTTCGGATGCGACTTCTTCCTTGTAAAAATCAAAGGCCAGTTGTAATTCTTCGTTGGTTCGCACCAACTCGTTATAGGATTCAATCCACGACCGAATACCTTTTACTTTCCGCATCTGAACTTCTGCCGCCTTGTTGTCATCCCAAAATCCGGGAACCTGGGTGCGCAGTTCTTCTTCTTCCAGTTCTACAAGCTTTGCATCGATGTCAAAGGTACCTCCTCAACGCGTGCTCGCGTTCCTGAACTTCTTTAATCTGTTCGGTCGTAATCATGAGTGTATAACTAATTTTTGATACCGCAAAGGTACAAAAAAATCAGTACATGCCGGCTATATCCTCCGCGTAATGTTCAAGAATTGTGGCACGCCGCAGCTTGAGCGTATTGGTCAGTTCGCTCCGTTCCATGGAAAACGGGGCAGGCAGCAGAACAAACCGTCTGATTTGTTCGAAGGAGGCCATATTCTTCTGCAATTGGCGGATGCGTGCCTCAAAAAATGAATGGATGCGTTCGTCGTTCACGTAAATAGCGGGGCCCTCTTCATGTGTAGCTTCGGGTATGCCCAGCTTATGGGCAAGAGTAGGCAATTCCGAGAGTTTCGGCACAATAAGGGCCACCACATACTGACGCCCGTCGCCGAATACGGCAGCCATGTCAATGAGGCTGTCCGAACACAGCACCGACTCAATCTGCTGAGGAGCTATGTATTTACCGTTGGAGGTCTTGAACAAATCCTTGATGCGCTCGGACATCACCAAGTGGCCTCGTTCAGTAAAACTGCCGGCATCGCCTGTACGGAAAAAGCCATCGGACGTATATGCAGCTGCCGTTTCATCTGGTTTGTTGTGGTAACCCGGGGTAATGGTTTTGCCCTTCAACAGGATTTCCTGTTGCTCGCCAATCTTCACCTCAAGACCATCGATGACCGTACCCACGGTGTAAGGGTCGTAATTATCTTCGTCAAAGACGGAAACGGTGGCTGTGCTTTCGGTCAATCCGTAGCCGTGGACGGTCTTGATGCCCATGGAGCGGAAAAAAACACACAGTTGAGCGGAAAATTTGGCACCGGCCACAGGAAAGAATACACCCCGTTCCAGCCCGATTTTCCGCTTGACCACACGGAAGATAAGCCGGTTGTAGAGTGCATACACCAACAAGGTCCATAACGATGGTATGAGACCCTTGCTACGCAAATCGATGTGGTAGATCCGACCTATCCGTTGCCCGCGTTCAAACAGCACGCGCACATAAAACGGCAAGGTGTTGATGGTGTCCTGGATGCCGTCGTGTACTTTTTCCCAAAAGCGGGGTACAGCACACATCACGGTTGGCCTCACTTCTTTGAGTACCTCCTGGATGTCCAGCGGGTTTTGGTTGATGTCAATGCGGAATCCTCTGGCTATACAGTATAAATCCCATGCTTTTTCAAAAATATGGGTCATGGGCAGAAAGCAAAGCGATACTTGGTTGTCGGACAATTTTTTCAGTTTGATGTGATTGGCCCTCAGAGCCTCCTTGTACATGTCATGGGTAATCAATACCCCCTTGGGTTCGCCCGAGGTACCGGATGTGTAGAGGATGTTGGCCAGATCGGTATCCTGTGCCGCGTTTCGAATCTGTTCAATGGTTTCATCCAGGGGCGTCACCCTGTCTTTTTCCAGGAAATCCTTGTAATAAACGGTGCTGTTGTCGTTGACAGCCAAACGTACATCGGTATCAAGTACAATGATTTTTTTCAAACCGCAGCCTTCCTTCATAGCTTCCACCGCCCTGTCATACTGGTATTGTTCCCCTACAAACAGCACCTCCACGCCTGCATCGTGCAAGATGTAGGAAATCTGGACCGTAGTGCTTGTGGCATACAGGGGAACCCCCACAGCCCTAAGACTGTATACGGCAAAGTCCACCACCAGGCATTCGTACTTGTTGGGTGAAAACAGACCCACCGTGGCTGTTTCCTTGATTCCTGCTTTCAATAGTGACGCAGCCGTTTGTTTGACTTCGCTGTTAAACTGATTCCAGGAAATTTCATGCCATTT
>CAYPLF010000012.1:0-44546 GCA_964411555.1 uncultured Bacteroidales bacterium | reverse complement strand
GTCGATTTGAAACGGACCTTGTCATCGATGCGGATCAATGCCAGGTACCCTACCGTGATAATCCGGCCTATCTTCAACTGGACAGCATTCTCCAACCAATGCACATCCCGCGGATGGCTGGTACGGTTGGGCGACCCAAAAGATTTGAACTGACGCAGGAAAATGGACTGGGAGTCTGTCAGCTCGTCAACCACGCGTTGCGCCGCTTCATCTAAGCCTTCATCGGAGAAAATCAGATTACCGGGCAATTTCAGGTCGCTGAACTCACTTCCTCCCTCCATGCCTGTCCGTTTCAACAACAATACATTGAAGCTGACACCATCGAACCCAAGCACGACACAGTCGACGGAAACGTGGGGATAAAGTGTTTGTTCAGGCATGATTTTCCAATTGAGCAAACAAAGATGTAAAATACCTTTGTCTTGTGCAACTGCATTTTTGAAAAAATAACATACTTAATTGATTAACAGTTGTTTATAAATTGTATTCTATACAATAAGCCTCCTGCTAAGTGACGGAATTACAAGACGGTAGGCATTGGATATTATTGTAAACAATACAATATGAGAAAGGCAGGTTTTTCAATAACCTGCCCTATAACATAAAAAAATCACAAGAGCCTGATATGCAGGGCTTTATCACCACAGCTTGGCGGGATAAACCCCTGCTTCAACCAACTGTTCCAACTTGGAAACAACGGTGGGCCTGTCTTCCGCGTATGTGACCCCAAACCACTTGGACGGGGTATCGAGCACTTCACACGTTACGGTTCCTGATACAATCAAATTATTGACTACCAAAGGAATGAAGTACTCTGATTTTTCTTGTTTGCCGGATTCATCCAAAAAGGCCTTGAATGCCGCTTCTGAGTAATTAAAGTAATCGGGCGTGAAACCCCACATGTTCATGGAAACGGGTGTATTTTCTTCCAAGGGGCATAAATCACCCGCTTCATTCTTGTACTTGATGACGCCATCGGCATCACGGATGATGTAGGTCCTTTCCACCACGGTTTTCAGGTTGGAATCCGCATCGGTTTGGCAAATGCCCCTGGCAACGGAACCACTTTCAGACAAGGTATTGCCCAATCGGTAACCCACCATGCAGTACGCGTTTTGTTGGCCTTCCTTTCCTTTCAACCAGTCCGCCAGAATCTGAAAACTTTCTTTCCCGTAATAATCATCGGCATTGATTACGGCAAACGGTTCTTTAATCACGTCTTTTCCCATCAATACTGCATGGTTCGTTCCCCAGGGTTTTACGCGTTCGGGTGGGCAGGTATATCCATCGGGTAGTGAGTCCAGTTCCTGAAAGACAATTTCAACAGGTACACGTCCCTGGTATTTTGTGACTACCTGCGAGCGAAAATCGGCTTCAAATGAATGACGGATTACAAAGACAATCTTTCCAAAACCTGCACGGACAGCATCATAAACTGAATAGTCCATAATGGTGGCTCCACCCGGACCGACGCCGTCCAATTGTTTCAAACCTCCATAACGGCTACCCATTCCGGCAGCAAGAACAAAAAGAGTTGGTTTCATTGAATGTGCAAATTAACGTTAACAATAGCGGGCAGCAAAAGTACGACATAAATTCTGTAAAAAGAAAAGTGTATCTTTGCCGCAATACAAAAAAAGCGACCATATGAAACGAGTTGATACTTCATTCCGCATCACGTTATTATTTGTCCTTTTTGCCACTTTAGCAAGCACTATGGAAGCCGCAGAAAAAAAGAACCGGGTATTGATTGAGACAAGCTTAGGCAATATCACCATTCAATTGTACGACGAGACACCCAAGCACCGTGACAACTTTTTAAAATTGGTTGAATCCAACTATTACGACAGCTTGCTGTTTCACCGTGTAATCAAGGATTTTATGATTCAAGGTGGTGACCCTGCTTCAAAAACCGCTCCGCGTGATAGCATGTTGGGTTCCGGTGGTCCTAATTATACCATACCCGAGGAAATCAATCTTGACCTCATCCACAAACGCGGTGCCTTGGCAGCAGCTCGCTTATCCGACCAGGTCAACCCCACCAGAGCTTCTTCAGGTTCTCAGTTTTACATCGTCTGGGGAAGAAAATACACGCTATCCGAATTGGCCAAGTTGGAAGTTCAAAAAATAGAACAAGCCAAAAAGGCCTATTTCTATCAATTAGCCACAGCTATTCAGGATACCATCAAATCCATGATCAAAGACAACAACAGGCAAGGTATCCAAAAACTGGAGGATGCACTGGTTGCAAAAGTTGAAATGGAATTTGAACAAAACCCTAACCTAGGAAAATTTTCCGACTCGGATGTCGATGTATACACCGAAATTGGTGGAACTCCCATGCTGGATGGTGACTACACGGTATTTGGCGAAGTCGTTGAAGGCCTCGACGTGGTCGAGAAAATTCAAAAGGCAAAAACGGGTGAAGCCGACAGACCCATCGAAGACATCCGCATGAAGATGAGGATCATCAAGTAGCTAGTACGGATTTTTCGACCGAATACGCCATTCAGCGGGCCAGCTATTGTTGGCCCGTTGTCCTATATTCTTCGCCCATCCTAGGGCTTGTCCCTCGTAGCGCATTAACACCCACCCGCGGGTGCACGCTTCCGGCAATGCCAGTGCTTCTCCTTGCAAATAGGCAATAGCCTGTTTCAGGTCAAGTTCACAGGTTGAAACCGCATCCGTATTCAAGGCCGTTGATAAGGCCAATGCCGGGTGTGGAATAAACGACGTACCCTTCATCTCTCCCAGCATGATGCCTGCATGCAGTATGCGCAGGTGTGCAGCCAACCTTTCATACATTTCACTCATGGTTTCCGGAATGGCAAACAATTGACCCTTGGAAGTAGCATTCCATGCATAAGTTTCCGGTTTAAGCAGCATAGTCCTTACATCATCGGGCACAGCCTTCATTCCGGCCAACGGGGGTTTCTTGTTTCGTGGCTTCAAGGGTTCCTCATACGGCTCAACCGGTTTCTGCAACAGGCACAGGAAAAAGCCTTCTCCCTTGGTTTTATGTGGCATAAAGCGGGATACGGGTAGTTCCGGGTGCTGTGCATGAAACGAGCCACTTATTCCCCAACCATCTTCTACAGGAATGGCAACCGGTTCCATCCCATACACCTGCTGCAGCCAAGCCACCACAGCCTCATCTTCATCGGTGTTGTACGTACAGGTGCTGTAGATTAAAAATCCGCCCGGCTTCAGGCAGTTAAGGCTGTTCGTGAGAATGTCGCGTTGACGCACGGCACAGTGTTTCACCTGGTCGGGCGACCATTCTTGAATGGCTTCCGGATCTTTGCGGAACATGCCTTCACCAGAACAGGGGGCGTCCACCAGCATGATATCGAACAGGTTGTTCAATTTGCCAAAGTCGGAGGGTTCGTTGTGGGTGACCACGGCATTGGGGTAGCCCCATTTCCGGATGGTTTCCACAAGTATAGACGCCCGGTTCCGTACCACCTCATTGGCCACCAGCATGCCGTCTTCGGGTATCAACGAAAGCAAGAGCGTGCTTTTCCCACCTGGCGCCGCACACAGGTCGAGCACTTTTATTGAAGTCCGGGATTCATCCAACAGTTCAAATGCTACACGAAAAGCTTGTTCCACAAACATGGAGGCAGCTTCCTGCACATAGTAGCAACCGGCATGGAACAGGGGATCGAAGGTAAACGAGGGGCGTTCTTTCAGGTATCTGCCCTGTGAAGACCAGGGCACATTGGCTTCCAACAACGGCTCACAACTTCCCATTCTCTTTTTTCGGGTATTGAGCCGCACGCTGACGGGAGCCTGTGTTTCAAGAGCCTCCAACAACTGTTCGGCCTCATCACCCAACAGGGTTTCCATTTGGGTGACAAATGCGTGTGGTAATGCCATTTTCAATCTACTGCTTAGCGTGCAAAGATAATAAATTGTACTTTTGTGGCGTGTAATCCCCTGTTTATGGCCGGTATTTTGTACTTGTTTCCCGTGAATGTGTCGGATAGTCCCCTCGAACAGGTGCTGCCCGATTACAACCGCCTCCTGCTTAAATCCATCCGTGCGTTTATCGTGGAAGATGTCCGTACCGCCAGGCGTTTCATCAAGAAATGCGAACCCACCTTCGACATCGATGCCTGCACGTTTTACCCGTTGAACAAGCATACCACCCCCGAAGAAATTGCTTCCTACCTGAAGCCATTGCTTGAGGGAAATGACATGGGTCTGCTATCCGAGGCGGGTTGTCCGGCCGTGGCCGATCCGGGTGCCAACATCGTGTCGATGGCCCAACAAAAACGCATCAAGGTAGTACCATTGGTTGGGCCTTCTTCTCTCCTGCTGGCTTTGATGGGTTCAGGCTTCAACGGTCAACGTTTTGCCTTCGAGGGCTACCTGCCTGTGGAAAAGGACGAGCGCATCAAGGCGCTTAAGCGGCTGGAACAACGCAGCTGGTCGGAAGACACCACTTATCTCTTCATCGAAACGCCGTATCGGAACAACAAATTAATGGAAGACATGCTGGCCACCCTGCGCCCGCAAACCCGCATCTGTGTGGCCTACGACCTTACCGGCCCCGATGAAAGCATCGTCACCCTCACCACCGCCCAGTGGAAAAACCACCCCGGCGAACTCTCTAAAAAACCCTGCATTTTTCTGATTTACAAAGGATAACCTTTCCCCGAACAATCAGCACCTGTACCATCAACCTGTCTCCGTTCCGCTGGCAGGGGTTAATTCCCTACTTTTTCTTCTTATGTCCACCTACTAACACAAGTTCTTTCCATCCAGATTTGTCTTTAAAACCGCATAGTTAGTGATAATACGCGAACTTCCAAAATGTAGGTACGACAATCGCATAGGTTTCACCATCGCCAGCCCAATGAGCGTTGCAGTGGAGCCGGCTGGGTATAGTCTGTCACAGGCTTCTTGGAGGGGTGCGAATAGAAAATTAACCGTAGTGAGGCGTGAAAAAATCTCATCTGCCGAGGAAGCGACGCTTTGAGATTTTAGCCTCACTGGTTAAATTTTCCGCGCACCGAACCGAAACCTGTGACAGACTATACCCAGCCGGCGGAACGGAAACAAGATGATGTTCCGGTTGAGCCGAAGGCGGAACGGAAACAGGTAAATGATACAGAGGAACTTACAGATGTTGTTCGGCGCGGTACGAAGAGCGTACCAGGGGCCCGCTTTCCACGATGGCAAAACCTTTCTCGAGACCGATGGCCTTGTACCGGGCAAAGTCATCAGGGTGGATGTAGGCGCTGACAGGCAGGTGGCGGCGACTCGGTTGCAGGTATTGGCCCATGGTGAGCACCTTGCAACCCGCTTGCAGCAAATCATCCATGGCCTGCAAAATTTCCTCGTGGGTCTCTCCCAACCCCAGCATCAAGCCCGATTTGGTGCGGATACCCTCCTGTGAAAGCTGCGACAACACCCGAAGGCTGCAATCGTAACTGGCAGCCGAACGGACAGCAGGCGTCAGGGAACGCACCGTTTCCAGATTGTGCGAGACCACCTCGGGGCCCTCATCGGCTATGCGCTGCACCAAGTCAACTTTCCCTTGGAAATCAGGAATCAGCACCTCCATGGTCAACCCCGGATTGATGCGCCGCACCGTTTGGATCACAGCCACCCAATGCCCAACCCCCAGGTCGGGCAAATCATCCCGGTCCACCGAAGTAAGCACAATGTGGCGTACACCCATCTCACGGATGCTGAGCGCCAGCTGCTCCGGCTCATCAGGGTTCAAGGGCAACGGATGACCTGTCTTCGTATTGCAAAACCGACAGGAACGCGTGCAAATATCACCCATAATCATGAACGTGGCTGTTCCACGCCCCCAACACTCTGATTGGTTGGGGCAACGGCCACTCGTACAAATAGTATGGAGGCTGTGGTCACCAATGACACGCCGTGTGGCTGCAAATTGGTCGGAATTACCCAACCTGACTTTCAACCACTCCGGCTTGGGTACGTGTGAAGCCATGTGTTTACTGCAATTGCTCGATGAAAAAGTCAACCTTGGCCCGATACAAATGTTTCCGGTAGGTTTCTCCTAAAATACTGTGGTTGCTGGTAGGATACCACTGAGTATCGAACTGTTTTCCAGCTTTAATCAACGCTTCCACAAAATCCATGCTTTGGTTCGGCCGCACGTTGTCGTCCATCAAACCATGCACCAGTAACAAACGCCCGGTAAGCTTGGATGCCCGAAGCAAGGGTGAACCCTCATCGTACCCCTCCCGGTTCTGCCCCGGAGTTTTCAAGTAGCGCTCCGAATAAATGGTGTTGTAATAGCGGAAATCCGTAACCGGAGCCACCGCAATACCAGCCTTGAAGGGTTGATTGGGTTCAGTCAGGGCCATCAAGGTGACAAAACCACCGTAACTCCAGCCCCAGATACCCAGGCGACTGCCGTCAATAAAGGGTTGCTGCTTCAGGTATTCGGCCACGGCAATCTGATCCTTGGCCTCCAATAGACCAAGTTTCTTGTACGACAGACGACGGAAAGCGGCACCCCTGGCATCCGAACCACGTCCATCCACACACACCACTATAAAACCCTTGGAAGCCAGATAGTGCTCCCAGTTAAACTTGAATTCGTCACGCACTTCCTGCGAACCGGGACCACTGTATTGGAGCAGGATGGCCGGATAGCGCTTGGACGCCTCAAAGTCCGCAGGCTTTAGCATCCAACCGTTGAGCAACACCCCATCGGCCGTCGGTACGCTGATAAAGACTTTTTGGCTGATGGACAACATATCCAGCTTTTGCTTTAACGTAGCATTGTCAGATACCTTGCGCAGTTCATTTTTTCCCTCTTTGGCATTCATATCCATCAGGCGCGTTTCAGGCAGTGTATTTAAACTGGAAGAAGTCAGCATACACAGGGAATAATCACCATTGAAGACAGCCGAATTGACACCCGGTTTTGTGCTCACTTTCACACTTTTGCCTTTGGTGTCGACATACCAAATGGAGCGTTCCAGGGGGCTGCTAACTGCTGCCTGGTAGTAAAACCGCTGCTTCAGCGTATCGCATCCCAGATACTCGGTCACATCCCAGTTGCCCGTAGTTAGTTGCTTGAGCAAGCTGCCGTTCGCATCGTAGAGGTAAAGATGCCTGAAGCCGTTGCGTTCTGACACATAGGTGAACTGTTTTGAATAAAACTGGATGGCATCGTAATCGGGTTCCACGTAGGCTTCGTTTTGTTCGGAAATCACCAAATTGGATACACCAGAACGCACATTCAGGAAGTATAGTTTGAAGGAAGTCTGGTCTCTGTCCAGGGTCATCACCGCCAGTTGGTTGGCTTTTTTGGTAAACCGGATGCGGGGGAAATACCCATCTTCCGGCACAGGCACCGTTACGGTCTTATTGGACCTTGATTGCAGGTGATATACATGCAAGGTCACCTTGGCATTGCTTCCACCCGAAGAAGGATACTTATAGGTTTTGAATGAAGGATAATAGTCGGTAGCTTTTGAACCGGCCTGATTCAAACCATATTGCGTCAGTGTAAAATCAGATACCCCGCGTTCATCGAACTTCAGATAAGCCAGGTACTGGCTGTCGCTTGACCAATCGTAGGCAATGGTTGTCCCAAACTCTTCCTCGTGCACCCAGTCGGTGGTACCGTTGATAAGAGCATTCTGAAGCCCGTCGGTGGTGACCACCAACTCAGAGCCAAAATCCAGCCGCCTGATATACAAATTGTTTCCGCTGGAGAAAGAGACCGAGCGTCCATCGGGAGAAAAACGGGCATCCCGCTGGTTTTTCTGTTCGGACAAGGGTTCAATAAGGTTGCGTTTCCTGTCATAGAGGTAATACTCCGTTTGCCAGGAACGACGGTAAATGGGCCGTTTTTCCGACCAAATCAGCATGCGGTTTTCCTGGGGATTAAAACAATACCCGGCAATTTTCTTCAACGATACCCCCCTGGCTGTTGTAATATCGACGATGGTTTCCTGCAAGGTGCCGCTCTTATAATCGAATCGGTTCAACTTTTTACCGTCTGCAGATAGAACGGTGTAATACCGGGCATCCGACATGGATTGGGCCTCCGGCAGTGCTTCCGGTTTATAAGAACCAGCCACAATGGAATCAAGGGAAATCGGTGCATTACCTGCAAAAACAGTACCTACGCTGATGAGCAAGAAACAACCACATAGAAAACGTCTCATTTGATGTCAAGTTAAATCCTCCAAATATGGAAGTACAAAAATACGAAAAATCCGTACTTTTGGTTCTGAAATAAGCAGGTAAGATAAACATGGTTAATCACCCCCTCTACCGTACCTTCCAGACATTTCTCAGCGAACACCTTGACCTGAAAGTCCAGAAAATTTCCCTGAACGCAGGCTTTTCTTGTCCGAACCGGGACGGCAGCAAGGGTTGGGGCGGCTGTACCTACTGCAACAACCAAACCTTCAACCCAGCCTATTGTGATACTGGGCAACGTATCACGGAACAACTGGAGATGGGTATCCGTTTTTTTGCGCGCAAGTACCCGGAGATGCACTACCTGGCCTACTTCCAGGCCTATACCAACACCTACGCCGATCTGGAAAACTTGAAAGCCTTGTACGAAGAAGCACTACGGGTTCCCAAGGTGATTGGTCTTGTCATTGGCACCCGGCCGGATTGCATGCCCGAGGACTTGCTCGACTACCTGACAGAGTTGTCGAAACGCTGTTTCGTGTTCGTGGAATACGGCGTGGAGTCCACCCTCGACCGCACTCTCGAAGTCATCAACAGGGGGCATGACTACGCCCGTTCAGCTGACGCCATCCGACGCACAGCCGCGCAGGGAATTCCGGTTGGAGCCCACATCATCCTGGGACTGCCGGGCGAGCAGGTTTCAGACATACTGGCACATGCTGATGCGCTCAACACCCTCCCGCTTGACACCCTAAAATTGCATCAACTGCAGTTGATCAAAGGAACCAAACTGGCCACACAGGCAGCGGCCGATCCCATGTGGGTGCCATCGTTTACAGCCGAAGAATACGCCGAACTGGTAGTACACTTTCTGGAACGGTTACGGCCCGACATAGCCGTGGAACGCTTTGTTTCCCAATCACCACCCGAATTGCTCATCGCACCCGATTGGGGACTGAAAAACTACGAATTCACTCATTTGGTGGAGAAGAAACTGCGCGAACGACACAGCTTTCAGGGCAAACACTACCGCGCAGGCTAACGCAGTTTCCTGTTTTTTACAAAGGAAATGATGGCATTCAGTTCCCTGACCTTGAACACGGGAGCCACACCCACATAGACAACCAGGCCTGTAACCAAACCAATCAACAACGTCAGATACGGATTCTGGAACAACAGGGTGGAGGCATAAACCGCTCCCCCCATGACGGCAGTCAATCCCAGAATGGGAGCAAACTGCCTGATTTGAAGCCACAAACTCACCCCGACCAGTTTGTTGGAATAATGGGAAATGATGGCAATATCGGCAAAGGCATACCCAATCAAGCCATAACACATGGCCTTGATGCCGAAAGGCAGGGTGGCGGCCAAAATCAGGAAGGCTGTGATTTTTTTGATGATTTCCGCCCTGAAAAACAAGTCGGAACGCCCCTTGGCATTGATGACAGCTCCATTCAACTTCATGATGGAATCCCACATATACGCAAGGCAGAGAATCTGCAGGTAAGGAACGGCAGGCAACCACTTAGCCTTCAGCACAACCAAGACCAAGGGTTCAGCCAGCACGCATAAGCCCACCATGAGTGGAAAAATCACGTAACACGACAAACGGAGGTATTGGAAAAAATGCTGTTTCATGGCTTCGTTATCGTGCTGCAACTGGCATTGCACCGGATACACCACCCGGTAAATCACCGTTGACAAATTGGAAGAAGGGAACATGGCCAGTACCGAAGAACGGTTATAGTATCCCAACTCTCTGGATGAAAAAAACTTACCGATGACCAGGTTGTACATGTTCACGTAAATCGTATGCAAAAGGGAAGAAAGCAACAGCTTGGAACCGAACGAAAACAGTTCTTTGAATGAAGCCATGGAAAAGGCCCAGCGCGGATGCCAACGCGAGACCAACCACAGTAATCCATTGTTTATCAAGTTGTTCGACAAGGTCTGAGCCACCAATGCCCAGACGCCGTAGCCTTTATAGGCCATGTAGATACCCAATAAGCCGCTCAGGAAAACAGCTGTCAGGGTAATCATGGCCAATTTCTTGAAATCGAGGGCAATGGTCAACCGGGCCAGTTGTACAGCCCCCAGTGCATTGATGACCAAGGTAAGGCTGACCACCCGGGTAATCATTTCCAGTTGCGGTTGCTTGTAGAAGTCCGCTATCAACGGGGCTGCAAAAAACAATGTCAAGTAACAAACCAGCGCTACGGCTCCATTGAAAAAAAAGACCGTGGAAAAATCCACCTCATTCCGGTTCTGCTTTTGAACAAGTGCAGAGCCGAAGCCGCTGTCCACAAAGGTCTGGGATATGGCTAGAAACACAGCCAGCATGGCAATCAAGCCATAGTCGGCCGGCATCACCATCCGGGCAATGACAAGGCCCAGGATGAATTGAACCCCTTGTCCGGCAAAGCGGTCAATCACGCTCCACACGACACCCTTAGCCGTTTTCACGCCCACATTGTTCATACATTTTTCCTTTCAACCGTTATTCGTAGGCGAATAGCATCTGCGTGAATATTCTGGTGTTGTTTCATGATTTCAGTTGCAGAAACAGGTACACTGACCGATTCTTCTGGTTCCATCGGCCTAATCATCCGGATGCGTCCTCCCTCCACTTCAAGATGTGAGGCAATGATAGCGGGTCTATCAGTGTACACCATGTTGAGTGTGTATAAAATGTTTGTTGGCACCCTTGAGTTTGAACAAATTTTTAGCCATCATGAAGAAAACCTTTGGGAGTTCAATCACGGCTTTTGCCAACCGTTTGTCAATCAATGCCCGTGGAATAGCCACACCCAATGCCAGGCATAGGAAAACAAACAGCAGCCACCATTTGATGGAAGCAGCCGGATCAATAAGTACAACCATCAGGGCAATGATGGGAATAAATCCGAGCAATAAGACCCGGGGTATAGCCAATTGCTGAAGAAACTTGACACAGAAATCCAGATTCCCTTTCAACAACGCCTTGAAAAAAGAGGATCGAAATTCCATGAAGTAATGCAACTGGGCAGACATCCACCGCTTCCGTTGGTTGGAAAAAGTTTCCTTGTTCTGTACTTTTTCATCGTAAACCAACGCATCGGGCAAATAGTGGATGCGCTCGCCGTCTCTCAAAAATGACAGTTCCAGATTACGGTCAAAACCGCCCACGGCGTGAATGGTCAGCATTTTTTGCTTGAATAGTGTGTAGTCAAAAACCATACCTGAACCAATCAAGGCGGAAGAGAGCCCCATCGAATAATGCCCCTGGCGAAAAATACTGTTATTGGACTCTTCACTAACGGCATCCAGGATGGCCATGCTGTTGTTCAGGTTCTTGGCCACCCGGTGGGCTTGCAGGATGCGTACGTTCGGGTGTTCGAACGCTGCATTCAAGCGTTTGAGGAAATCGGGTTCAACGGTATTATCGGCGTCAAACACCAGGGCCATATCGTGGTCGTCCATGCTAGACATGGCCAGATTCAGTGCCTTTGATTTGGTGCTATCTTCGTAATTCGCCTTGATGAGTTTGATGGGCAATCGGGAAAGACGCTCATTGGTCTCATCCTTCATCCGGTCTGAAATGACTACGACGGTAAAGGCTTCGTTGGGATAATCCTGATTCAGGCAAGCCGTCACACACTCTTCAATCACAGCATCTTCTTTGTAGGCAGGAATCAAAATGGCTACTCGTCGGTAACGTGAAACTGGCAACAGGGGTAATGGGTGTTTTTTTAACGACGCTATGGCAAACACAAGCAAATATACAACGTTGACAAAAAACAACGCAAACACAATCCAATCGAGTATTTTCATGGTACACCCTATTTTAGAACGAATATAGCATATAATTAACAAAGATGGGTGGCATATGTTTCACTATTTTTTATAAAAAAAGCGCTTATACCAAAAAAATCTTTGTATTTTGTCAATCACACCATAAAGCGGTGCAAACAGTCTCAATACGGTTTCCCATTAAATCATCAAGCCATGAACACCTTCTTGATTTTTCTATTTTGGCTTTGTGTCGTGTTGGTATTTTACACTTACATCGGATACGGTATGATCCTATGGTTTTTGGTTCGCATAAAACGTCAGTTTTTCAAAAAAAAGCTTTTTTTCGAACCATCTGTTGAAATGCCTGAGATTACGTTGGTCATTGCAGCCTATAACGAGGAAGAGGTGGTGGATGAAAAAATGCAGAATTGCCACGAATTGATATATCCGAACAATAAACTACATATTTGTTGGGTGACAGACGGCTCAAACGATGCAACCAATGAACGCTTGTCGGCCTATCCGGATTGCACCGTTCTGTTTCAACCGGAGCGTCAAGGCAAAACGGCAGCACTCAACCGGGCCGTCCCATTGATCAACACCCCCCTTGTAGCCTTCACCGATGCCAACACGCTACTGAATCCGGAAGCCATCGTGGAAATGGTAAAGCGGTTCTTCGATCCGAAGGTTGGTTGTGTGGCCGGTGAAAAGCGCATCAGACAACAGGAAAAGGGAGATGCCACAGCAGGAGAAGGCCTTTATTGGAAATACGAGTCGTTTCTCAAGTCACTCGATGACGAACTTCATACAGCAGTTGGAGCCGCGGGAGAGCTGTTTGCCATCCGAAGGGAACTGTTTGAACCCATGCCGAACGACACCTTGCTGGATGATTTCATCCTCTCCATGCGTATTGCATCCAAGGGGTATAAAATTGCCTATTGCCAAACAGCCTATGCGTTGGAAGAGCCCTCATCGGACATCCATGAAGAAGAAAAACGTAAAGTCAGAATCTCTGCCGGAGGGCTTCAATCCATCTATCGGTTGAGACACCTCTTGAATCCGTTCCGCTACGGCTTACTGAACTTCCAGTATGTATCCCATCGCGTACTGCGTTGGTCGGTGACACCATTCGCCCTTTTCCTCCTGTTTCCGCTTACCGTGATCCTGCTATTCGCCGGAATTGAACCCATGTGGCTTTACCTGCTTGCCCTGCTCGTTCAAGTTTTGTTCTACTGCACCGGCATATTGGGTTATGCCTTGGCACGGAAAAAAATCAAACATAAGGCACTTTATATTCCATACTATTTTTTGTTCATGAACATTAGTGTTATGCGAGGAATTAATTACTTGAAAAAAAGAAGTGGAACAGGTGTTTGGGAAAAGGCAAAACGAGCAAAAGCCTCATAATCATAAAAATGATATATTAGCTTTAATTATTTTATAAATTATTACCCTGTTTCTAGTCTTGAGTTGTACATTTGTCCAGGTGAAGTGTAACACCCTATGAAAGAACCCGCTTACCACTCCGGCATATTGAACGACGCTTCTCATTCAGAGAAGATTCTGCGTATCACAGCAGACACCATGTTCCTGCTCGACAGGGAAGGGCGGTGTCTTGATGTGGTAGTGCACACCGACCGTTGGTTTATCCGCCGGACAAGTGCCTATATGGGCAAACGCATATTCGACCTATTGCCCGCTGAAACTTCGGTGGCCTTGATGAACAATTTCAATAAAGTCCTGGTGACAGGCAATTCATCAACCGACAACTATGAACTGATTCTGGGCAGGAAGGTCTATTTCTTCAAGTGCATCATGCACCTGTACGACAAAGAGCACGTACTATGCCAATACAGAGACATAACCCAACGCATCCTGCTCAAGCAAAAACTTGAGGAAGCCAACCACAGGCTGAGGGAAATCGAGAAAGTGGCCAAAATTGGACATTGGCGGTATGATACGAAAAATGAGGTATTTTATTACAACGGGATTTTTGGCGTGGAGGCCAGTGAACAGACCTATACGCCTATCAGCAAGGACAGGCTGCTAGAAAATGTGCATTTGGATGACAAAGACATACTGCTGAAATACCTGAATCGAAAAAGTGAACAGCAATTGGACGAGGGACAAAACATCCGTCTTTTCGGCAATGGAAAAACGCATTACGTATTATTCAAGGCGCTAAGGAACAAAAAGGTAGATGGAATCACCTACACCGAAGGGTATGTGCAGAACATCACTAGTCTGAAGCATCAGCAAAACAAGCTGGAGATGGTAACAAAAGCCGTTTCCAATTCCACAGACTACATTTTTGCCATGAAGGCTAACGGTGACCTTGTTTATGGGAACCAACAATTCAATGCCTTGCACGGATGGGATGCTGATGCCGATATCAGTGGATACCATGTTGCTGATCTTAAAAACAATTGGGTCAACGGTAGGCGTCTGTCCGAACTCGTCAGCCAGGTAGTCAAGACCAACCAAATTGTCAGTTTTGTCCTCAACAGCAATGACTCTGATTTCAACAATGGACGAACCTTCGATTGCAATGCCTATTTGACGGAAGACTCAAACGGCGAAAAGCTGATCTGGGTGTTCGGCAAAGACATTACTGAACGCATCCATTACGAAAGACAGATCAAGGAGTTGAATCAAATCATGAGCACGGTTTTGAGCAACATCCCCATGACTATATCGGTGAAAGATGTAGCTGCCGACCTGAAATACATCTTCAGCAACAAAGAAGGGGGTGATTTCCGCTCCGGATTGGAAAGTCAGATCATTGGGAAGACCGATTACGACATCCACCCCTTGGAATTGGCAGAAAGCATTCGGATTGATGACCTGAAGGTCATGCAAAGCGGTTCGGAAACGCGTCGCATCATTGAAGAACCCGAACCGGATGGACAGACAAGGTTGATCGACCAGCTCCGCATACTCATCAAAGACGAGATACGCCCATTGATCCTGACCATCGAACAAGATGTGACAAAGAACAAAATCATGGAGCAGGAACTGGTGGATGCCAAGGAAAGAGCCATTGAGGCGGATAAATTGAAATCGGCCTTCATTGCCAACATGAGCCATGAAATCCGGACCCCTCTGAATGCCATTGTCGGTTTTTCCAAGATTATTGCCGAAACCGATGACGCAGCCGACCGAAACACCTATTTTTCCATAGTGGAAGCCAACAACGAACGGCTATTGGGATTGATCAACGAAATTCTGGACCTGTCAAAGATTGAGTCAGGCATCATGGCGTTCGAAGACAATCCCATCAAGTTGAAGGATTTTTCTGAAGACCTGCTCCATACCTTATCGTTCAAATGTCCTCCAGGTGTAGATCTCATCTATGAACCAGCAGAAGAAGAACTGGTCCTGCTATGTGACAGAAACCGTTTGAGCCAGGTTTTTATCAACCTGATTCAAAACGCCATCAAGTTTACCTCGAAAGGAAGCATCACGTTTGGGTTTACCAAGGAACCTTCCCACTTGCAATTCTTTGTCCGTGACACAGGAGCAGGCATCCCTGCCGAAAAAATCGCCACCGTGTTTGACCGCTTTGTCAAGGCTGACAACTTCACGCAGGGTACCGGTTTGGGCTTGTCAATTTGTCGTTCAATCGTTGACCGTTGGGGAGGTGATATATGGATTGAATCGGAGATGGGAAAAGGCTCTACGTTTTATTTCAGCTTCCCATACAACAAGGTAATCACTGATGCTACTCCTGAGAAGATTGCAGCATACGGAGAAATCTCTTACGAGGCTACCAACAAGACCCTTCTGGTGGCTGAAGATACAGACAGCAACTATAAGTTGATTGAAGCCATGATAGGCAAAATGTACAAGCTGGTTCGTGCCCACAACGGCCTGGAAGCTGTTTCTTTGTTCAACGAACTGCACCCCGACCTTATCCTGATGGATATTAAAATGCCGGAGATGAACGGGCTGGAGGCAGCCACTATCATCCGCGAGTCTGACAAGGACGTTCCCATTTTAGCGCAAAGTGCGTTTGCTTTTGAAGATGACAGACGGAATGCCATCGAAATGGGTTGTACAGATTTCATTGCGAAACCTTTTTCAAAAAAGCAGTTAACCACAACGATTCAGCGTCTATTACTTAATCGGTGACAGGCTTTCTCAATACATTAACTCGTGACTCTGCGAATCATACGTTTCTTTGCTGCGTTGATCAGCCTGTTAGGACTGTTTATTGCCGTCAGTGCCTTATTGACCGGTAGTTTGGGTGTTCGTTCAGCACTAATGTCAGTAGGCAGCCTGACTATGCCCATCGTGCTCATAATCAATACGTTCATTTTTTTATTCTGGCTTATTATCAAAAGCCGATGGGCACTTGTTCCTGTGCTTACTTTTCTGGCCGGCATGCCGTATCTTGGTTCTGTCGTGCACTTCACATCCGACAAATCAACGGCATCCATACCCACAATAACCCTTTGCACCTATAACACGCATGGGTTTTCCTACGGCACCCCCAGCCTAACGCTGAAATTGTTTGCTGAATTCGTACAACAGCATAACGTGAACATCCTTTGCTTACAGGAAATGGATGAGACAAAACATCAACTGACTGATTCGTTGTTCAAACAACACAGTAGACTGGTTTATCACAATACGCAACCAGGAACGGAGCCGGGTTTTGCATTGACTGTATACAGTGCCTATCCTCTGGTCCGATCCGTCACTATTTCTTTCCCAAAAACCGACAACCATGCCATGTTTGCGGATGTTTTAATAGGAAGCGATACCATTCGTGTTTTCAACGTTCACCTGCAAACCACCCATTTTAACCAAAAAAAGTTCAAACTGAGCCGAGGAAATTGGGTGTGGGATGCGCAAGGCGAGATGCGAAAAACCTTCTCACTGGTGGAAGAATTGACAAAAAACATCAAAAAAAGACAAACACAAGCTGATTCCATTGCCACCCTGATTGAAGAATCACCCTATCCTGTCATTGTCTGTGGTGATTTGAATACATTACCGGCATCGTACTCCTATTGGAGGTTCAGGCATGTGTTAAAAGATGGATTCCGAACGGCAGGAAGTGGGTATGAATACACATACCGTTACCTGGGCAATTTCTTTCGTATTGATTACATCTTCCACCACCCTGATTTGGATGGCTCATCGTATGAGTCGTTTGAACTGGACTACAGCGATCACAAACCGGTCATCATGAGCCTGACAGTGAACAAACGGACAAGGGAATAAGCTTATGATTTATCAATCAATCAATAATTCGGAAGGAGATTCGTCCTTGGATGCAGCCTCTTTTGGAATGGAGAAATAAAACGTGGTACCTACTCCCACCTCCGATTCAAACCACAAACGCCCTCCGTTTTTTTGTACAAAATCCTGACACAGCAGCAAACCAAGACCTGAGCCTTCTTCTTTATTGGTACCGAATGTACTGAAGTGCGTATCAATTTTCAACAACTTGGCCTGTGCCTCTTCCTTGATACCACAACCGGTATCTTTGACGCTGACTACCACCATGCCTCCTTCTTCCGGTACGTTATCCCTGACAGCAACCGTTATGATGCCACCTTCCTTGGTAAATTTGATGGCATTGCTCAACAGATTTCTGAGCACACTCTTTATCATATCCCTGTCAGCATACATATCGCAGGATTCCGGAGCCTCCATGACCAATTTGATACCCTTCGAACCAGCAATTTTTTCGTAAATTTCCAACACGCCTTTTGCCAGTGAAACCATTTCCGATACTTGGTACACCACATTCAGGCGACCCACTTGGCTTTTGGTCCATTTCAACAAATTGTCCAACAAGGCAAACGTATCTTCGGTAGTTTGGTTGGCCAGGTTCAACATTTCATGGAAATCCTCCCCTATGGTCTGCGGTTGAAGCGACACCAACAACATATTCAGCATCATCTTGATGGAGCCGAGCGGGGAACGCAAATCATGGGCGATGACGGAATACATTTTATCCCTGGCATTGATGGTACTGCGTAACTCTTCCGTCTGACGGAGAATGATGCGCTTGGCCGCTTCAAGGGAAACCTGATGATTCACGCGAATAAGCAGTTCCTCGCGGCTGAATGGTTTGGTGACAAAATCATTTCCTCCTACCTGAAAGCCTTTTACCACATCGGCCGTACTGTTCAGTGCTGTTAAAAAAATAATGGGAATATCCCTCAAAGGAGGTTCCATGGCACGTATGACCGTTGTCACCTCGTATCCATCCATATCAGGCATCATTACATCCAACAAAATAAGGTCTGGTTTTTCATCCTGTATCTTCTCCAACGCTTCCTTCCCGCCCATGGCCGACATGATCTGATACTTCTCACTGGTAAGCAATATCTTGAGCAACATGATGTTGGACAAGACATCATCCACTATCATGATTTTGTATTCCGCGTTGTTAACTTCAACATTCATAGACGAGTCTGCCTGCTTGTTAAACATTTATACGATGGTCTTGAAATAAGCTATGGTTCTCGCCAAACCTTCTTCAAGTTTTATGGTAGGTTCCCAATTCAATGCTGCCTTGGCCAATGTAATATCCGGTTTGCGCTGCCTGGGGTCATCGTGGGGCAATGGTAGATACGTTATCTTCGATGATGAACCTGTCATACCGATAACCAATTCAGCCAATTCACGGATGGTAAACTCTGTAGGATTACCTATGTTGACTGGTCCTGTAAATTCCTTTTCCTTAGCCATGGTTTTAACCATCGCTTCTATCAAGTCGTCCACATACTGAAAGCTTCTGGTCTGGCTGCCGTCCCCGTAAAGGGTGATGGGTTCGTTTTTCAACGCCTGGACAATAAAGTTGGAAACCACCCTGCCGTCGTGCGGATGCATGTTCGGACCATAGGTGTTGAATATGCGGATAATCTTGATATTCACACCCTGTTGACGGTGGTAGTCCATAAACAAGGTTTCGGCGACTCGCTTGCCTTCATCGTAACAAGAACGGAAACCGATGGGATTCACATTTCCCCAGTAACTTTCCACTTGAGGGTGGATGGTGGGATCTCCGTACACTTCACTGGTTGATGCCTGTAACACCTTGGCACCGGTACGTTTCGCCAAGCCCAACATATTGATGGCGCCATTGACGGATGTCTTGGTCGTCTGGATGGGATCGTGTTGGTAATGGATGGGGGAAGCCGGGCAGGCCAGATTGTAAATTTCATCCACTTCCGCGTAATAGGGAAAGGTTACGTCGTGTCGAATGACTTCAAACCTGGGATTAGGCACCAGATTAAGCACATTTTGTCGGGAACCGGTAAAAAAATTATCCAGACAAATCACGCAATGTCCTTCATCCAATAGCCTGGCACACAAATGGGAACCGATAAAACCGGCACCACCTGTAATGAGTATTTGTTTCATGCTTGTAGGTTTGACTCCATTTCCCGGTAAAGATACACGTTAGTTTATATTCTGCAAACTCCTTTATTGATGGTATTGTTTGAAATAATGGCGTCTTACCGTCCGGAAAGACGCCATTATTTTCAGTCGATGGTTTGTTTAATAGATCAATGTGGCGTCGTTGGACGGATTTTTGTACCAACTCGTCTTTTCAGCACCACCGGAAGTACACCAGGCTGCAAAATCAGGATAAGCCCTGATAATGCTTGTGGTTTCTGTGGAGTACTTGAAATCAGATGGCACCAAAATACCCCACACCAAGTTCCCGGGCGTTGTGTACCAAGCTCCCTTGACTGAGTTGTCCATGTATTTACCAAACCGCGTGTTGTCCGCCTTGTCGGTCGGAGCGAATCCGCTTAAGTGAATTTCTGTTCGGGTGATTGCATCCGGCTTACCATCCGGAACAATGAAGAAGTTCAACTTCATGATGCTGACTGATGAAAAGCTCATGGCCTGCCTGAACGATACAGTGACGCTGTTGGATACTGGGGCAAATTTCTCTGCATCCTTGTAGGTATTCAATAAGGCAAAAGGCGTATAATTGCTGTTCAAGGTTTTATGAGCATCATCAAACAGCGGTATCACCACCTTCGATTGACCATTTTCATAACCAGCCTGTTCGCGCGGAAAGATTTTACCGGTCAACATGGAGGTGGAACCATACATGACTGCATTTACCTGACCAGGTAGGATTTCATCCAGTTGTACGGCGGCAGCAATAGGTTTTTTGGCACCAACAGCCCTCAAGGTATAGTTGATGGTCATTCCAGTAACCTGGTTGGTACTGTTCTGTACATACGACAATGAAAAATTCACCACCAGGTCGTTCATATCGTAGTCGGCAACAGCAGGCCAGTTGTCTTCCATGATAAAGGTGTACACCGATGTGGTTGGCACCAGCAAGGGGAAACCCGGATTTTCCGGTGTGAGATAAGGTGGGGTCACAATATTACCCTCGTCGTTGCAAGAAGTTGCCGGAATCGTTGTGGTTGCTTTTCCTGCCGCCGCCCACCGGACACGATAATCAGCTAGATAGAAGGGTGTCCAAAAGGTACCCTGGTAATGATCGGAACATTCAATTTCCACACGATTCCTATAACGAACGGCTAAATAACTGCCGTTTCCGGGAATAACCCTTCCAAACTTACATAAAGCATACAAGGATCCCGTTCCGTTTATAGTCGTTTGGTACCCATTAAAAATTGCTGTAGTAGCCACCATCATGGCATTCGACTGCAACTTTACCTGGCTACCCGAACCATTGAAAGTGCCCACCTTCAGGATGGTGCCATTTTTCATATCGAAAGAGGTACCACTTTCATCCAACAAGACACCAGTTATGTAGATACCACATTGATTTGTCCACGTTGATTGTACGGTTGTAGCTTGCCCAGCCTGTAAGTGATTGGTATTTCTCAGCGTGGCACTGTTGGTGTATAGCAAACCATTAACCGTCATGACACCGTTGTTTACAACGCTGCCATTGGTGATACTCACTTGTCCTATCGAAGCGTTTCCATCGTTCGTGAAGGTATTGCCCCAATCAGTAAAAGTCATTGTACCGACTACGTCCAACGTCCCTTTGTTCACAAGCTTGGCAGTCGAATTAAATGTAATGGAGGGAGCCAACATTGAACCATAATTGAAAATGGTTCCTGAATAGGAGTTAAGACCTGTCGTTGACCCCTGAATGGCCAAACGCCCACCAGGTTGTACAACAATCTCATTCGAGGCAGCCAACTGAGGCACATCATCGTCTCCAACCACCAACTCACCCTCCACATACAACTTGGACAATTCTGAAAACGTCAGTTTGCCCGTATAGGTATATCCCACCGGAATCACATACGATGTATTCCCGGACAATGTTCTATCAGTATTCAGATTCGTTGTCAAGGGGGTGGCTCCAGAAGGAGTGGAGTTCTCAAGCACCCGCAATTGAACGGACAACGGTTTTCGTTCCATAACCTCCTCCGGTTCTTCCACTACAGTCGTCGTATCAGAGAAATCACAGACGAATTCCTGACCCACAGCTTCAACAGTCTGCACCGTCACCAACCGCCTCGGATCCGTCTGACGCACATACAACACTGATGACCTGGTAGGTTTGGTCAACGTTGTCTCAAACGGGTGGTCCTTCTTGGCCACGCCTTTTGCCAACAGCACAGCTGTCGAATCAATAACAGGATTCCCGTCAAATACTTCTACCAAATAGTAATAGAGGCCATCATAGGCATCTTCCGGTATAACAGTCAAAGTGGGTTCGACCAAACTGGACCAATTAAAAGTAGCCGGCACGTTCAGGCCCTCAATTTCCGCTGGCAGGGTATCATCTATGGTGTTGCGTACACACCCGGTCATAACGACAACAGAGGCTGTCAGCAAGAAAAATGCACGATAGACCTTTTCCATATACGAACAATTATGTGATACATAAAGTCACATTTCACAAAAACCAGTAGTAAATATAGCAAATACTAGACATATTTGCAAATGAGATGTATCTTTTTTTACCTCATCGTTTAAAAAGAAACTTTTTTTGCACTTTTTTGATCAAAAAGGCCTTTCAGCTTGTTTTTGATTGTATATTTGATTTTATATACTCTGATTAGCACTAGCAATACTATTCACACTTTAGAACAGACACCATGAAAAAGCAGATCCTTATCCTCGACGATAAAGAATCCATTGCCAAAATAATCTCCTTTTATCTCAGTGCAGAATACGATCTTGTTTGGCAGGAAAATCCGATCAAAGGAATAGCCTGGTTGCAGGAAGGGAATATCCCCGACCTGATTATTTCGGATATCAAGATGCCCGAAATGAGGGGTGATGAGTTTCTTCATTACATCAAGAGCAATGATATGTTCAAATCCATTCCTGTCATCATGCTCTCCAGCGAAGACAGCACCAGTGAACGTATACGCCTGTTATCCGAAGGTGCCGATGACTACATTGTCAAACCCTTCAACCCCCTGGAGTTGAAAATCCGGTTAAAGAAAATCATTCAATAAGCCTTTCCAATACAACTTTTCCGGCCCCGAATGGTTATTGTAACAAAAAACACGCACGAATGAAGCGTTTGATTCTATATATCGGGAAAAACCAGGAACAAGTGGATTCACTACGTTCATTATTGAAGGAGGACGTTGAAGTTTCAGGTTCCTATACCGAGACAATCGGCAAAAAATCACAGTATGACAGCTTTGATGAGTTGATCCTATTGTGCGAGAAGCAAACGTTTCCCATCGACCAAAAAGGAATAATCGGAATCAACAAAGCATTCCCACATGCATACCTTGTATTGGTAGCCGATAGTTTATTGGATAAGGAGAAAAGGGCATACCTGAAATTGGGCATTTGCGATACCATTTCACGCGACCTCAATCCAGACAAACTGCGTAACATCATCACCTTTTACGCGCAACACCATTCGCGCATCAAATCGACCTTTCTTGAACAGGGTGAAAAAAACATGGCAACGTTCAAATTACCGTTATGGAAACGCCTGTTCGATATTCTGTTTTCATCCCTCGTCATACTATTTATTTCACCCATCTTGATTGTCGTTGCCCTAATCATCAAGTTGGAAAGCAAGGGCCCCATCATATACAAATCAAAGCGAGTGGGGAGCAACTACAAGGTTTTTGACTTCCTTAAATTCCGGTCGATGTACACCGATGCCGATAAGCACCTGAAAGACTTTTCCACACTAAACCAATACCAGCACTCGGAAGCCAGCGTTGAAAAACACGATGTAAGTGATGAATCGTTGTTTGCCGATGATGATAAAGTACTGATGATTTCTGATGACTTTATACTGACTGAGGAGGATTTTATCAACATGCAACGCACCAAGCAAAGCAATGCCTTTGTGAAGTTGGAAAAAGATCCCCGTATTACGAAAATCGGACAATTCATTCGCAAGTACAGCATTGATGAATTGCCTCAACTGTTCAATATTTTACTGGGAGACATGTCGGTAGTGGGAAACCGTCCGTTGCCTCTCTATGAAGCCGAATTGCTGACCAGCGATGAATACATTGACCGCTTCATGGCGCCCTCCGGTCTGACAGGGCTCTGGCAGGTTGAAAAACGGGGTGGTGCAGGGAAATTATCTGCTGATGAACGTAAGAACCTAGATATCCGCTATGCAAAAGAATTTTCTTTTTGGATGGATATATCCATCTTGTTCAGAACCTTCACGGCCTTTGTTCAGAAAGAAAACGTCTGAACACCTGAAACGGTGGGCATGGGTACTGACCGGCCTGATGCTAATGCCCTGCTTTTCGGCAGTGGGTCAAACCACTCCAAACGGGAGCATACCGGACTCTTCCCTGATAGCGGAAGATGAACAATTGTTAACTTTGACTCTACCGCCATTGGATACTTTCCTGGAAAAAGCCGGGAACGCTCCAGCCGTTTCACGAGCTAAAGCCTACCAGGAAGAACAGGAATACCGCCTGGATGTAACCCGAAAAGAATGGCTGAACTACATCCGGGGTAATGCCAACTATTCATATGGTTCCATGGGTTCCATGACAGAGACGAGCGCAACCGGACAAGGAACCTATTTCCAGTATTTCGGGGAGGAAATGTCGTTGTACAATGTAGGTGCATCCATTTCGTTGCCTCTTGATTTGTTTTTTGGGAGAAAAGACCGAATCAAGGCCGGTCAATCTCAAATTGAACAAGCAAAGTTTCAGGTTGAAGAAACCTTAGAAGTTCGAAAGATGGAAATTACACAGGTATATGCCGAACTGGTTGCCAACCTACGTATGATGAAATATGTTGCTGAATCTTTCACTGCAACCTTATCCAATGTAAAGTTGGGCGAAATGGAATATGCCAATAACAGCATCACCCTGCAAGAATTGAGTGGCAGACGCAGGGATCTGACCTTGGCAGCTACCAGCTATGAGGAAGCCAAATCAAAGCTGTTCATCTCAGTCCGACACCTCGAACTGATTACCGGAATCAAACTTATCCCATGACAACCATGAACAAGACACCGATTATTACCCTGTTCCTGTACCGTATCCGCCATTGGATAGTGTTTCCCCCTTTGATTGTTGCAGCCTTGGTCGCCTTCTTTACCGCCAAGTTGCCCCAGAATTATGAAGCAAACTCTACCATCTATACCGGTCTGGCATCATCTCCCAACCTTGATGGTACCTTGGTTGCCAATTATTTTACCACAAATAGTTCATTCGACAATATTATCAACCTGGCTCACTCCCGTTCCACCCTTGAAACGGTTTCTTTGAAACTGCTGGCTCAAGCATTGATCAAAGGTGACCCAAACAATGACAACACCTATATTTTAGCATCGAATTACAGGAAGTTGCGTGAAATAGTCCCTGCCGACGTCATGAGGTTGGTTGACAAGTCATCGATTGATTCTACGTACAAACATTTTATGGAGTACAAGAAGGAAGGGAAAAACAACTTCATTTACAGCCTGTTGAACTGGTTCCACCCTCACTATAGCATCGATGCGTTGAAAAAAATCCGCGTGAACCGCCTGGGAACCAGCGACATGATTGAAATCAAATACAGTTGCGATGATCCGGGTATTGTGCATCAAACGCTTCGTTTTTTGATTGAGGAAATTGACCAGGAATACGCCCAGCTTCAATTAGGCTCATCTAACGACGTAGTGACCTACTTTGAGAAACAATTGTCTGAAACACGTGCCAGCCTGAACAACTTGGAGGACTCCCTTCTCCAGTACAGCATGACCTCAAACGTAATCAACTACGAAGAGCAGACCAAGCGCCTAACCGAAATCAAGCGTGACCTGGACGCCCAATATGAAAGCGCCTATACGTCCAATTATTCATCAGGTTATTTGGTCAAACAACTGGAACAACAAATTACCGAACGTGGAAAGTTGCTTAAGGAAAGTAAGGATTTCCTTCAACAAATGGAAACTTCTTCCATCCTGTCTCAAAAAATCACAGAACTGGAATCAGCCGCCAACCAATCAGAAAAAGACAAAGAATCGTTGAAACGGTACAAAGGTTTGTTTGAAAAGGCAGAAGGTCGACTGAAAGATATTAGCGGCAATATCGCATCCATCCAATCATCCAAAGAAGGATTGGCACTGCAGGATTTGGTCGACCAGTGGTTAACGGAAAAAATAACCTACGACCGAACGTACGCCGAACTGCAGGTGCTCAACCGCAGGATGAAAGAGGTTGATGAAGAATTTGCACGCTTTACTCCCATCGGACCCAGTCTGAAAAAACAGGAACGCGAAATCCAGGTTACTGAAAACGCCTATCAAACCTTATTGAATCACTTGGCACAAGCCAAATTGCAGCAAAAAAACATTGAGATGAAAAGCACCACCATCAATGTGGTCACTGAACCCATATACCCGCTTGCTGCAGTAGGCTCAAAACGTAAACTCCTGATTTTTGGATCCTTAATCGCTTGCCTTTTCTTCATTTTGGGTTGTTTCCTAATCATTGAATTACTGGACAGAACCATCCGAAACAAACAACGCGCTGTAGCATTGACAGGAGCAGAAGTTATTGGTGCCTACCCCGGCATTCCTACGTTAAAGTACAGGGCTTTTGCACTGGAGACCAACCGCATTGCCACCGCTCACATATGCAACCGCCTTTCACCCTATTTCAATACAAAAGGACGAACGGTTATCGGCATTATCAGTTCGGACCCCCTCGAAGGGAAAAGCCATTTGGCCGATGAAATGGCTGTATACTGGTCGGATATGGGTTTCAAGGTGATTAAAATCAATCATGAATCTGATTTTGACAGCCAATCAAAACAGTACATTACAGCAGCGAACCTAGATTTCATGCTCACACCGGAAAACTCATCGTCCGATTTGATTCTGTTGGAATTACCCGCCATGTCTATCAATACTGTGCCAAAAGGCATCATGGATTCATTGGATGTTATTGTATTTGTGGTCAAAGCGGGAAGAGCCTGGAGAGAACGAGACAGAAGTTTCCTTCATACCCTGAATGAACAAGCCTCACCCAAGTCTGTTTTGCTTTGCCTAAACCGGGCTAACCGATTGGCCGTGGAGGATTTCACCGGGTTGCTACCTCCCCGGTCAAAACAACGCATGCTCGGATACAAATTACTTCAAATGGAACTTACTTCCGATAAGAGTCCAGATATTGACAAAGGCAACAAGCATAACCAAAACGATTGATCATGCGTCGATTGACCCTGCTTCAGTGGATAGGCATCTCCGTCATTTTGATTGGCATGGCCCTAATGATCTTCTTGTTTGTCAAACAGGAAGTGGTTTTAGGCATGTTGGTCGGAATGATTCCTGTCGCTCTATTGGTAGTACTGACAGCTATCAACCAACCACTGATCGCTCTATTTCTGCTCTTTGTGGAAAACTACTTTATCATGGGCATTCAACGTTATGTACCCATCAGCGGATTGGGGGTTCTGACCGACGCTTTGTTTGCCCTGATTCTGTTTTCCACTTTACTCAGAGCTGTTACAACTAGAGATGTTGAATGGAAGATGGCAATAAACGGTGTATCCATCCCGTTGTTTGTCTGGTTTATCTTCTGCATATTTGAACTGGCCAACCCAACCGCGATTACCGCAGCCTGGGTTTCCTCTTTTCGTTCGCTTACACTCTATCCGCTGCTGACGGTAATCTTTGCATCCCTGTTCTTCCGTGAGTATAAATACCTGAAACTGGTGATTGTACTGTGGGGTCTTTTTACAGTTATTGCTGTGATAAAGATGCAGATGCAAAAAACAGTGGGATTTGATTATGCGGAACATCAATGGCTTCTGCAAGGTGAAAACATGAAAACACACATGTTGGCTACAGGCACCCGTTACTTTTCTTTTTTCACCGATGCGGGTAACTATGGATCGAACATGGGGTGTGCAGCTGTCATTTTTTCCATCATTGGTTTATACACCAAACGCAAATGGTTGAAAATCCTGTTTTTTGCCACGGCGCTGATAGGTCTTTACGGTCTTTTTATTTCCGGCACCCGTGGTGCATTAGCCGTTCCGTTTGCGGGATTTGTCCTTTACACCATCCTTTCAAAAAGAGCGGGCATTATGGTAGGGATGGCCGTATTGCTCATCAGCGCATTCATTTTTTTCAACTTTACCACAATAGGACAAGGAAACCAGTACATTCGCCGCATGCGTAGTGCCTTCAATAAAAATGAACCCTCCTTGGTGGTACGACTTGAAAACCAAAAAAGGTTGGCAGAATACATCAATCAACGACCCTTTGGGGAAGGCATAGGACTTAGTGGAGTAGCCGCCAAACGTTTCGATTCAGAACGCCTAACCACCAACATTCCCAACGACTCCTGGTACGTAAAAGTGTGGGTGGAAACCGGCATTGTTGGATTGCTCTTGTACCTGGCAATTCAATTATCCATTCTGGGGCAAGGTGTTTGGTTGGTATTGCGGCGGTTAAAAAACAAGGAATTGATTGGCTATTTATCGGCGTTGATGTGCGGAATGTTCGGCATGATGGTCAGTTCGTACGGAAACGCCATCTGGGGGCAATATCCCACGTGTATTCTCATGGCCCTATCACAAGCATTTATTTTTTTAGCACCCATATATGACAAAGAATTGGCATCCATAAATCTTTCAAACCATGACACCGGCTCTACTCATTGAGAAAATTCCATATTGGGAAGAAATTATGTACTGGGGTGATTACCTGGTTTATCTGTTGTTTATATTGGGCGTGGGATACACGTTCTTGTTTGCCGTTGCTTCCCTAAGCAAAACCCGACAAGCATACCCGCCAGTCAAGAAAAATTACCGCTATTGCGTTCTCATACCGTCCTATAACGGCATGGACCACAACCTAATGGAATCCGCCACATCATTTCTTCAACAACATTACCCCAGGGAGATGTTTGATATTGTCGTATCCACCAACGGAATAGACCCTTTGATGCGGGAGCAACTTGAGGCGAACGGAGTCATTGTCTTTATTCATCCGGAAACCACGAAGAGTAAGAACACCCTGATCAACCTGGCTCTCCAGCAGTTTCAACCGTCACAATACGATGCCCTTATATTGATTAACCCCAACAATGTGGTAGATGTTACCTACCTGGAAGAAATCAACAAGGCTTTTTACTCGGGCGGTATGGCCATTCAAACCCATCGGGTTTCCAAAAGCTATCCCAACAACCTTTCCTGGCTGAGTGCCATTATGGAAGAAATCAATAATTCCATTTTCAGAAGGGGACATGTAAAACTGGGTTTTTCATCGAGTTTGACTGGTTCCGGCATGGTCATCAACTACAAGTGGTTTCTTGAAAATGCCAATTTGGATCCGGAAATGGATTTGGTCAAACACATGGAATCGAAACTACTGAAACAAGGCATTTACATTGAATACCTGGAAGATGTATTTACCTACGAAGACAAGATTAAAGATGTGAGTGCTTACAACAAGCAGCGCAAGGAATGGTCACGATCACGGAAGGTTCCCAAACGAAACATTATCAGGGATTTATTCCGAGCTACTTTTGCTGGCAACTTTGATTATTGCGATAAGATTATCCAATGGATGATGCCATCCAAAATACTCATGCTCGGCTTTTTAATCATTGTCACGGCAACCATCACCCAATTCGACCCTACTCTGTCCATCAAATGGTGGGTTCTGCTGGGAGCCTTGCTGTTTTCCTACATCATGGCCATACCCGACAAGCTGCTGACTTTTCGAACATTTTGGGCGTTGATCTTGTTACCCATATTATTCATCAGTGTCATATTTAACAAATTAACATCACGCCTAACACGTTGACAATATGAGGATTGCAATAGAGGCCCAACGCATTTTCAGGAAAAACAAGCACGGCATGGATGTTGTCGCGCTGGAAATCATTCGTCGGTTCCAACAATTCGACACCGAGAACGAATATTTCATACTGGTAGCTCCGGGTGATGATGTCTGCCTGCAATCGTCCAAAAACATGCACGTGCTTACCCTGTCGTGCCCAACCTACCCGCTGTGGGAACAAGTGGCATTACCATTGGCCGTTCGACGCATCAAGCCCGACCTGCTTCACTGCACATCGAATACAGCTCCTTTATTTTGCAAAGCGCCTTTGGTACTGACCCTGCACGACATCATTTACCTGGAACCCCGCCAGCAATCCAGTCATTCAGCCTACCAGAATATGGGATGGTATTATCGGCGTTTTGTCGTTCCACGCATACTGGGTCGTTGCAAGAAAATCATCACGGTATCTGAATTCGAACGTCAGCGCATCCAACACACGCTTCATCTGGACGATACGGTGTTGGTTGCCATCCACAACGGGTTCAGTTCGCATTTCAAACCCGTTGAACATCCGGAGGAAATTACACATAAGTACCTGAAAGACAATCGATACATCTTGTTTTTAGGAAATACCGATCCGAAAAAGAACACCCACCGTACACTGAAAGCTTATGGCATGTACGTTCAGCAAACGGAAAATCCGCTGCCCTTGTTGATAGCCGACCTGCCTGAGAGCTTCCTGGAAAAGGTGATAGCGGATATTGAGATGCCGTTTATCAAAGAGCACCTGCGCACCACCGGTTACATATCCAACACCGACTTGCCCGCCATTTACTCAGGTGCCGCCGTTTTCCTCTATACCTCCCTGAGGGAAAGCTTTGGCATCCCGCTACTGGAAGCCATGGCCTGCGGTACACCCGTCATTACCTCGAACACCTCTTCCATGCCGGAGGTAGCCGGAGAGGCAGCCCTGTTTGTCGATCCGTTTGATGAAAATGACATCGCTGAGAAGTTGATCAATTTACTGAATGACAACGCATTGATAGATAGCTTCAGAAAAAGAGGATTGGAGCGCGTCAACCTCTTTTCCTGGGAACAGACTGCACGGAAAACACATGTTTTGTACCAAGAGGTCATACGTAACAAAAAAAACGCATGAAAAACCACTGCTTTCTCAACACACAAAAAATACACCGTCATGTACTATAGAAGTTTTTCGGACCTGAACCAAATCATTCTTAAAGGGCTTCCCCGTGTACCTCGTGACATCGATTTGATTGTAGGCATACCCAGAAGTGGTATGATGCCGGCCAATTTGCTGGCGTTGTACCTAAACAAGCCCTATACGGACATCCATTCGTTTGTCAACGGTCATATCTACACATCTGGTGTCCGCAGCCAGTTTTTTGACAACAAGGACATGAAAAAGGTGCTGGTTGTCGATGACAGCATTGCTTCTGGTTCTGCCTTGAAAAAAAGCAAGGAACTACTATCGACTGTACCGGGTGACTACGAGTTCTTGTTCTGCGCCATTTATGTGATTCCCGGCAAAGAAAATCTGGTGGACCTTAGTTTTGAAACGGTACCGCTACCTCGATATTTTCAATGGAACATCCTCAACCACACCGATCTGGAAAAGTCGTGTTTCGATATTGACGGCGTACTGTGTGTGGATCCAACCGAGGAACAAAATGACGACGGCCCCATCTACAAGGACTTTGTATTGAATGCTCCTCCCTTGTTCATTCCTGGTAGCAAGATTGGTACGATTGTTTCTTCGCGTTTGGAGAAATACAGGGAGGATACGGAAATCTGGCTCAAGAAGTACAAAATCCGCTACAAGAAGTTAGTATTAATGGACCTTCCCGACAAGGAAGCGCGCATCAAGGCTGGAAATCACGCCGAATTCAAGGCTCAGGAATACAAATCAGCTGAATACAAGTTGTTTGTTGAAAGTTCGCTCAATCAGGCTCGTGAAATCAACCGCATCACCAAGAAACCTGTGTTTTGCACCGAGAACTTCGAGATGATCTTCGAAGCGGAATCCGTACTGTACAACATCAAGAGCGGGAAGTACTTCCCCTTCCTGCGCAAATTCGCTCTAAAAGTCAGAAACCGCCTGAGGCGCTACCTAAAGTAACTGCTTCCGTTCCGGTTTTTTACCGACTGCTAACTGAGGGCGTCCTGGGTATCTGTGATTGATTATCAGCTCTTAGTGTATTGAGCCAAGATGTTGGCAAAGTCTTCAGCCCGTTCGTCCCAGGAATTACCCTTGGCAAACGCAATCCGCTGGCTTATCCGTTCAGCCGTATCCTGTTGACAGGCTTGCAGCAACCCCTCCACAAAGGCTTCTTTTGAGGTAACGGTAGTCACCATGCCCTCAAATTCAGGCAGGTTGGCAAAGTTGTTCATAACCACAGGCACGCCCACAGCCAGAAATTCATTGATTTTGAGGGGGTAGATGTTACGGTTCACCTCGTTAATCAAATAGGGTATGATGCCCACATCGTAACGATTGAGCAAAGCAGGCACCTGTTCAGGTTTAACGGCATCGAAAAACGACACGTTGGCATAGTCTTTCAGCCGGTTGCGCATGTGTTCGTTACGCATGTCACCGGTAAATTCAAAGTCATAATCAGTTAGCTGTTGCACAGCGTATTCCACCGTGTCAATATCAAAGCGTGGATCCAGGCTACCGATAAAGCCCACTTTTCTGCGTTTGCGTTTATAGGGCTCGGTTTTTGCCTGACAACTGAAAAGCGGAAAGTTTACACCGTTTTTGACCACATAAATCCTGGCATTGAGGGATTGTTTATTTGCCCCCAGATAATCGGAACTGCAGATGATGGCATCGGCCTGGCGTGAAAAGTCCTCTTCGTACCGAAAAATACGTTGGCCGTAATAAGAGGGTTCCACCCCATCGTAGCAATAGTAGATGTGGGCCTTTTCGTTGAGCTTACGCAGCATGGCCAACCCGTAAAAGGGGTTGTAGGCTGTTACCACCAGGGGGTTATCCATACCGAGTTTGCTCAACTTTTTTTTCAGTATGCGGCTGTAGACGGATGTATTGATGCCAAAAAGACGTTCAAATTGTTGTTCGTTTTTGAGAAAAAAAACTGGTAACGAGGGAGGCATGACCAGCTTATACACCTGACTTCCCACTGAACTTGTAATGGCTTGCAGGCGTGGCTTTAAACCTAACATCTGGGCTATCGGTGCCTGCCGCCGGCCCCTGAGGGTGTACCACACATCGGCCCATGTATAGTGGTGCTCCACAAAAACCACCCGGTTATATACGGCAATGCGTTCCAGCAACATCACCGTTGATTTGGCGTACTTGCCAAACCAGCTGGTATTTGAAATGCAAACAATATCTTGCTTTTGTAGTTCCATCGCTCAAAGGCACAAGGTACAAAAAAATCAAATACGTTGTAGGGGGAAAGTGAGCCGAAAGCCGGACTTGAACCGGCGACCTACGCATTACGAATGCGTTGCTCTACCAACTGAGCTATTTCGGCGAAAGATAATGCAGTGTGCTGACGGGTCGTGTACGAGCTACCTTTCCGATGTCAGCGGGCGCAAAATTAATCAGATTTTTTGAAATACAAAACGCAAGGATTGAAAATCAAACATCCGACATCAACTGTTTGTAAAAAACATCCAGTTCCTCTTCCATCTGTTTGAGAAATTCATCATCGAGCATCAATTCCTCATCGTCTATGGTCAATAATTCAGCAAGAACTTCCATTTCCTCATCAACCATGACAACAGAAAACGGCTTCATGATGTTCACCGTTTCAAACAAACCTTCTTCCCGAAAAGCAGCCATCATAGGGCGCAACAACTCGGCACAGTCTGTCAATACTCTTTCAGTGTCCATACCCTCATTCAGCTCCTCCCATTCAGGAACGGGAACCTTGGTCAATACGTTGTCCTCGTCATCAAAAATGGTCACATCACCCGATTCAGGATTGGGTTGAATGTACAAGTCAACAATGGCGGCAGACGATTCCCTCGTCTTCAACTTTTCCAGAGACTTCCGTATGGCATACTCCAATGTATGGAGCAGGGGTTCACTTTTCATAATATCAACAATGTATGGACAACTGTAAACGCGTCAAATGTACAAAATTCACCGGACAAATCAATCCAGGTAGGGAATGATACGTTTCATTTCTTCCTGACGAAGAGTCAAATCCCTATACCATGCATTAAATGCTACATTTTCTTCATATGACGGAGTTAAAATATCGTGTCTACTGGCAATATCAGCTCGATTGGCCCACATCAAAGCCCCTGGAACATCTCCATTCCTTTCGCAATAAAGCATCATGTTCACCGACGCCCTGTAAGGATTCAAACCACTTCCACTCTTATATACATACTGCCAATAATCAGCAGCAACATCCCAATTGCCTACCCTCACTTCATCGGCAGCCAGTTTGAGTTGCATATTTCCAGTTATGTAATAAAACCGTTCAATGGGCTGCCAATAAGGTGTAAACATATGGTAAACTTCTCCGGCTACATAATCCGCAATCTCCGGCAATGTCGACTCAAGAGAAGGCATTGGTTTAATGGTCAATCGGGGAGCGGTTGATCCCGGCACGCTCCAATACAAACTGTCACGACGTTGAAATTGATCCAACAGTGAATCTTTTTTGGTATCATAAACACTCCAAACAGAACGGACAAAAACCCATCTCTTCATCGGAAATGTACCAGATTCTTGTTCACATGACTCCAATGATTCCAACAACAAACCATCCAGCGATGCCATCATGCTTGCTGTTGTTTGTTTGCTGATATGCGAGCGCTGTTTTTTATCAAGACTACCAAATCGTAAATAGGCATCCTGTTGGTTTTTGACTTTGTTAGATATCCCTTCGTCTTTAACTGATAACTTTTCGACAGACTTGATCAACCCCTCTTTTTCAATCCGGATAGTCAAGTAGTTTACCAACAAATCAAAAAACGTATCCACTCTGCAAGGAATGTTATATGTAGTATCCATTCCGTAATGGTCCAATCCCATATAATACTGACCTATCTCTGCAGGTTGCGGAATGGTATTGTTTACAAATATAAGCTTATCGTTGATTGTTGTTGGTGTGACCAATCCAGGCCGCAGCACTTCCATTGTATAGTTTCTGTAAGAGGTACAGGCATACAACACCAGGAGTGTCATACATACCATTACAACGAGCATCTTTTTCATGTAAACCATTTTTTATCAAACAAAATTACAATTAATTAATTATAAATCTCGTTGATAATTAGCAATTTTTTCCATATATTTGCGGCCGATTTTCGAATCTATATAATGTCCAACTTAGTAATTTTTCAGTCAATTTATTATGGAAGAAAACAATCCCGTTGTTCCGGTTGAAGAAACCGTAGCAGCAGCCGAAACGGCAACAACTAACGAAGAAACAGCAGCTGTTGAAGCAGCTCCTGAAGCAGTGAAAGAAGAAGTGGTTGAAGCAGCTCCTGAAGAAGTGAAGGAAGAAGTTGTTGAAGCAGCTCCTAAAGCAAAGAAAAAACCGGCAGAAAAGAAGGAAGCACCCGTTGCTCCTGTAGCCGAAAGTTTTGATTGGGACGCCTATGAAAAGGGCGATTCCTATGGCACCATGTCCAAAGAAGATTTGGAAAAAGCGTACGACAACACCCTGAACACCGTCAAGGATAAGGAAGTTGTTGAAGGCACCGTCATTTCGATGAACAAACGCGAAGTGGTGGTCAACATCGGTTTCAAGTCGGACGGTATCGTTTCAATGAACGAATTCCGTTACGATCCAGACCTCAAAGTAGGCGACAAAGTAGAAGTCTACATCGAAAATCAAGAAGACAAGAAAGGTCAGTTGATCCTTTCACACAAGAAGGCCCGCGCAACCCGCAGCTGGGACCGCGTGAATTCAGCCCTCGAAAAAGACGAAATCATCAAGGGTTTTGTGAAATGCCGCACCAAGGGTGGTATGATTGTCGACGTATTCGGCATCGAAGCCTTCCTGCCCGGTTCACAAATTGACGTCAAGCCCATCCGTGACTACGATGTATTTGTAGGCAAGACCATGGAATTCAAGGTTGTCAAAATCAACCAGGAATTCAAAAACGTGGTTGTTTCCCACAAAGCACTCATCGAAGCTGAACTCGAACAACAAAAGAAAGAAATCATCGCCAAGCTGGAAAAAGGCCAGGTACTCGAAGGTACTGTCAAGAACATCACCTCTTACGGTGTATTCATCGACCTGGGCGGCGTAGACGGTTTGATCCACATCACCGACCTGAGCTGGGGCCGCGTCAGCGATCCCAAGGAAGTGGTGGAACTCGACCAGAAACTCAATGTCGTTATCCTCGACTTCGACGACGACAAGAAGCGCATCGCTCTCGGCTTGAAGCAACTCACCCCGCACCCATGGGATGCCTTGGATGCCAACCTGAAGGTAGGTGACAAGGTGAACGGCCGTGTTGTCGTGATGGCTGATTACGGCGCATTCATCGAAATTGCTGCCGGCGTTGAAGGTTTGATCCACGTATCTGAAATGAGCTGGTCACAACACCTGCGTAGCGCACAAGACTTCATGAAGGTAGGCGATACGGTAGAAGCCGTCATCCTGACCCTCGACCGCGACGAACGCAAAATGTCTCTGGGTATCAAACAACTGAAAGAAGACCCATGGGCCAACATTGAAACCAAATACGCTGTTGGCAGCCGCCACATGGCCAAGGTTCGCAACTTCACCAACTTTGGTGTCTTTGTTGAAATTGAAGAAGGCGTTGACGGTTTGATCCACATCAGCGACCTGAGCTGGACCAAAAAGGTCAAACACCCCAGCGAATTCACCCAACTGGGTGCCTCCATTGAAGTTGCCGTACTCGAAATCGACAAGGACAACCGTCGTTTGAGCTTAGGCCACAAGCAATTGGAAGAAAACCCATGGGATGTATTTGAAAACATCTTCCAGGTTGACAGCATCCACGAAGGTACCATCATCGACGTAATGGAAAAGGGTGCCGTTGTTTCCCTGCCCTACGGTGTTGAAGGTTTCGCTACTCCCAAGCACTTGGTGAAAGAAGACGGTACCACCGCCCAGGCAGAAGAAAAAATCGCTTTCAAGGTGATTGAATTCAACAAGGACGCCAAGCGCATCATCTTGTCTCACAGCCGCATCCACGAGGATGAATCAAAGGGTGAAGCCAAGGTGGCAGCAACTCCCAAGAAAGCTGCCGGTGCTAAGAAATCCACCAAGAAGGAAGAAGCAGAGCCCACTACCAAAATGGAAAAAACCACTTTGGGTGACCTCGACGCATTAGCCGCTTTGAAGGAAAAACTGGATAACAAATAACACACTCACACCTTTTCATGGGTGCCAAAACCCCGAGAATCCTTGTTGATTTTCGGGGTTATTTATTTTTTACAGAACGATTCAATGGTGTATCTTTGTTCAAAACGGCCTATTATGAAACCGACTACCCTTTTTACGCTTTGTTGCCTGTTGCTGTTTTCCTGCAAAGGAAACCGTTTTGAGGTTCCCGGATCACCGGAACACCCCATCAAGCTAGTCCGTTTCGACCAACAGTTTCACACCAACGACCCTTCTCTGGATTCTGCATTTCTGAAACTTTACGCTGTCAACATCATGGAAATGGGAGAACCCGGCGGTGAGGATTTCAAGGCCTTCTCCGACATCTATCACCATGATCCGGACCTGGCAAATTTATACGACAGCTGCCAACAGATTTTCAGCGATACCCGCGCGTTGGAAACATCGCTTACGTGGGCTTTTTACCGGTTGACATACTATTTTCCCTATTTGGATATTCCAACCGTTTACATGCACATCTCGGGCTATGGTCAATCCATCGTTTCAGCACCGGGCATGTTGTCGGCCAGCTTGGATAAATACCTGGGAGCAAACCACCCCATGTATCAGTTGCTGTATGAACCGCATCAGGCGAGCAGGATGATACCGGAAAAACTGCTGTCAGACTACCTGTTGGGGTGGATTCAATCTGAATTTACTCCGTCTGAAGTGATGAATCAAAACAGGTTGCTCGATTATCTGTTGTATGAAGGCAAAATCATTTTCCTGACATCCTTTGTTTTGCCGGATGAACCCTTGGAGCGCCTGTTTTCCTTTACCCCGGAGCAACTGGAATGGTGCAGGCAAAACGAAAAAAGCATGTGGGACGGAATCGTACAGCATAAACTGCTGTTTTCTAACGACAAGGAAATACTCAACCGATTTCTGGGTGAAGCACCAAGCACCATTTACTTTCCTTCAGCATCTCCCGGAAGAGCTGCTACCTGGATCGGGTATAGGATTATTGAGGAGTATATGGAAAAACATCCGAAAACCAGCCTTCAAGAGCTGATGACCATCAAAGATGCTCAGTTGCTGCTAAACGGCTCGAATTATCACCCCTGATCTGGGTGGTCTTTTCAATAAATAAAAGCCTTCTTTTACCTGGACATCTCAATCCAGCCACCCCGCTGTCCAGATAGGATGCTTCTGTTTTCTCAGTTGTGTTTTGCGAAGTAATGACAGAAAAACAGATAAGGCCCGATAATTGGATTTTAGATTATTCTTTTATTCCAATAATTACTATATTACCTTTTAAACTTGGAATTACAAATCCAATAATTTTATTAATTATGGCATCAATCTTACCTCTTGATGGATAATCAAAATCAGCATATTTTATTTTTTTTATTTTTAGACCGGCCACATTCAATAAATATTCTATTTCAGCAGCAGAGTATTCTCTATAAGGTGTTCCTGGGGAATAATCTTCTCTAATATCAACATTTATACTTCTTCCCAGAATACACTTTAACCTATTGTTCAATCTAAGAAGATTCGGTGTAGTAATAATCACTTCACCACCTGGTTTTAGCACCCGGGCAAATTCCTTAAAAACTCTTTTCGGATGAAAATTTAAATGTTCAAGAGTTTCGGAAAAAATAATAATATCAAATTCTTGATCTTGAAAAGGGATTGTTTCAGTTTCCAGGTTGCAATTTTTGATTATCGCATTGATTTTTTTAGCCCTTTCTACCGAGATTGAGTTGAAAATATCCAAATCCGAACCATTTATATTTTTATATCCCAAATGATAAGCACCGAGTAACCCATGCAAGTAGTGTGCACCCACATCAAGTAGTGCTTTATCTTTATCGTATAACTTTAGAATAGAAAAAATATATTCAAATCGGTGTATATGATATAGAAAATATTCATCCTCATTACTTATTTTGACATCTTCAATCTCGTCAATTATAAACTTTGATGTTTCGTTCATGGTTATATGTTTATTATTTTACATGGCAAACAACACGTACATTACTGCTTAAACTTTGATATAGAAATCAATTATGAATCTAATCAAAATAATAACAGATAATTGATTTAAGCCTGTGCAAATGACCAATAAATAATTTTAAAAATAGAAAATATCATTGCCTTTTTGACATACATAGAAGTTTTTCCTCCTGAATGCCATTAGCTTAGCCTTCCTTTAAGGAATAGGATGGGCTATGGAGTCTTTATCAAGTACATTTCACAGTGTTGACAGTCGAAATGAAGGACTATCTTCTTTTTTTGATACATCAAATACGCTGGTTCGCCACGCAGTTCGAGCAGATTTGCCTTATATCCGGGTTGTTTGGGGCATACTCCCATCTCAAACTTGAGGCAATACTTATTGAGCATAACGAGTGTATTATCCTCATATTGGTGTGACAAAGCATGTTCGGGTGCCCATTCTGTTTGTAGAACACCATGCTCCACAAAAAAGGCTTTTGATGCCTCATTCAGCACCTGACCTCTGAAATTAAGTACTTTTTCAGGGTAGTCGTGATAAGTTGGAAGCAAACGTGCATATTCCCGCTTGTAGGCCAGTTGTATTACCTTTTCCAACGCCTCACACAACTCTCGTTTGAGCGATGTCCAAACTGATACCGGAACAAACCATTCAGAAGACCACTGAATATCACAAGCCGTCACCTCGAAACGCGTCTGTCCGGTCTTGAAGAAAAGAGCCGATACCCGTTCACGTTGAGGTTGATTGGCTGCCGTTTTTACCAGTGTAACCTGTTTGATGACACGATGATTGGATTCGTCAGCCATTTCCACAGCAAATCCCGTCCGGGTTTCCCAACAAACAAGCCTGACCGGTATGACACGCCTTGCCTTGTCTTTCTCCAGTTGCCGTTCAAACTGTTGGTCATACGTCCTGAACACCTGCATGCCTGGCTTGACCGAAGTCTTGAGTGCCGGGTACACCACCTTGCCTTCTACTTTATTGATTCGAAAACCGTCCATAACACCTTTGGCATCAAAAAAACTGATGCCATCTCCATTTGATAATGGCCGTGTTCCTTCAATAACCAAGTTGTTTATTCCCACTTGTCTCACCACCCCAACCGGCTCACCCATCGACTTGGGCGTATCCACATTGCACATTGGTGTTCTTTTCTCCAGAAAATAAGGCGTAAATCCACGGTTGAAGCTTTTGGCGGGATTGGGAGAAAAACCATACTGAGGAACACCAAAAGATGCCCTTACCGTATTCGGAGAGTTCGCGATGATTTCGTTCAAGCGTTCATTGTACCAGGCAGTAACATTTTTCACGTACGACACATCTTTGAGTCGACCTTCAATTTTGAAGGAGGTGACTCCGGCTTCCATGAGTGACTCCAGTTGTTCAGTTGCGTTCAGGTCTTTAAGCGACAGTACATGTTTATGCCTAAGCAAGATCTTTCCCTTCTCGTCGTACACATCATACGGCAACCGGCACCACTGGGCACATTCACCCCGATTGGCACTTCTTCCTGTCATGGCGTGGCTGAGGTAGCATTGTCCACTGTAACTCACACAGAGTGCACCGTGGACAAAGGCTTCCAAACGGACAGAGGTTCCGGAACGAATTTCCCGGATTTGTTCCAGCGACAACTCCCTGGCAAGAACCACCTGCGAAAAGCCTGCATCTTCCAAGAAACGGACTTTTTCCAGTGTTCTGTTGTTGGTTTGCGTACTGGCATGCAAGGGAATGGGGGGAAGATTCAACCGGGTGATGCCCATATCCTGAATGATGAGTGCATCCACACCTACAGTCCAGAGTTCATGAATCAAACGTTCCACTTCGAGCAACTCGTCATCGTGCAACAACACATTCAGGGCCACGTAGACTTTGGCATGATAGGCGTGGGCAAATTCCACGACCTGCGCTATGTCGCTCACTCCATTACCGGCAGCAGCCCTGGCTCCAAATTTGGGCGCACCGATATAGACGGCATCTGCTCCGTGAAGGATGGCTTCAACAGCAGTTTGTGCATCTTTTGCCGGAGCCAACAGCTCAATGACACGCTGTTTAGCCATGATGGAGTGAAAACAGAGGTGATCGCATCAATGAATCGTGGAAATATCGAAGGGCGTTTCCTGATACACAAAATAATTCAACCAATTGGAGAACAACAAATTAGCATGCCCTCTCCAACGAACCACCGGCAATAAAGCAGGATCATCGTTTTGGTAATAATTAACCGGCTTGGCTATGGGCAGTCCTTTTGCCACGTCTCTCTTATATTCGGTGTCCAACGTGTTGGGAGAATACTCGGAATGACCGGTAATGTAAAACTCGCGTCCGTTTCTGGCCATGACCATATAGACACCCGACTCCTTCGATTCCGAAAGAATGCTCAACTCGGGTTTTGTCTCAATGTCTGAACGGCGGATTTCCGTATGACGGCTGTGCGGTACATAGAATTCATCGTCAAATCCCCTGAAAATGGGATTCTTCGGGTCATTGATGGTGTGTTTGAATACACCGAACATCTTCTGGTCCAATCCATATTTTGGCACACCGTAGCTGTGATACAACCCAGCTTGGGCGGCCCAACAAATGTAGAGTGTTGAAGTGACGTGTGATTTCGACCAATCCACAATCTGCTTGAACTCATCCCAGTAAGTGACATCCTCAAATTCAAGTTGCTCCACCGGTGCTCCGGTAATGATCATGCCGTCATAATTGTTGTCCTTGATGCTTTGGAAGCTATGATAGAAGGCCTTCATATGCTCCATGGGCGTATTCTTGGAAACATGGCTCTTCAACTTCATGAATTCCAGTTCCAATTGTAACGGCGTATTTGAGAGCAGTCGTATCAAATCGGTTTCCGTAATGATCTTTAGTGGCATCAAGTTAAGGACGACAATCTTCAGAGGGCGGATATCCTGGGTGGACGCCCTACCTGAGTCCATGACAAAGATGTTCTCCTTTTTCAGGAGTTCTACGGCAGGTAATTGTTTGGCTACGTTAAGAGGCATGATTCTCTATCTGGGTATCAATTTCAATACAATAAGGCTTGTTCGATATCTTCTTTCAAGTCATCGGGGTGTTCCAGACCGACTGACAGTCGAAGCATATCGGGGTATACCCCTCCTGCCTGTTGATCGTCACTGCTCAGTTGGCGATGCGTGGTTGATGCAGGATGGGTAATCAGGGTTCTCACATCGCCAATGTTGGTGACGTGAGAAATCAGTTGCAGGTGTTCAACGAAGCGTACGGTTCGCTCATAACCGCCTTTTACCCGGAAGGTCAACACACAACCGAATCCATTGCTGAGGTATTTTTTTGCCAGGACGTGATACGGGTGGTTTTCCAAACCCAGGTAACAGACGTCATATACGGCTGGATGTTGGCTCAGCCATTCCGCCAATAGCATGGCTTGTTCGCATATTTTTTGCACACGAACTGAAAGTGTTTCCAATCCTTGGATCAATTGCCAACTGTTAAAGGGGCTCTGACAAGGACCCAGGTCTCTCATATTTTCAGCCACAACACGCATGGCAAAGGCTGCTTTTCCAAACTTTTCCCAGAAATTCAGTCCGTGGTAACTTTCCGATGGCTGGCAATACTTGGGGAATTTTCCATTGCCCCAGTTGTAATTGCCACCGTCGATAATGATTCCACCCATGACACTCCCATGACCGCCTATCCACTTCGTAGCGCTTTCCACTACAATGTTGGCACCATATTCAATGGGTCTGCACAGATAGCCGCCACACGCAAAGGTATTGTCCACAATCAGTGGTATGTCGTATTTTCTGGCCACTTCGGCTAAGCGTTCAAAGTCGGGCACATTGAATTTCGGATTCCCAATATTCTCTGTGTATAAGGCTTTTGTATTTTCGTCAATCAAAGCCTCCATGGCTTCAGCCGTATCATCTTTTGCTTTTCTTGCTTCAATACCCAGGTCTTTGAAGGACACAAAAAACTGGTTGTGTGTTCCTCCATAAAGGAATGGACTGGTTACAAAATTATCGCCGGTCTTCAACAGATTCAATATAGTTAATAGTTGCGCCGAGTGGCCGGATGAGGTGGCGACTGCAGCCACACCGCCTTCCAGTGCTGCCATACGTTGTTCGAAAACGCCGTTGGTTGGATTATTCAACCGTGCATATATGAATGGTGAAGCATCCTCTTTAAAATCCAGGTTAAAAAGATCAGCGCCGTGTTGGGCACTCGAAAAGACGTACGCTGTTGTGGGATGAATTGGTACAGCTCGTGAATTGGTCTGATCGGGCGTGTATCCGGCATGCACCTGTAATGTTTCAAAATGCCATTTTTTCATCGTGCTGGTCGTTACCTGCTAGGCATCAATTTTCTTCAATACCAACAAACAGGATGGTTAGTGTTCACGTACCTTAGTTTATACGTGTTACAAAGGTAGCTAGAATTTTCCAAAATTGGGTATTTATGTTTTCTGTTAAATTTTTGGTAGTTTGGCTAAGTGTCTGTATGTTTACGGTGTGTAAATCTTTCTCCACCGAAAAATCAAACTGTCGTTAGCTATGCGCAACTTTTTCCGCCTTGACACATTACTCACCATTCTGTTTTTTCTTGTAATGCCGTTGTTGCTCTTTACAACAGTAAGCATTCTTTCATTTTATTATTCCGGCAATATCCAGGCTTCTTTTGAGTCTGGTTTGGTAGGCTCTATTCTTGGATTTATGATTACCTTGATTCTAAGGAAGTTTGTTTACATGACAGCATTTGAGATTCCTCCCATGATGTTGATTGTTTCCTACTTGATTTATGCGCTTTTCTTTTATACCTTGCTTCAAGGCCTTCCTTTTCTAGTTTTTATTGCCGGCATATTTGTGGGCTTGTATTACCGGCGTTCGTTTGTGGTTTTACGGAAACCAGTAGAAGAATACAGCTATAAGGTTTTCCAACTTTCCTTTCTTACCTCTGTTACCATTGGCATCTTTTCCTTATTTACCTGTTGTATCCTCTATTTTCATCTTTCGGACCTGGAAAACCTAATCCGAGTGCAAGCGTTCATTGATTCATTACCTAGGCACGCTGCCGCATTGGTCCTGGTATCCAGTTGTTCACTCATTTCCCTGATCCAGTTCCTGCTCACCAAATTCATCTTGCTCTACAAAAAAAGGTTGCCATCCTTTTAAAAAACAAAACCCTCACCGGTTTACACTGATGGGGCAAACCTCTTCGGCCTTCCCTTTTTTCCGTTAATAACAAACCCCTGAAACTTTTCAGTTCAAGGGCAACACCTTCGGTCTTCCCTTTTTCCGTTAATAACAAAGAACCGTCAGTAAGAAACTGACGGGGCAACACCTGCGGTGTCGCCCTTGCCTTTTACGACGAAACCCCACCAACTTTCGTTGCAGGGAAACACCTGCGGTGTTCCCTTTTTCCGTTAATAACAAAGCCCCAATAGCTTTCGCTATTGGGGCTCTTCAAAAACGGCGACTACCTATCTGCTGCCTTTGGCAGCCTGCCTCCTCGGCGCTCGGCAAAGCCGGAGCAAGCTTTGGCTCTGCTCTCACTTCTTCGCGGTTGCTGCCTTTGGCAGCCTGCCTCCTCGGCGCTCGGCAAAGCCGAAGCATGCTCCGGCTCTGCTCTCACTTCTTCGTCGGGTCCCACTTAAGTGCTCGAGTAGGTAGTCGCCGTTTTTAATGACGAAAGCCCCACAACTTTCGTTGCAGGGCTTTCTAAAAACGGCGACTACCTACTCTCCCACTTGCGCAGTACCATCGGCGTGGTTGGGCTTAACTTCTCTGTTCGGAATGGGAAGAGGTGGAACCCCAACGCTATAGTCACCTTAAATAAGGTTGACACGTGTGCAACTGAACACTAGAACATATAATCCATCAGACAGGACGCTCAACATGATTGTGAGTGAACCGCTTACGAAGTCACGGGCAATTAGTACCGCTCGGCTTTGCCATTACTGACTTTACACCTGCGGCCTATCAACGTCGTAGTCTCCAACGACCCTTAAGGGAGATCTCATCTTGAAGCCGGCTTCGCGCTTAGATGCTTTCAGCGCTTATCCGATCCCGACGTGGATACCCGGCAGTGCTCCTGGCGGAACAACCGGTAAACCAGAGGTCAGTCCAACACG
>CAYPLF010000011.1:0-45775 GCA_964411555.1 uncultured Bacteroidales bacterium | reverse complement strand
AGTTCCTTCACCTTAGGGGTGTTCAAGTAGGCATTCACCTGAGCAGTGTCCCTACCCATGGCATAACCAACCAATGGTCCTTGACCGATACCGCTTTGCGACTGATTGATTTGAAGAACGGCAAAGAGAGGATATTCTTTTCTCCAAGACTCAAGCGATTGTGATTCAGTCGTTGTGTCAGCAGTCTGTTCCAACTTTGAAAGTAATTTGTCGCTTTCTGTCAGTAGTGAGTCCTTTTTATTGGTTGCTTTCTCAACGTTGGTATCTGCAGCCTTATCACTGCTTACCTCTGAGGCAACTAAAGATAGTTTTGAATCCCGAATCAGGTTGTTGACAGCAAGCAGGGATTGATAGATTTCCTGTAAATCATATGTTTCCCAGAACTCAAGGTTGGCTGAACCCTGAAGCAGCTTACGGACGCGTTCCGGTTCCTTGATACCGGGCAGTTCCACCAAAATCCTGCCTGAATTCTCCAGACGTTGAATGTTGGGTTGAACCACACCGAAACGGTCAATACGGGTTCTCAATACGTTAAAGGAATTGGCAATGGCCGATTCAACTTCTTCTTTCAATACCTTGACCACTTCTGCATCCGTCTTTTGCGGATCAATACGTGACTTAAGTTCAAAGGTGCTGAACAAAGCTGATAAACGGGCTCCCGGTGCCAACTTGTGATATTCTTCGACAAAAAGGTCGACATAGTTCTTTTGGCTTTCCGTCATCCGTTTGTCGGCTTGCGACAAGGCTTGGTTGAACAACTGGTCCGGGTTGTTATTGGACAACGCTTTAAGCACATCTTTTACGGATAATTCCAGCGTGACGTTCATGCCACCTTTCAAGTCAAGACCTAAATTGATCACTTTTTCACGACAATCGGCATAAGTCATTCCCATGTAAACCTTTTCGGTTTCAATGGAATCCAGGTAGTAAGCCAATCTGATCGGGTCGCCATTCGCCGCCTCAGCAGCCTTGCTTTCCACCCTGTTATTTACCAGAGAAAAAGAGAGGTAATAGGCGCAAACGAGGGTGAGCAGAATTGCAAAAACCCTTACAAATCCTTTGTTTTGCATGTTAAACTACGTTTTTATACAGTATGATATAAGTATGGTATTTTTTTACGAACCGCAAAGATAGACGTTTATTTTAATTGTAAGGTATTCAAAAACAAAAAAATTCAGAGTCCCCTCCTTCTGATGAGGGCCTCAGGGTCAGGCTCGGCACCGCGAAATCTCTTGTATAAGACCATCGGATCTTCCGTATCACCCTTTTCAAGAATCATGTTGCGGAATAAAGCTGCGGTTTGTGTATCAAACAGCCCTTTTTTCTCGAATAAATCAAACGCATCGGCATCCAACACCTCTGCCCACAGATAGGCATAATACCCGGCATCGTACCCTCCACTGAAGGCATGGTTGAAGAACGTGCTTCTATACCGTGGAACAATTTCATCAATCAAACCAATCGTTTTCATGGCTTGCTGTTCAAACTGGCGGACATCAGTCGAGGTTGAAGCAGTCACAGAATGCCAATCCATATCCAACAAGGCAGCGGCTACCAGTTCCGTTGTCATAAATCCTTGATTGAATGTGGATGATTTGCTGATCTTTTCAATCAGGCTGTCGGGTATTACCTCGCCTGTCTTGTAATGCTTGGCATACAGACGCAACACATCAGGATGCATGGCCCAGTTTTCCATTATTTGAGAAGGTAATTCTACAAAATCGTGGCATACGTTTGTTCCGCTCAGCGACACATATTCACAACGGGTCAATAATCCGTGCAGGGCGTGTCCGAACTCATGGAACAACGTCTCAACTTCGTCCTGGTTCAGTAAAGAGGGAGCATCGGCTGTGGGTTTGGTAAAATTTCCCACATTGTAAATCACGGGTCTGAAATCCTTTCCATCCACCCGGTACTGATCGGCAAAGTTGCCCATCCAGGCTCCTGCTCGTTTACCGGGGCGTGGGAAATAATCGGTCATATAAATGCCCAGATAAGAACCATCCTTGTCCAACACCTTGAACACCTCTACATCCGGGTGGTAGACAGGCATATCCTTGAGTGGTTCAAAACGGATGCCGTATAATTTTTCGGCCACATCAAACGCGCCCTGACGGACGGAAGACAATTGGAAATAGGGTTTAAAGGAGGCCTCATCGAGGTCATAACGTGCTTTTCTGATTTTTTCCGCATAATACCACCAGTCCCAAGGCTTCAGTTTAAAGGTATCACCTTCTTCCACAATCAGGCGTTGCATGTCAACAACTTCCGTTTTTGCCCGCGTCAATCCTTTATCCCAAATTTTACCCAGAAAATTCCTGACAATCTCCTCGGTGTTTGCCATGTTCTCATCGAGCTGAAACGCTGCATGATGCTTGAATCCGAGCAAATTTGCCCGTTCGAGACGCAGGTTCACCAAGTTGGTGATGATTTTCTTGTTGTCGTTGGAGTTATCGTTGTCACCACGATTGATGTATGCGTTGAATAGTTTTTCCCGTAGGTCGCGGCGTTCCGAGAACTGAAGAAATGGAATCAAGCTAGGTTTTTGGAGTGTGAATACCCATTTCCCTTCCTCATTTTCCTCTTTGCCTGTTTCAAATGCAGCTTCCACAACATCGTCGGGCAAACCGGCCAATTCTTCCTTTGAAGTAAGGATCAATTTGAACGCATTGGTTTCAGCCAACACGTTGTCGGAAAATTTCAGTTCCAACAAAGAAAGCTCTTTGTTGATTTCCCGCAACCTTTCTTTACCTGTTGCATCGAGCAAGGCTCCCGACCGGACAAAAGCGCGGTATGTCTTGTCAAGCAAACGTTGTTGCTCTCTGTTCAGTCCCAATGAGTCTATTTTCGCATATAGAACCTTGACCCGTCCGAACAAACCTTCATTCAAGTAGATATTGTCACTGTGTTCAGACAAAAGTGGGGATACTTTCTCAGCCAGGTCGTTCATTTTGTCGTTGGTTTCGTTTTCAACCAACGTGAAAAACACATTGCTTACCTTTCTCAACAAACTTCCTGATCGATCCAATGCTACAATGGTGTTGGAAAAATCAGGAGTGGCAGTATCGGCTACAATGGCATTGATTTCCTCGTTTTGTCTGCGCATACCCTCCTTGAATGCGGGTAAATAATGGCTGGTTTTGATTTCAGCGAAAGGAGGAATACCGTATGGAGTAGACCACTCTTTAATAAATGGATTGTTATCCAATGAGTTGCAAGCCGTCATAATGGTGGCGATAAAACATAAAACAACAGTTGATTTTTTCATGGCAAACAGTTCCAAGTTGGTTGAACAAGTTAGCATTTTGTGCAAAAATAGGCAAATTGGTCCTTATACATTAGGAGAAACGCAACTATTTCAAATTCAACCTTTCTTTTGTACTTTTGACTGTCCTATCAATAGTGGAATGAAACCGGTATACCTTCAACAATCATCCTTGTTACGGATTGCCTCCATAGGGGCTGTGGCTTTGCTGTGTTCCGTGCTGTTCAGTTGTGAGATTGAACAAACAAAGATACCCAACTGTGACGTATATCTCAGGCGAAATATCTACAACGAAGGGTTAGTTGGCCCCTCTACGTTTCTCTACGTGACAACGCCCAATTCCAACTTAGAGCGCCTGGGGTATGGTGGTATCGTTGTTATCCATCGTGAAGACTTGCAGGAGCCTTATTGTGCTTTTGACATTGCCTGTCCCAATTGTGTTTCTCCTTCCATTCGGGTTTCCAAACCGGACAGCATGACGTTGGTGAGCACTTGTCCAAACTGTGGAGAACACTATGATTTGTTTTTTGGAATAGGCAATCCATTAAAGCGTATTTCAAAGGTTGGCATGAAGAAATACACGACGTATATAGATCCTAGTGACGATCGATATATCGTGGTGGAGCCATAAGATTTCTCAACCCTTTTATTCTAAAACAAAAAAAACTATCTTTGCGCCCACAATGCCGGAATAATTCCGGTCGTGTTGCCCGAATGGTGAAATGGTAGACACGAAGGACTTAAAATCCTTTGGCCATAACGGCTGTGCCGGTTCGAGTCCGGCTTCGGGTACCCTCAAAAGAGACTGTCACATTGATGGTCTCTTTTTTTGTGCATTTTATCGTATTTTTGTTTGTATTAATCGTCTTTACTCATGAAGAAACAACTGCTTTTCATTGTTGGAATGATCTTGTTTGGTGCTGTATCATCTATTTGTATGGCCGACGAGATAGTGACAGACTCCCTTGTTGTTGACACTGTGAAATCGTCTGAATCAGTTATCCGAACGACAAGGTTGCTTTCCAACCCCTTGGTCAGGGACGATAATTTTACACTTTCAGGACAGACAATGGATGCTGAAACCGGAGAATCGTCTCCTTATGTGTCCATTCGTGTTGAACGGTTAGGACTGGTTACGGTGAGTAATGAAGACGGTAATTGGTCACTAAGGTTGCCTGTTGCTGCAGCTAATGAGACTATTTCTTTCAAGTATCTGGGGTATACCACTCAAACCATACAGATTTCACAACTTCCCACCACTTCGGTGGTTTACCTGAGGCCTTCATCGGTTGAATTGCAAGAAGTGGTTATTTCACCCGAAAAGAAATTTGAAATCCTTCGTGGTGCCTGGAATGCCATTGCAAGCAATTATCCGGTTGAGGCCACACGGACTCAGGGTTTCTACAGGGAAACCCAACGAGTTAACGATAGTTTGTTCCTCTACTTCAACGAGGCCATCCTAAATGTTTTCAAAAACACCTATGAAAACAACCAAAACTTCGGACAGATCGAGGTGGAGCGATCACGAAAGAATGTATTTCCTGGTATAGATAGCATCAACGATGTTCGTTTTTATGGTGGCCCTCATTTTCCAAACGAATTGGATATCGTATTCAGCCGTTGGGATTTTATCAAACCATCGGAATTCAAAAACTGGTCATACGACCTGGAAGGTGGTTATTCGGATAACGGCCGCTTTATCTACATCCTGGCGTTCCAACATAAGCAAAATCCGTTGTCAAACTTTCAAGGACGAATGTTTATTGACGGCGACAACTACGCTTACCTGGGATTCGAAATCAAACGATTCGGCCTTGCTTCTTTCAACAGTGTCGATGACTTGAATTCAGACGCCAACTACGTAAGTGGCACCACCACCATCGATATTGGATATGTGGAAAACGGAGACAGGTATTTCTTAAGCCACATCAACTACAAGACCAACGGCATCAATATGGCCAGTCGGGTACGTGTTTTTAAGGATATCGAATACATCACCACTTCCATTCAAACATTGGATGTTACCCCCATTCCCTACGAACGACAGTTTGATTATACCGACATCTTGTCCATAAAAGCCGACAACTACGACCAAAGCTTTTGGAAAGATTACTCCATTTTACAGGAAAGTCAGCTGCAAACCAAACAAACACAGCTTTTATACGGGCAGGAAAAGGCCATTGAACAGTTGACCAAAGTTTACAACACCGAATTGACCGAGCAAGAAAAGGCATTGCTCTTTTTAAAACGGTTCACATTTGAGGGTGGTTTGTCTTACCATCCGCTTCAAAACAAAGGTGGCACCTACGTGGTCGGCTATGGTTCAGACCCATTGGCATCACTGATTCCTCCCACAGGAGAGCAACAAGACGCTCTTTCCTTTGGTATTTCCACCACCGATGGACTCCGCTTCGAGCTCGACAAGAAGTGGTCCTTGTTTGGAAGCGTATCGACCGCCCTATATGGCCTTGATCAATTGCATGCATCGTTGGGAATCAATTACAGGATGCCTGTTTTCCCCAGTGGGAGGTGGATTTTTCTTGATCTCGGACTGGGTCCTGACATAGCTACCAGCAGGGAAAAGTTGGGCACGATGGCTGTTTCCGGTGGCAGTCTTACCATTGGGAACAAAACACTGGACGGGTCAACATTGGCTGTCAGCACCGGCCAAAATACGTTTGGCGTCATTGGAAAACTTGGTTTGGCCGTCCGCATGGGTAAACAATACGAATTGTTTGCAGAGGGCAATTATCAATTGCGCCTGTTGAAACACACGTATGTACAATTCAAGGAAAAGGAAGGGTTTTTCCTGACCCGTTCGAAATCGAAAGTCGATTGGAACGACTCCAACCTTTATTTTTGGCTGGATGAACACAACCAAGGTACGTTCAACAGAATGACTTCACCAACCTTCAGCGTTGAACCCTGGTATATCCGTTTAGGCATCCGATCGGGCTTCTAAGCCTATTCAGTTACAAGTGGTTGATTCACGGAAGGCATTTCGGGGTATTCGATGCGGGTGTGGTAAATGGTGACCAACTTTGCCTTAAACACTCTCTTCAAACGTTCCAGGTCTCTAAAGGTAATCGGAACATCTTTAAACAACCCTTCGGCAATTTTATTGTCAATGATTTTTTCTACCAATTCACTGATACTTTCTTCCGAATAGGTCTTCAGACTTCTGGAAGAAGCCTCAACCGCATCTGCCATCATGAGAATGGCCGTTTCTTTCGATGCTGGAGGTGTGCCTTGGTAAAAAAATGAATCGGGCACTTTCATACCCGGGTGTTCCAGTGCATACTTGGAGTAGAAATATCGAACAGGGCCATTCCCATGATGGGAGCGGATACAATCCCTGATGACCAATGGTAATTTGTGCTTGTGTGCAAGTTTCAAACCTTCGGTAACATGGCTTCTGATAATCAAGGCGCTTTCCTCGGACGTTAAGTTGTCGTGAGGATTGATGCCGCTTTGGTTTTCCACAAAATAGATTGGATTGACCATTTTCCCGATGTCATGGTATAAAGATCCTGTCCTGGCCAGCTGAACATTGGCATTGATTTCCTGAGCACCTGCAGTGGCCAGGTTTGATACCTGCATGGAATGTTGGAACGTTCCCGGGCATGTTTCTGAGAAGAGCCGCAGCAGAGGATTGTTTATGTTTGACAGTTCCACCAACGTTACGTTTGATGTATAACCGAAAATCCACTCAAACAAATAAATCAACAGGTATGATGACAGAATCAATCCTGCATTCAATAAAAAATAGGCAAGCATCAATGGTTGAATCCGAGTGATGGCACCTTCCTGAATCAATGAAACACCCAGGTACATGACACAATAGGTCACAAACACCAATAACGCACAAAACACCAATTGGGAACGCTGAGTCAGGTCTTTCAGTGAGTAAACAGTGGCCATACCGGCCGTTATTTGCAGCAACAGAAATTCGTAAGGGTAAGAGACAATAGAAGAACAGATCAATACGGTAATAATGTGTGCAAATAACGCTGTACGAGAATCGAAGAATGTCCGTACCATAATGGGAAGTATCATATATGGTATGATGTAGACATTCAAAAATCCGGAACGCACAATCAACGAAGTCAACAACACCATCCCCGTGACAAGAATCATGATGAAGGCCACATTTGACTTCCGTTTATAGGTGAAAGGTCGGAACAACCATAGAAAAAGGAACTGTAAGACAAACAAAGAACAAACAAGTAATACTTGTCCTAACAAAACGCCTGTACCACCCGATGCTTCACGGCGAGTCTCGGCCACTTTTTTAAGGGAAGAGAGGATACGAAATGCCTCGGGAGATATGATTTCTCCTCGATCAACGATGCGTTCGCCCCGTTGTACCATGCCGGAAGTAAGAGACACGGTCTCCAGCATCGCATCTCTCGCTTGTTTGGTATTTCGTTCATCTATTTGCAAATTTTCGCTCAGGTAATTATTCAGGTTGCATGTTTTCAACAGAAACGGGTTAATTGTTGAAGGAAGCGAGCTGTACAAAGACTCATAGGCTTCACTGGCAGTCAAGAGGGTAGATATGCTTTGCGAGTGAGCAATCTTGTTGCTGACAATGGTCACAAACCGGACAGAATCGTTCAACAATTTGTCCTTATCCTTTTTACCAATGATACCCGATGCGTATACGTTCGACAACCAGGATGTCAAATACTCGTAATAATGCGATGGGAGCGTAAACCTGTATTTGTTATGGTAATCAGCTTTAAAAAGCGCCAGATTTTTCTTGAAACTGCTTGAATCCAAAAGGATGTAAGGCTTAAAATCCTGCAGGGCAAGTCGCCTTTCTTCTTCCAACTGTTTATCATTCTTATAAATCTGAAAATCGTAAGGGGCCGTCATCAACCCATATCGCCAAGGTTTTCCTTCCTGAAACGTATAGCGGAAACGTCCTTCCCGTGGAAACGATTGAAGAATGGCCACCGCTCCCAAAACAAAAAAAGCAATCTTGATGATGTTTTGAACAGAACCATCGTTAAAACGTGACTTCTTCATGCAGGTTGTCTTTGAATAGTTAAAAGTACAAAAAAAACAAACAAAAGGAGTGTACCAGTCTATTTTAGTAAAAAAGCGTACTTTTGCAATCAATTTTGACCACTTTATGATAAAAGAAACAAAACGAGTACGCGTACGATTTGCTCCCAGTCCTACTGGTCCATTGCATATTGGAGGCGTAAGGACAGCTTTATACAATTACCTGTTTGCAAAAAGAATGGGTGGTGAGTTCATTCTCCGCATTGAAGACACTGACTCGCAACGATTCGTTGAAGGTGCTGAAGCATACATCATCGAATCGCTGAATTGGTTAGGCATCAACTTTGACGAAGGTGTAGGTATAGGTGGCAAGCATGCCCCCTATCGTCAATCGGAGCGTAAAGCCATATACCGTAAGTACGTTGACCAATTGTTGAATTCAGGCAAGGCGTACATTGCATTTGACACGGCAGAAGAACTCACGGCCAAGCGTGAAGAACAGACAAATTTTCAATACGATGCCACTACTCGTATGGGGATGTGCAATTCCCTGACTCTTTCTTCCGAAGAAGTGGAGAAACGGATTGCTTCAGGTGAGCAATATGTTGTACGGTTTCTCATTGAACCAGGACAGGATGTCGTGGTTGATGATTTGATTCGTGGAAAAGTGCACATCAATTCCAGCATTTTAGATGACAAGGTACTTTACAAATCGGCCGACCAACTTCCTACCTATCATTTGGCCAACATTGTCGATGACCATTTGATGGAAATATCCCATGTTATCAGGGGTGAAGAGTGGTTACCGTCCGCACCCTTGCACGTTCTGCTTTATCGAGCCTTCGGTTGGGAAGATACAATGCCTCTTTTTGCACACCTGCCCCTCCTGCTCAAACCGGATGGAAACGGCAAATTAAGCAAACGCGATGGTGACCGGTTGGGTTTTCCTGTATTCCCCTGTGACTGGTACGATCCGAAAACAGGTGAAAAAAGTTCGGGATACCGCGAATCCGGGTATTATCCCGAAGCCGTTGTCAACTTCCTGGCATTGCTGGGATGGAATCCCGGGTTGGACGACAGGGAACTCTTTACCATGAATGAGTTGGTTGAACACTTCAGCCTGGATCGTTGCAGCAAGAGCGGAGCCCGGTTTGATTATGAAAAGGGAAAGTGGTTCAACCACCAGTACCTTCAACTGCGTTCCAGCGATTCATTAGTGGCAGATTTTATTTTGATTCTGGAAAAAAGGGGAATTGAAACCCATAATCATAACACTCTCCCCGATTTTTCAGGACAAAAAACCATAGTTTCACGCGAATACATCGCCCTGACCTTGGAAAAGATCAAAATGCGGGCAACATTTGTCAGTGATTTATGGGATCAAGGTGGTTTTTACTTCGAACGGCCAACGTCCTACCAGGAAAAAACCGTTCAAAAATACTGGAAACCTGAAACAGCCGGTATGTTACTTGCCTATTGTGATCAATTGGAAGCCACTACCGATTATTCACCAGAATCTCTGGAATCAATGACCAATGCATGGATAGCCGAAAACGAGTATAAGTCTGGCTTACTATACAATGCCGTCAGACTGGCGTTGGTTGGTGAAGCAAAAGGGCCTCATTTGTTTGACATCGCTGTACCGCTGGGAAAAAATGAAACTATATTTCGCATCAAACGTGCTATTGACCTCTTACACTAATTATTTATGTATCATATAGGCATAGCGGTTTATAACTGGCTATTCAGGTTGGTGGCTTTTTTCCACACCAAGGCAGGGAAAATGGTTCTTGGACATAAAAACACCTGGGAGCTGTTGGAAAACAAATTTGACCAGCAAAAAAAATGGTTTTGGTTTCATGCTGCCTCTCTGGGAGAGTTTGAACAAGGCCGTCCCATTATGGAACGAATAAAAGCTGAGCACCCTGAATATCAGTTGCTTCTTACTTTTTATTCGCCTTCCGGTTACGAAGTACGCAAAGACTATAAAGGCGCTGATTTAGTCTGTTATCTGCCATTTGATCGAAAAAAGAACGTTGTCCGATTCTTGAATCTGGTCAATCCTGTCAGTGTGTTTTTTATCAAATACGAATTCTGGCCAAATTATTTACTGGAACTGGGTAAACGAAACATTCCAACCTTTCTTGTCTCTGGTGTTTTTCGCAAAGACCAGGCTTTTTTCAAACCATACGGCAAAATATACCGTAAAGTATTGACCTCTTTCTCCCACTTTTTCGTACAAGATGATCAGTCTGTTTCTTTACTTGCATCCATTGGGTATACGACGAATGTGACACGTTCGGGTGATACCCGCTATGACAGAGTACTGGAAATAGCCCATAAGTCAACCCATCTGGAAGTGGTTGAATCATTTGTGGCTGCCGCCAAATCTCAAGGACAGCTGGTAGTGGTTATTGGCAGTTCATGGCCTCAGGATGAAGCGCTTATTCTACCTTACATCAATGAGCATCCTGAAGTCCGTCTGATAATTGCTCCTCATGAGATACACGAGCAACATCTAAAGTCTATTGAAACTTGTATTTCCAGAATGAGTGGACGCTATTCACTCACATCCAAAGCTGATGCAGCAAATCTTGATTGTTTGATCATCGATTGCTTTGGCTTACTCTCTTTAATTTACCGCAATGGAGACATCGCTTACATAGGAGGTGGTTTTGGAGATGGCATCCATAACACGCTTGAGGCAGCTGTTTATGGAATGCCGGTCTTATTTGGTCCCAAGCACGAAAAGTTTACTGAAGCCAGGGCGCTTATTGCCTCTGGGGGAGCTTTTTGTGTTCATGACAAGGATGAATTGAATCTAACCTTTGACAAGCTGATTCAAACGGAATCATTACGGATTGAAAGTGGGAAAAAGGCCGGTGAATTGGTAGAAAATGGTAGTGGGAGTACCCAAACCATACTTGCTCAATTATTTTAAGATTCTTTACTTATGATGACGATTTGCTCTTTCCAGCAACCAGTCATAAACACCCATTTTTCGCGTCACCCAAATAGCAATTCGACGCCATAATGGTTTCTTCATAGGCTTAAGAAACGCCTTTTTCACACCGGGATTCTCAGTAATTAATGCATTAAACTCCGGCAATCGATCTGCCAGCGGTTTTGTATCGACGGATTTCAATGAACCTGCATCATAATTGATACCCGAACCATCTTTTCCAATGTTTCGTGTAAAATTGACAATAGGGAATAAGGTGAACAAACCCAGCTTCCAAGCCTGAAACGTCAACCTAATATCCCAAATGTCCGGCAATCGATGTGCAGGAATTCGTTTATACGTACGCAACCAATCATCACCGCAGCTTTTGGAGAAAGCCTTACGTACCGCTTTGTCGGCCATTCCTTTGTGAAGAATGTCACAATCAAAATCCATTTGTGACCAAGCTCTTTTCCAGGTTCCCCAACCCCAAGAACAATTACGTTGCGCCATAAAGGTTGGTTCATGAAACCATTTTGGCTTTTTGAAAGGATAAGAATAAGCACCAATGGAGTAGAACCGTTCATCATTGGCATACAACTCAAGTCCCCTATTTATGTAGGACAGAAAGAGTGGACATGTTTCAACATCATCTTCCACAACAATGCATCTGTCATATGTCTCCAGCGTTTCCGTTATGGCAGAAATCTCATTTCTGCCACAACCGTAATTGAAAGGCCGTTCAACCAATGTTACAGTTTTGAAACCCACCGCTTCCTTGGCCAGTTGACGGACAGCTGCAACGGACGCCTCATCCTGAACACTTCTGGGAGCATCTGAATAAATATAAAGATTGCTTTCTTGAGCACCCACATTGGCAGCCAACGCTGCCAGTACTTTTCCGGTATGGACCGGACGGTTGTACACCATCAATATTATTGGAGCAAAGGATGAAGCCGATGACTGTGACATGATTTATAAGATATTACACAAATGTAAGCATTTCCCGGAATTGTTGTAACAGAAATTATCTTTACATTTGTGCGTTTAGACCGCACCTATGCAGGCCACCATCGTCATACCCATATACAAATCGTCATTAACGTCAGGAGAACAACTCTCACTGCGCCGATGTTTGTCTGTTCTTAAAAACCATCCTCAGGTTCTTGTCACATTTAAGGAATTAGATACGAGTTCTTACAAGGCATTATTTGATGAAATGGAGGTACCAATAAGGTTTGAGTACTTTGAAAAGACGTTTTTTGAAGGTATTGAATCGTATAACCGACTCATGTTAAGCCGGAAATTCTACCAACGTTTTGCTTCATCTGAATATATATTGATCTATCAGTTGGATGGCTATGTCTTTAGCGATGCGTTGGAAACATGGTGTCAAAAAGGCTACGATTACATTGGAGCTCCCGTCTTCCGTTTCCATGGCTCACACGAAGCCGGAAATCGGTTATGGAAAGTTGGAAATGGTGGTGTTTCCTTACGAAAAACAGCCACCTTTCTTTCCCTTTTTGATCAGGTCATGCCTGTAAAAACGTTTTCTTTCTTTGTTAAAAACATCAGGAAGAAAGGCTTTATTTCAATGGTTATTAAAACCATCATGATGGGTATCAGCCTGCTGTTTCGCTCTCGCACTATTGAGTATTACCTGATTCATTACTGTGACAAACGTATCAATGAGGATATGTTTTGGTGTGACGCACTCAGTCATACACGCCTGGCCTTAAATGTTCCCAGCTTCATCGAAGCAGCCCATTTTTGTTTTGAAAAATCACCAGCCTATCTTTACACACTCATCGGTGAAACGCTGCCATTCAGTTGTCATGCCTTTGAGCGTTATGATTTCGACTCTTTCTGGAACAAATACATACACTAATATAACATTTATGAAAAATTTCAACTGGAAAAAATGGTTGCCACATTTATTGGCTATAGCCGTATTCTATGGCTTGACAGTCATGTATTTCGCTCCCATCATGTTCGAAAATAAGGACATGCATCAAAGCGACATAGTGAGTGGTGCAGGTTGGGGTAATGATGTAAAGAAGCATTATCAGGAAACAGGTGAACATGCTTTTTGGTCAAATGCCATGTTTGGTGGCATGCCTGCCAACTATTCCTATATGCCTCGAACAAACAATCTGTTTGATCGGTTTACCAAGCTTGTCATGTTTAACCTTCCACCTCTTCATGTAGGGGTTGTTTTTCTCTATTTGCTGGGCTTTTATATTTTATTACTGGCTTTGGGAGTCAATCCATGGTTAAGCATAATTGGAGCCATTGCATATGGATTTTCGTCGTATAACTTTATCATATTGGAGGCAGGCCACGTAAACAAAGGCTTGGTAATGGCAACAATGGCTCCCATTCTGGGGGGTATTCTGCTGTGTTATAAAAAGAAATACCTGTGGGGTTGCCTGGTTACTCTGTTTTTTACTGGTTTAAATGTTCTGTGGAATCATCAGCAAGTATCTTATTACCTGCTGTTGATCATCATACCTTTGGCCATAGTCTACTTCATTTATGCTCTCAAACAAAAAACAGTCAAAGACTTCTTTTTGTCATCGGGATTGTTGCTTGTAATTGCAGGTCTTGCTGTACTTCCTGCAGCAGACAGACTGATTCCAACTGCTGATTATTCCAAAGAAACCATGCGTGGTGGTGCCGTACTTCAGCAGACAGCAACTGGTGAAAAACCTGCAAAATCGGGTTTGGAAATCGATTATGCGTATCAATGGAGCTATGGAAAATTGGAAACGATGACCCTGATGATACCCAATTTATACGGAGCCAGTTCAAGTTACAACATTGGCAGGGATTCCAAAACATATGAAGTTTTAAAACAGACCGGGCAAGCTGAGCAATTCAGCAAACAAGCTCCTATGTACTGGGGTGATCAACCGTTTACTTCAGGTCCTGTTTATGCAGGAGCCATCATATGCTTTCTTTTCATCCTTGGACTTTTTGTGGTAAAAGGGCCTGAGAAATGGTGGTTATTGGTTGCCACCGCGTTGTCCATTATACTCTCCTGGGGAAAAAACTTCATGATTGTGAACGAGTTCCTTTTCTACAATCTTCCTCTTTACAACAAATTCAGGGCTCCTTCCATGGCTCTGGTCATGGCAGGAGTGACCATGGTGACACTTGCCATCATCACGTTGCGTGATATATTTACGATGGAAAATAAAAAAGAATTGATCAAACCTCTCTATTATGCAACCGGTATAGCAGCTGGAATATGCGCGATTTTTGCCCTATTGGGAGGCGGTTTGTTTGATTTTTCAGCCGCAAGCGATGCGGGCTATCCCGACTGGTTGAATGCTGCGCTGATTGAAGACCGAAAATCCATGTTGAAGGCTGATGCCTTTCGTTCTTTCATGCTGATTATCCTAACAGCCGGGGGAATTTGGCTCTATGTCAACAACAAACTTAAAGCTTCTATATTGACTGCTGTCATCGGAGTATTGGTTTTGTTTGATCTCTGGACGGTTGACAAACGCTTCTTAAACAATGACCAATTCCTCCCAAAACAGGCAACAAAAACCATCAATCCTACTCAAAACGATCTGATCATATTACAGGACAAGGATCCGAATTACAGGGTGTTAAATCTGGCAACCAATACATTCAACGAATCAATGACCTCATACTTCCATAAATCAGTGGGAGGTTACAGCCCTGTTAAATTACGCCGATATCAAGACATTATTGATTTCTACCTTTCAGAAAGAGGCATCAACATGAACGTGTTGAACATGCTCAATACGCGTTATGTTATTGTGCCCACCAACCAAGGATCAGCAGTACAAAAAAATCCTGCTGCTTTGGGGAATGCATGGTTTGTTGACAGCCTGCAATGGGTTGATACTCCAGACGAAGAAATTCTTGCGCTAGCCTCCTTCAACCCTGCCAATGTGGCCGTTATTGATAAAGTATGGAACAAACAGGTTAGTGTGGCACCTGTAGTAAGAGGTGATTCTGCTGAGATTAAACTTACAGCATACTCACCGGGCAAACTTAGCTACCACAGCATCAGTAGTAATGACAGAATAGCTGTATTTTCAGAGGTTTATTATAAAACCTGGCGTGCCACAATCGATGGCAAAGCAGCTAATCCCATTCGTGTAAACTACATTCTGAGAGGCCTTGAAGTTCCTGCCGGTGAACACGAAATCATATTTGAGTGTGTCGATGAGGTTTATCAGAAGTCAGCCAAGCTATCTACAATTGGATCCATATTGACAGGCATAGTTCTGTTATCGTTGGTTGTTCTGCTGATAATTAATGGCATACGTAAGAAAAAAGAGTAGATTCCAACCATTGCTAAAGTTAAACGGGAGTGTTTTTTGTTAAAAAACGCTCCCGTTCAGCTTTCTATATCAATGAATCAATACTACACGTGAAGAGCATCAATGGCTTTTTTAATTGATTCCAGATAGCCTTTACCATATCTGAGATCGGGTTCAAGGTAATTACCTTCGCCCCATTCGTTCCATGATTTTATAAACATCAGATTTTCATCCTGCGGCTTAACCCGCATCTTTCCAAACATATTAAACAAAAATCCATACCAATTGGATGGATTGCTGTTTATCATTACATCGCCACGCCATCCGCTTCGGGGTGTATGGTCAAAATTGGGGATAAGACACGGTAGGATTTGTTTGTCAACGGGTGTATGTAACAGTGATGTCTTTACATAATCCGTGTAATCAATCAGACGAGGTATACGGAAAAGGTCGTGAAGCAGCTGATAAATAAATCGCGGCGCAGAACGTCGCAAAAAAGCCAAGTCATAAATCAGCGCATCGTATCCTTGATCCAAGAGTGGCTTAATCTCTTGTTTCTTAAAGCAAATGGTGAAAATATAGATCCCATCAAACCCATTTTTTTTTGCCAATTCGTTCCAACAGCTTATAAACTCTTTTGATTGTTTAAGTTCAGTTGGTGAAAATACTCCAAAAATAGGCTTATTGCCTACTTTCATATACCGCCTATCTTGAAATGCTGGCAGCATGGCCTCAAAATGTGCGATAAAATCATCGTTACCCGGATAGGTTTGTTCGATAAGCAAGGTGTCTGGCTGGTCTTTGTTCCACGTTTTAGCATACCAGGAATGGTTGGCCCAACACAAACAAAAAGGAAAATCGGGTTTGCCCGTTTCGAGCACCTCTTGAAAAGGTTTCTCCAATAATCGTTTTCCGGCAAACCAATAATGCCAATAACAAAAACCCTCAATACCAGCTTCTTTGGCTAATTTTGCCTGCGCTTCCCTTACATCTGGCATGCGTAAGTCATAATATCCCAATTCACCCGGAATTTTAGGTTGTTGGTGTCCAGGAAACAAACGCTTGGCTTTTCCAACATTTGTCCATTCCGTAAATCCCCTTCCCCACCATTGGTCATTCTCGGGAATTGGATGATACTGAGGCAAGTAAAAAGCAAGCAGTCTGGGTTTGCTTCCTGCTTGCTCTTTGCTGTTTTCCTGTATTAGCTGGTGTTCCATTTTGAATGAGAGTCCAAGACTCATGCAATTCAATACCTGTAATGATCTGCTTTATAAGGTCCATTCACATCTACACCTATGTACGAAGCCTGTTCGGGTGTCAACGTGGTCAACTTGACTCCGATGCGTTCCAGGTGTAATCTGGCCACTTCCTCGTCCAGGTGTTTGGGCAAACGATAAACACCAATCTCCAGTTCCTTTGACCACAACTCGAGTTGAGCCAGTGTTTGATTGGTGAATGAATTGCTCATTACAAAGGAAGGATGACCGGTGGCACAGCCTAAATTGACCAATCGGCCATCGGCCAGCAGCAAAATGGAATGACCTTCAGGAAAGAAATACTGGTCTACCTGAGGTTTTATGTTTCTCGACTTTATACCCGGATAATTCTTCAACTTATCCACCTGTATTTCATTGTCAAAGTGACCAATGTTGCAGACAATGGCATTATCCAACATCTTGGAAAGGTGCTCAATCCGAATCACATCAAGATTGCCTGTGGTGGTTACATAAATATTGCCTTCTGGCAGGGCATCTTCTACCGTTTTTACTTCAAAGCCTTCCATGGCGGCCTGAAGAGCGCAGATCGGATCGATTTCGGTCACAATGACCCTGGCTCCATAGCTACGCATTGAATGAGCGCAACCTTTACCTACATCACCATATCCACAGACCACAACAACCTTACCGGCCAACATGATGTCCGTGGCACGCTTGATGCCATCAGCCAATGATTCGCGGCAACCGTATAAATTGTCAAACTTTGATTTTGTTACCGAATCATTCACATTGAAAGCCGGGAACAACAATTCTTTGCTTTCCATCATTTGATACAAGCGATGAACACCGGTGGTTGTTTCTTCAGATACACCGCGGATTTCTTTTACCCGGTTGCTCCAAAAATTACTGTCAACAGCGAGCAGTTGTTTGAGCAATTTATTTAGCAGACGTTCGTCTTCAGTACCCACCGGTTTATCCAAAATGCTCGGCGTTTTTTCTGCCTTATAGCCAAGATGGCACATAAGTGTTGCATCTCCTCCGTCATCAACAATCAGGTTTGGCCCCAATCCACCGGGAAAATTCAACGCTTGCAAGGTACACCACCAGTATTCTTCCAAGGTTTCGCCCTTCCATGCAAATACCGGAACTCCGGAAGCGGCAATGGCTGCGGCGGCATGATCTTGCGTAGAATAAATGTTACAACTAACCCAACGCACATCGGCACCAAGTTCCTTAAGCGTTTCAATCAAAACGGCTGTCTGAATGGTCATATGCAGAGAACCCATGATCCGCGCACCTTTCAGAGGCTTTTTACTGCCATATTTTGCACGTAATGCCATCAGACCCGGCATTTCAGATTCAGCCAATTCAATTTCCTTGCGTCCAAAGTCAGCCAATTTGATGTCGGCCACCTTGTAGGATTCGTTGCTTAGTAAAAGATTACTGTTCATTGTATAGATAGCGATTTATTGCCCTTGAAACGTTCAAACAGAGCACTTGTTTATAAATAGTCTGCAAAGATACAAAAAGTGCCAAACTATCAGTAAATTTGGCTTTCTGTTTTAGCAATTTACTCACACCATGAGCGCGTCCCCTCTCTTCAGCATTATTACAGTAACCTACCAGGCGGAAACCACATTACCCGTAACAGTAGACCGTTTTTTGGAACAGGAAGTTACGGATTACGAATATATTTTTGTTGACGGTGGATCAACGGATGGTACAGTTGAGTTGATCAGGAATGCTGTAACCCGTTTCGCGGAAAAGGGAATATCAGCTCGATGGATCAGTGAACGGGATAATGGGTTGTATGATGCTATGAACAAAGGGCTTTCTATGGCCAACGGCATCTATGTGTGGTTTATGAACGCCGGAGATTGTTTGGCTGGACCATGTACGCTTTCAAATCTTGTGTCTTTTTTAGATAGCGGAAACCCTGCCCTGTATCCGGATTTTCTTTACGGAGAAACGCTTATTGTTGATGAACACTACAACGTACTTGGCCCAAGACGATTGAAGGCTCCCGCTGTGCTGACATGGAGAAAATTCAAATGGGGTATGTTGGTTTGTCACCAATCGATGATTGTTCGTCGTTCCATAGCCCAACCCTTCAATACCCACTACAAGTATTCAGCAGACTTTGACTGGGCCATCCGTTGTATGAAAGCATCTTCCTTTATCAGCAATTCCGGATTGGTACTTGCCTATTTTCAAACAGGAGGCTTGACCAATAAACGCATGAAGGCGTCTTTAAAAGAGCGTTTTACAATAATGGTTGAAAACTACGGATGGGTATCAACCATTTTTTTACATGCCTGGTTTGTTGTCAGAGCAGCCTGGTTCAAGCTTTTTCATGGTTGGTTTTAAAAAAAACTCAAAAAAGAACATTTTTTTGTAGCGTTTTGTCACATAGTGCATCTATGTGTTTTGAGGCATTGTGTACATGCCATTTAACTATACTCTTTTTAATTTCCTCTATATACAGTCGGGCCGTTCCAACGTGAGTTGCAGCGGCTTCTTCCATTCTAGACGTAGCATCAATAAAGAATCAATTGAGATACCTGGGATCAACCGTAAAATCTGAGGTTTTACATTCTTCTTACTAATAGACTGTTTCCGTTCCGCCTTCGGCTCTTTCGAAACAGTAACCTGTTTCCGTTCCGCCGGTAGGGTATGGTCTGTCCCTGGCTTCGGTTCGGTGCGCGGAAAATTTTAACCCTTGAGGCTAAAAATCTCAAAACGGACCGAGCCTGAAGGCTCGATCCGCGAAGATGAGATTTTTTTACGCCTCACTACGGTTAATTTTCTATTCGCACCCCTCCAAGAAGCCAGGGACAGACCATACCCTACCGGCTCCACTGCAACGCTCATTGGACTGGCGGCAGTGAACATCAATCAATGGGAAAGCGGACTGAAGGGAGCGCTATTTGCTGACGGAAAAATAAACGGTTAATCCTCAGGTTTTACATTTGATTCGAAACCTGAGGATTTATTAAAAGTTGATCATCAATCAAGCTTGAAACCTAGTTGTTGAAGTTGAAGGCTTGCGCTTTTTGACACCCCTGCCAAATCCAGCATATATGCTGCATACTCCCTCCTGACCGGGTATTCACCCCTTAATTGCTCGAATTGATTTGGATGGCATCTTAGCGCTTTGTCATCACGGAGTATATCATACGTACACAGTAAAGCTTCGGCAATGACAGCCTCATCAGACAGGTTGTTTCCAACCACCTGTATGGGTGAATTTTCCGGTGGTTCGTTTGGCGTAATTTGCCAATGGTCAATGCCTAAATTAAGGGCTTTGCTGATTGAACGAACAACCATCGTTGTCGCATTTGCCTTACCATCTCTGGAATAACCTGCGATATGAGGTGTGCCTATATCTGTCACATTCAACAATTCAATATCAATGTATGGTTCATTTTCCCAACAATCAATCACCAAACCGGAAATCAAACCTTTTTTGCTGGCTTTGCATACGGTTTTCGTATCCATCACTTCACCCCGGCACGTATTGATCAGGATGGGAGTGCGTGACAGTTCTTGAATAAACGCTTCATCGACCATGTGAAACGTCGCTTCCAACCCTTTGTAGGTTAACGGTACGTGTAACGAAATAACGTCAGCTTCATGTAAAATCGTATCCAACGAACAAAAGCCAGTAGCACCTTCTTTTCGGGAGCGGGGGGGATCATTCAACAGTACTTTCATTCCAAGATGCTCTGCCAGCTTGGCCACTTTCGAACCAACGTGACCGACACCTACCACTCCCATGGTTTTACCTTGCAGTGAAAAACCCTTTTGTTGTGAAAGAGCACATAAAGCTGATGCCACATACTGTTCCACTGACCCGGCGTTACAACCCGGAGCGTTCGTCCATTGAATACCTTTTTTGTCACAAAAATCGGTATCAATGTGATCATACCCTATGGTTGCAGTCGCGATACACGTAACAGATGAATGCTCAAGCAACGATGCGTCACAACGAGTCCGTGTCCGAATAATCAAAGCTGTTGCATCGTTGACAACTGCCGGTGAAATTGCAGCTCCGTGAAGGTATACAACTTCACCGAAGGGTTCAAAAACCCCTTTGATATAGGGAATATTGTTGTCAACGATGAATTTCATACCATTAGACACCCGAAAAGGCATCGAACCCTCCATCGACCATGGCCGTGGTGCCCGTCACAAAGCTGGCCTCATCGCTGGCCAGGTAGACAACGGCTCCTATGAGCTCCTGCGGGTCGCCCAACCGGCCCATGGGCGTATTGGCAACAATCTTTTTTCCACGGGGTGAAAGCCCGCCATCGGGCGTGGTGACCAAAAAACGGTTTTGATCGGTAAGCAAAAATCCGGGGCACAAGGCGTTTACGCGGACACCTTCACCGTATTTGGTGGCAAACTCAACCGCCAACCATTGAGTCAGGTTGCGGATGGCGGCTTTGGCAGAGCCATAACCCATCACAACGGTCATAGGGCGCTCGGCGGCTTCCGACGATATGTTGATGATGCTGCCTTTTCCTTGTTCGCAAATGGGTTCTGCAAATACCATGGTGGAATACAGCGTCCCAAAATAGTTCAATTCCATGACGGTGCGGACAGCATCCACGTCGGCATCAAAAAAACGTTGGTCGGGTTGGATGCTGGCTTTCGGCATATTTCCCCCGGCTCCGTTAATTAGGATATCGATGTGTTTGTATTTCGCCAGAATATCGGCTCTCACTTTTTTCAATGAGTCCATATTAAGTACATCTGCTTCAAAAAAATCAGACTTGTTTCCGGCAGCGATGATTGTTTGTTTGATTGCTTCACCGTGTTCAGCGTTTCGGCCTAAAATCATCACTTCGGCCCCTTGTTGAGCCAAACCCGTACAAATAGCTTTTCCTAAAATACCGGTTCCGCCTGTCACGACGGCCACCTTTCCTGTTAAATCGAACATATTACTCTTAATTAGCTAGTGTTTGTTATTGTTTGAAACCCGAGTGGGTACCTCTTCCTTTACCAATGAAAAATCAAGTTGTTTGCGTTCCAGGTTGGCCCGTGTCACGGAAATGGTGACCGGATCACCCAGTCGGTAGCACTTGTATTTGCGTCTTCCCTTCAGGCAATAGTTTTTTTCATCAAATTCGTAATAATCGTCATCCAATTCACGGATGGGTATCATTCCCTCACACTTGTTTTCGTTGATTTCCACATACAATCCCCATTCCGTCACACCCGAAATCACGCCCTCGTAGGTATTTCCCACGCGTTCGGCCATGAATTCCACCATCTTGTATTTGATGGACGACCGTTCTGCCTGGGCTGCCAGCTGTTCCATCTCAGAACTGTGCTTGCACAGTGTCTCGTACTGATCCTGCGAAGCACTTTTTCCTCCGGCCAGGTAACGATCGAGTAAACGATGGACCATCATGTCCGGATACCGACGGATGGGAGAGGTGAAATGCGTATAGTAATCGAAAGCCAATCCGTAGTGCCCTTTATTCACCGTTGAATAGATGGCCTTGGCCATGGAACGGATGGTCACGGTTTCAATGAGGTCTTCCTCGCTCTTGCCCTGCACTTGGTCAAGCAAGCTGTTGATGGATTTGGCAACATCCGTCTTACTGCCCGTCGCTTTGAGTTTGTATCCGAACCGTTTGATGAATTGGACCAGGTCTTCCAACTTTTCAGCATCGGGCAGGTCATGAACGCGGTAGACAAAGGTTTTTGGAGCTCCGTTGGTGCCTATGTGGGTGGCCACCGTGCGGTTGGCCAGCAACATGAATTCCTCGATGAGTTGGTTGGATTCCTTGGCTGTTTTAACATAAACGCCAATTGGTTTTCCATGCTCGTCTAAGTTGAATTTCATCTCCCAACGGTCAAAGTTGATGGCACCCAGGGCAAAGCGCTTTTTGCGCAACTGCTTGGCAAAGTCATTTAAAACCAGGATTTCCTGCTTGAAATCACCTTCAGCCCCTTCAATGATGTCTTGTACTTCTTCGTAGGCAAATCGCCTGTTGGAACAAATAAGGGTATGAGCAATGCGGTATTTCTTGACGGTTGCACTGGCATCCAGTTCAAAGATGCAGGAATAGCAACACTTGTCTTCATTGGGCCGTAACGAGCAGAGGCCGTTGCTGAGCCGCTCCGGCAACATGGGGATGGTACGGTCAACCAAATAAACCGAAGTAGCCCTGTTTTCCGCTTCTTTGTCGATGATGCTGCCGGGCTTCACGTAATAGGTCACATCGGCAATGTGGACACCCACTTCCCAATTTCCGTTCGCTAGTTTCCGCAAGGAAAGGGCATCGTCAAAATCCTTGGCATCGTAGGGGTCAACGGTAAACGTGGTCACGTTCCTGAAATCCTCCCGTTTGGCCACTTCCTCTTCGGGAATTTGGTCGGGTATCAACTCAGCTGCCTTAGACACATCTTCCGGGTATTTGTACGGCAAGCCGTATTCGGCCATGATGGCGTTCATTTCAGTATCGTTGTTGCCGGGATCACCCAGTATGTCAACGACTTCTCCAATCGGGTTCTTCGAGCGTTCCGGCCATTCAACAATACGGACAAGAGCCTTCTGACCTGTTTTTCCGCCTTTTATTTTATCCTTGGGAATGAAGATGTCGTTGGACAATTTCTTGCTGTCTGTAACGAGAAATGCGTAGGAACGTTCCACTTCCAATACTCCGACAAAGGTGGTTCTAGCATGTTCAAGAACGGAAACTACTTCTCCTTCCTGTTCGCTGTAGGGTTTCTTGGCCGAAAGAAGCACCCTCACCTTGTCACCATCCATGGCTTGTTTGGAATTCCGTTCAGCAATAAAAATGGGAGCACCCCCATCTTCGGGCAACAAGTAGTTTTTTCCGTTACGGCTCCGCTTGATCAGTCCTTCCACATACAACCCTCGTTCGTTGTACTTATACTTGCCGACTGATACTTCTATCAGGTGGTTCTGCTGGGTGAGTTCAGCCAAACATTCTGAAACCAAAACTTTCAACGCTTGCTTTGTAAGTCCAAGGGCATTGGAAACTTGTTGGTAATTGTACGACCTGCCTGTGTCCTGTTGGAAAAAATCCAGTATAGCGGCCATGAGGTCTTTTTTCTTGACTCGGCCTTTCGGAGTTGATTTCACGGTAGTTTGTTTTATGTCGTATCAAATATAGCTATTATTCCTGTTGTGGGTTCGTTAATGATTCAAAAAAGGGTCATCCATTTTTTTGTACCTTTGTGTATCAGATCAATAAAGCCATCCATGCGAATCAACCACGGCCATACAGCCATGCTGGTATCCAGCGTGTTGTTCGGAATCAATTTCACCACCACCAAGAGCATTGTCAACATCAACATCTCGGCTGTTGGATTGAACGAGATGCGGTTCATTGCCGGAGGTATTGTCTTTTGGCTGTTGTCGTTGGCAAAACCGGAACCTGTCAGTTTGAAAGATAAATTACTGCTGTTGCTGGGGGCAGTTTTTGGTTTGCTGATCAATCAAATCAGCTTTATTCAGGGATTGGCATTAACCTCTCCCCTGGATTCCTCCATCATTGTGACGTTCCTTCCCATCATTACCCTGATTCTGGCAGCCATATTCCTGAAGGAACCCGCCAGTTGGTTGAAAATACTGGGCGTATTGGTGGGTGCTTCCGGTGCTGTATTGTTGATTTTTGCATCAGAAATTGACCAAAGCGGCACGAGCAGCCTGAAGGGCAATTTGTTATGCCTGCTCAGTGGATTGTCGTTTGCCATTTACCTCATTTTGACACGTAGCATCAGTCATCGGTATTCCCCCATTACCATTATGAAGTGGATGTTTTTGTATGCGTTGATCATCTTCACGCCCTTCAGCTTCAAGGACATTGTTTCAACCGACTACGCTTCATTTACTCCATCTTCCTGGATTTCAATGCTATATGTAATGATTGGAGCCACGGTGTTGCCTTACTTGCTCATGCCGTACGCCCAAAGCCGGTTAAGGCCCACTACGCTGGCTATGTACAACTACGTTCAACCCATCATGGTGGCCCTATTGGCAGCGATAACGGGACAAGACACCTACACGGCGACAAAAGCTTTTGCCGCCATATTGGTGTTTGTGGGAGTCTTTATTGTGACAAAAAGTAAATCGCGGGCAGATATTGAGGCCAGTAAAGCACATGCCGCCTCAAACGAGGAACCGCGGGTTCTTAAACCGGAGTGACGCCCCTTTCCTTCAATAACTGAAGGCTCATATCCCTCAGCTTGAATTTTTGAATCTTGCCGCTACCGGTCATGGGGAACTCTTTCACAAAGAAAATGTACTTCGGAATCTTGTGTCGTGCTATTTTCCCCCTGCAGAAGTCAACAACAGCCTGTTCGTCCACGTTTGCATTTTCGTGGAGAATAATGAACGCGCCCACTTCCTCACCGTACTTTTCAGATGCGACGCCAACCACCTGGACATCCTTCACACCTTCCAAGTGATAAAGGTATTCTTCTACTTCACGGGGATAAATGTTTTCACCACCACGGATAATCATATCTTTGATGCGCCCTGTGATGCGGTAATTGCCTTCAGCATCGCGATAGCCAATATCTCCTGAATGCAGGAAGCCGTTTTTGTCGATGACTTCAGCCGTTGCCTGGGGGTTCTTATAGTAACCCTTCATGATCAAGTACCCTCTGCAGCAGATCTCACCCTGTACGCCATCGGCACATTCTTCGCCGGTTTCAGGATCCAATACCACCACTTCGGTAAACTCGTAGGGTCTTCCTACCGTTTGGGTACGTACTTCGAAGCTGTCATCGATGCGGGTTTGTGTCATGCCCGGTGAACATTCGGTCAAGCCATAAACGCTGGTAATAGACATGTACATTTTTTCGCTGACTCGTTTCATCAGTTCGATGGGACACAACGCACCAGCCATGATACCGGTCCGCAAGCTGGACATGTCAAACATGTCGAACATGGGGTGGTTCAATTCTGCGATGAACATCGTCGGAACGCCATATAACACGGTACATCGCTCTTTATGGATGGAGGCCAGCACCACCAACGGATCAAACCGTTCCACCATCACCTGGGTACATCCATGGGTCAAGCAGTTTGTTGTGGCCAAGGTAACGCCGAAGCAATGGAACAAGGGTACGCATACGCATAGCTTATCCTTGTCTGTAAACTTCATGTGCTCTCCGGTAAGGAAACCATTGTTGGCGAGATTAAAGTGGGAAAGCATGACTCCTTTAGGAAAACCGGTAGTTCCCGACGTGTACTGCATCATCATCACATCGTGGGTGTCAACTGTCTTCTTTACAGCTTCCAATACGGCTATATCCATGTGGCCGCCCAAGAGCAACAATTCGGCCGTACTGTACATGCCTCTGTATTTCTCCTGTCCGATATACACCACATTCCGCATCTTGGGGAAACGCTCGCTCTTCAATTGTCCGCGTTGGCACTCCTTCAATTCGGGCAGCATGGTGTAGACCATGTCCACATAGTTTGAATCCCAGGTGCCATCGGTGATGCACAGGGTATGCATGTCGGAGTTTTCAACCAGATACTCCAACTCGTGTTGTTTGTAATTGGTGTTCACTGTGACAAATACGGCACCAATTTTAGCACAGGCATACATGTAAGTCAGCCATTCAGGAACATTCTGTGCCCAAATACCCACATGGTCACCTTTTTTAACACCTATGGCCATAAAGCCCAATGCCGCTTCGTCTACGCGCTTGTTGAAGTTTTTCCAAGTGAAACGCAGGTCGCGGTCAGAATACACAATGTATTCTCTGTCGGGGGTCGTGGCTGCCCAATGTTCCAACCACCCTCCCAAGGTTCTTTCTACCAATTCCATGATACTGTTGGATTAAATGGGAGTATAGACTACCGCAAGAATTTTGGCCTTAGATGCGTTGGCGGCGTGCACATTGTGTTCCACGATGGAATCGTAGTAGATGCTTTCTCCCGTTGAAATGGTGTATTTTTCTTTTCCGTAGGTGATTTCCACGGCGCCCTCCAATACGTACAGAAACTCCTCGCCTTCGTGTGAGGACAACTGATAACCGTTTCGGGAAGATGAATCAATGTCAATCAAGAACGGCTCCATGTGACGGCCTGTTTTGGATTGAGCCAATGAAAAGAACGACAGGTTGTTGTGGGAGTTGGCTGTTTCGGAAGAAAAGCTGATGCTTTTTGCCAAGTCTTCCTGCCTGCAAACAACCGGCCCGATGTTGTCCATATCATCCAGAAACGTACCCAATCGAACGCCCAACGCCCTGGCTATTTTGATCAGGGGGGCCAAAGAAGGCAAATTATCATTAGCCTCGATGTGATTCACTTGTTCGAGGGTCAATCCCGAACGTTCTACCACCTGTTCAACAGACAGGCTTTTGGCTTCGCGGATGGATCTGACGCGTGATCCGACAGATACAGTTTTGTTCATAGGTAGGCTCATTGGTTATAATTCAATATAAAACGGCGCAAAAATACGCATTATTTCCAATCGTCGGCTATAAATTGTTTCAATTTTATACCCTTCAGCCTTCTTTTGTAGACGATTACCGTTCAAATGGTTGTATTTCTTTTAGCATGCGCAAATTATCCGTATTTTTGCCTTCATTGATTCACATACCATGATCATCCCTTCTCCTGTTAATAAAAACGATTGTGTCAGGCTGGTATCACCGGCTGGTTACATTGAAACCAACCTATTGGACGGTGCAGAACGCACATTGACAACATGGGGGTGGCACGTCGAACGCGGCGCATCAGCAGCCAAGGTAAACGGACGTTTCGCCGGAACAGTGGAAGAACGGCTGAACGATTTACAGGAAGCCTTCGATGATCCGAAGTGCAAAGCTATCTTTTGCAGTAGAGGAGGGTATGGTGCCATTCATTTGATTGAAAAACTTGATTTAAGTGAGTTTCGTAAACATCCGAAATGGTTGGTTGGATACAGCGATATCACCCTTTTACATGCGTTGCTCCAGGAACAAGGATATGCATCCATTCACGGTGGCATGGCAAAACGGTTGGCTCTGGGTGATGATCCTCAGGTGGTTTTCCCCAGTGTAAAACCCCTCGAACTGCTTCATCTGTTGTTGACCGGTACAAAACAGGAGATAAAAACGCCATCCCACCCATTGAACCGTATGGGACAAGGCAATGGTATGCTGAGGGGTGGAAATCTCTCCATTGTATACAGCTTGAGAGGAACTCCCCTTGACTACATACCGGAAGGCAGTATTCTCTTCCTGGAAGACATCGGTGAAAAACCGTATACAGTTGACAGGATGATGTACAATTTAAAATTGGGAGGTGTCCTGGAACGTATTGCCGGTTTGGTGGTAGGTCAATTTTCCGACTACGAGGAAGATCCCCTCATGCTGAAATCTGTGTATGAACGGATAGCTGATGTGGTTTCCGACTATGACTATCCCGTCTGTTTTGATTTCCCGGTGGGCCATACAGAACAAAACCTTCCCCTGTTGATGGGCGGAAACGTTACATTGAACGTACAGGATAAAGGTGTTACTTTTTCCTACGACTTATACTGATACATAACTGGTACCTCCATGAATCACGTACGAATAACCCTCAGCTGTCTGTCATTTTTCCTATGCCTGTCCTGTTCTTCTCCGGCAAAACAAGCTTCGACAACCATGGAAAGCACACAAACAGAAAGCCAACCCAAACAGCAATTTCCCCAGTTTTCGGGTGACAGTGCCTGGCATTATGCCGAAGCACAGACATTGTTCGGTCCCAGAACACCAAACTCAGCGGCTCACAAAGCATGCAAAGCGTATTTGGTCGCTACACTGAAACGATTTGGTGCGTCCGTAACCGAACAATCGTTTACGGTTCGGGCCTGGGATGGGAATGACCTTAAAGCCACCAACATCATTGCTTCACTATTTCCGGAAAAGCAGGAGCGCATCATGTTGTGTGCACACTGGGATTCAAGACCCTGGGCTGACCAGGACCCCAATCCGGGCAACCACAAAAAGCCAGTCCTGGGAGCCAACGATGGAGCCAGTGGGGTGGGTGTACTGATGGAAATTGCCAGAATCCTGGGTAATAAGGATCTGACGGCCTTTCCATCTGTGGGAATAGATCTGGTTTTGTTTGATGTGGAAGACTACGGTACACCTACTTGGTTTGAGGGTGAAAAGCGGGAAGACAGCTGGTGTCTGGGTTCTCAATACTGGTCAAAACAGGCATCAGGGAGTGGCTATAAAGCACGATACAGTATCTTATTGGACATGGTGGGCGATCAAAAACCCACTTTTCACTGGGAGTCTTATTCCCTGGCAAATGCACCCTCGGTAGTGAGCAAGGTCTGGAATGCCGCCTCCTCTCTGGGTTATGGAAATCTGTTTCTTTCCAGAGAAGGAGGTTATATCACCGACGACCATTTACCCGTCAATCAACTAGCCAAGATACCCTGTATCGATATCATTGACTTTAATCCAGCCAAACCAACCGGATTCCCTTCCTATTGGCACACACTGGGTGACACCATGGACAAACTGGATCCAAGCACATTAAAGGCTGTAGGAGAAACCTTGATCAAGGTGGCTTTTTCTGAATAAAACGGTAAAAACATGTTGTTGCCGTATCATACCAAAGACATACCGGAAGCCGGGTGTGATGAGGCCGGCAGGGGTTGTCTGGCCGGTCCTGTCTTTGCCGCTGCCGTCATTCTTCCCCCCACATTTTCCTGTGACAAGCTGAATGATTCTAAGCAATTGAATGAAAAAACCCGCTTTGAGCTCAGGCCCGTTATCGAGGCCGAAGCTTTGGCCTGGGGTATCGGTATTGTTGAAGCACATGAAATCGATGCCATCAACATCCTGAATGCGTCCATACTGGCCATGCACAGGGCCATTCTTTCCTTGAAGGTCAAACCGGGCCATCTGTTGATTGATGGTAACCGGTTTAGGACCATCAAGCAATTGCCCTTACACAGGCTATCCAAATTAGATAATGCTGTATCACCCTTTGTTGATTACAAGGAAGTGCCGTTCGACTGTATCGTAAAGGGCGATGGTCTGTATCAATCCATTGCGGCAGCATCCATCCTGGCAAAAACGTACAGGGATGATTGCATGAACAGGTTACACGAGGAATATCCGTTGTACAATTGGCAGCAGAATAAGGGATATCCTACCGAAGAACACAGAAAAGCGCTCCGTGAATACGGCCTGACCGAACATCACAGAAAAAGCTTCCATGTAAAAGAAGACCAACTATCGTTTGATTTTTAGCCCATCAGGCCTTTTGCAACTGAAAGACTTTGGCGTACTGCTTGATTTGCTTGACCATGGATACTAAACCATTGGAGCGGGTCGGTGATAAATGGTCTCTCAGTCCGATTTTATCGATAAAATACAACTCACTTTCTACGATTTCTTCTGGAGTACGCCCCGAAAGCACCTTGACCAATAAGGCAATGATGCCTTTTACGATAACCGTGTCGCTCTCTGCTTCCAGAATGACTATGCCTTCCTGGCAGGTAGCGTGCACCCAAACGCGGCTTTGACACCCTTCAATCAGGTATTGGGGTTTTTTATACGCTTCATCCAAGGGTGGAAGCTCATTTCCCATATCGATCAACAATTGGTATTTATCCATCCAATCGTCAAACACCTCAAAATCGGCTATGATTCCGTCTTGTATCTCGTTAATCGTCATTTTTTCTACGTTTTAACGGCACAAAGATACAAAAACAGGGAGTTAAAACATGCTTCGTATCCGCTTTAAGGCATCAATCAGAGCATCAATCTCGGACAGTTGGTTGTAAAAAGCAAAGGAAACCCGAACCGTCCCTTCAATGTCAAACCGGTTCATCAACGGTTGGGCACAGTGATGCCCCGTTCTTACGGCAATACCCAAACGATCCAACAAGGTGCCTACATCAAACGGGTGTATGTCATCCAGTAAAAAAGAAATGACTGCGCTCTTCCGTTCAGCTTGTCCAAAGAAGCGGCAGCCGCCTAACGCCTTCAAGTTATCTTCAGCATAATGCAACAGCTTGTCTTCATGCTCTCGAATGACATCCAGGCCGATTTCATCGACCATTTCCAGGGCTTCGGCCAGAGCGGTCGAACCGATAAAATCGGGCGTACCCGCTTCAAATTTATAAGGAAGTTCGTTCCATGTGGTATGTTCAAACTTCACCTGGGCTATCATTTCGCCCCCTCCTTGGTAGGGAGGCATTTGGTTCAGCCATTTTTCCTTGCCGTATAACACACCAATGCCGGTTGGACCATATATTTTATGCGATGAAAAGGCATAAAAATCAGCATCCAGGGCCTGGACATCCACCCGAAGATGGGATACGGCCTGGGCTCCGTCTACCAAAACAGGAATGCCTTTTTGGTGAGCAATACGAATGATGTCAGCAATGGGATTGATGGTACCGAGCACATTGGAAACGTGAGCAATGGCGACCAACTTGACCCTGTCACCAAGCAATTGTTCGTAGTCTTCCATCACCAGTTCACCTCGGTCATTGATGGGAATAACCCGAAGTTTCATGCTCTTTCGTTCGCACAGCAGCTGCCAGGGCACAATGTTGGAATGATGTTCCATGGCTGAAATAACAATCTCGTCACCTGCCGAACAAAAAGCCTCGCCGAAAGAATAGGCCACCAGGTTGATGGATTCAGTGGTTCCTCTGGTGAAGATGATTTCAGCAGCACTACCTGCGTTCAGGAAACGGCGAACCCGTTCTCTTGCTTGTTCATGTGCTTCGGTGGCACGCTGGCTCAAATAATGGACACCCCGGTGAATGTTGGCATTGCACGTCGTGTAACCGGCAACAAGACGATCGATAACCCGTTGAGGTTTTTGGGTGGTCGCTGCGTTGTCAAAATAGATCAACGGCTTTCCGTATACTGTTTCCCTGAGAATGGGAAAAGATGTACGAAGTGTTTCGATTGTAGTTTTCATATTCAACGACAATTAGCGGCTGAACAACCGGCACAACTGACCAGTTCTCCACGGAATCGTTTTTCCACCAACATCCTCATCCTATCCCTAAGCGGGTCAAGGCTGATGGTGTCAATCACGTCGGTGGTAAACGCATATTTCAACAACAACCTGGCTTCATCGGCCGGAATACCGCGTGACCGCATGTAAAACAAAGCGTTCTCGTCCATTTGACCCGTAGCTGATCCATGGCTACACACCACGTCATCAGCATAAATCTCCAATTGTGGACGAGCTCGCATACGAGCGTTATGGCTACAGAGGTTCTTATTCGACTGATAGGCTTTTGTCTTTTGAGCACCGTCTCGAACCAGGATACTACCGCCAAACACACCGTTTGAGGTATCATCCAGTACGTATTTGTACAGTTGATTACTGGTGCAATGGGGAACGGCATGGTCAACCAGCACGTGGTTGTCGGTAAATTGACTTCGTTCTCCCAGCACGACACCCGACAAGTTTGCCTCGGCTCCTTCGCCCATTAGCCGTACAATGGCGTTGTTGCGTGTAAATCCATTGCTGAGCACAACCTGGTTCATCCTTAGATTGGAAGCGGCTTCCATCCGGACAAAGGTGTTTGATATGCGGGTTGTGACCTCATTGTTCATTTCCAATTCGTAGTACTCCAGGCTGGCATCCTGTCCAATAAAAATTTCAGCAACCTGATTGGCCAACATATGCTTGTCCGATATATTGTGGTCACAGAGTAACAAGCGTGCATGGGCACCTTTCTCCACAATGACCAAAATACGCCGCTGAACCAGCATATCCTCGGGAGCCTTCAACACATTGATAACCTGAATGGGCTTTTCCAATTGCACGTTGGCTGGCACATAAAGCACGTAACCATCTTGTACGAAACTGCTGTTGAACTGCACCATGCCGTCTTCAGAAGAGGCAGACAACTTGGCAAAATAGGGATCCAACAACGCTTGATGGGTCTTGCCCAATTCATTCAGACTGCCGCACAAGACTCCATCAGGCAGTTTGTTGTGTTTGTCGCCCTGATAAAAGCGGTCATTGATTAAAAAGTACAAGCTGGTCGATAAATTGGGCACTTCACAACTGAATACCTGTTCAGGATTCACCGGTATGTCAAACTGGTGAAGGTTCATGCCGTAATCGGTTTCCAGGATGGACTTCAAATCACAATCCCTATAGGCTTCCATTGAGCTTGTTGGAAAACCAATGCGTTTAAACGCATCGAATGCCGCCAATCTGGGAGTGTTCAGCAAATTCCCGCAGGAAGCCCGAATGACGGGTTCGAATTCGTTGTACAGGTCAATATAGGCCTTGTGGGTAGTCATTATGCGTTGATGTCTTGTTTAATCCAATCGTATCCTTTCTCTTCCAATTCCAGCGCCAGTTCTTTGCCGGCGGTGCGGACAATACGTCCTTGATAGAGGATGTGCACAAAATCAGGTACAATGTAGTCGAGCAGGCGTTGATAGTGGGTAATGACGATGGTGGCGTTTTTCGTAGTACGTAATTTGTTGACCCCGTGTGCCACAATCCGAAGTGCATCGATATCAAGACCGCTGTCCGTCTCGTCCAGGATGGACAGGCTTGGTTCCAGCATGGCCATTTGGAAAATTTCGTTCCGTTTTTTCTCACCACCTGAAAAACCCTCGTTGACAGACCGGTTCGCCAACTTGCTTTCCAGCTCGACAATGGCTCTTTTTTCACGCATCATGGTCAAAAATTCGGCAGCTGAAGGCGGCTCTTCGTTTCTGTATTTCCGGTGTTCATTGACCGCTGTCCTCAAAAAGTTGGTCATACTCACGCCAGGGATTTCCACCGGATATTGGAAACTCAGAAACAGTCCTTCCCGGGAACGGTCTTCAGGAGACATGGCCAACAAGTCCTTTCCCTGAAACAAGACCTCACCTTTAGTCACAGTAAATGCAGGATGTCCGGTCAAGACCGATGACAACGTGCTTTTCCCCGATCCATTGGGACCCATGATGGCGTGGATTTCTCCTTCGTTGATGGTCAAATCAATGCCACGTAGTATTTCTTTTCCTTCGATTGAGGCGTGCAGATTCTTTATTTCAAGCAACATCGTTCTTATTTTATGTGGTTTTTCGCGTTTTTTTTCGTTTGGCAGGTGATGAGGAACGGGTAGGGGTTTTTCGTTTGACAACTGGTTTTTTAGAGGCTTTTCGCTTTTCTCCCTGTAGCGCCTTGACCAATCCGACTACTGTAAAGATAATCAAAACAAGCACGGCAACCCCACTCAGGAGAACCCTTCCTGTATTGACCGTTTCCACCTGTTCTTCCAAGAGTTCCAAATACCAGCGTACCAGATAGAAACCGGTAATCAGTAAAAAAACCAGCAACAACACAAGTGATACGATTAACAAAGGACCCTTTTTTAAGGGTTCTTCCACTTCTCCTTTTTCCATGCGTTTTGCACTCATTGTTCTAGTTCGTTGTAATGGCTAACTGTACGATTCCAATCAATGACCGCTTTTAAAGCTATCAGACTGAAAATTCCGTACATGATTGCCGTAAATACCATACCCATACTGCTATATAAGACTGTTGAGGTTACATCCACCACCAGCCAGACTATCCAATTGTCCCAGTATTTTTTGGACAACAACCACTGGGCCCCTATGCTTGCCATGGTCAGTAGAGCATCAATCCACGGATAGGCCGGTGGTGCCACGTATTCAGGATATACAGCCTGTAACCGGATTACCAGCCAACCCCATGCGAGGCCTGCCGCGATAACAATCGGTCCAAACACCAGCCACTTTCTCCATCCAAGCAGTTGAATCCTTAATTTGTTCTTTTTGTCAGACAATCCTTGTTTGGGGTGCTTCCAGTTGTAATATCCATATGCACTGAACGCAACGTACACTACCTGCAAGAGCATGACCGAATAGAGCCTGAACTGATAAAACAACAGGATATAACAGGCATAATTGAAAAAACCCACCAGAAAGGTGACCGGTAGCTCCTTCCACGCCAGGAAGACCGCTGTTAATCCACTGACAACACCCAGCATCTCAAGGACACTTAACGGGTATCCCCACAGGGTCAATACCGTTTGACTCAACACTTCCATCAACCTACACTTCCTTCCAGGGTGACCTGTAATAATTTCTGAGCCTCAACGGCAAATTCCATGGGCAATTTGTTAATCACTTCCCGGGCATACCCGTTTACAATCAAGGCCACGGCATCTTCGGTTGAAATGCCCCGTTGGTTGCAGTAAAAGAGTTGATCTTCGTTGATTTTCGACGTAGTGGCCTCATGTTCCACCACGGCTGTATCGTTGTTGATATCAATCACAGGGAATGTATGGGCACCACAGGTATCACTCAATAACAAACTGTCACATTGGGAAAAGTTCCGGGCATTGTCCGCTTTGGGAGAAACTTTGACCAATCCCCTGTAGCTGTTTTGACTCTTTCCCGCCGATATGCCCTTTGAGACAATACGGCTTTTGGTATTCTTGCCCAGATGAATCATTTTTGTTCCAGTGTCAGCCTGTTGGAAATGATTGGTAACTGCCACTGAATAAAATTCGCCAATAGAGTCATCTCCAGCCAATATGCAACTGGGGTATTTCCAGGTGATGGCCGAACCTGTTTCCACTTGTGTCCAGGAAATCTTTGATCCATTTCCCTTGCATAACCCCCTCTTGGTGACAAAGTTATAAATACCTCCGACTCCATTTTTGTCGCCCGGATACCAGTTTTGTACGGTTGAATATTTGACCTCCGCTTTTTCCATCGCGATGATTTCGACAATGGCTGCATGCAATTGGTTTTCATCACGCATGGGGGCTGTACAGCCTTCCAAATAACTAACATAACTGCCTTCGTCAGCCACCAGCAACGTACGCTCAAACTGGCCGGTATTTGCAGCATTGATGCGGAAATACGTGGATAATTCCATGGGACAACGTACTCCTTTTGGAATGTAGGCAAAAGAGCCATCGCTGAAAACTGCACAGTTGAGCGCTGCAAAAAAATTATCCCGGTACCCTACCACCGTTCCCATGTATTGGCGCACCAGGTCTGGGTATTGTTGAACGGCCTCGCTGAAGGAACAAAAAATGATACCCAGTTCTGCCAAGCTTTCTTTGAATGTAGTCTTGACCGAAACACTGTCCATCACGGCGTCAACAGCGATGCCGGTCAACCGTTTTTGCTCTTCGAGGGGAATACCCAGTTTGTCGAAGGTTTTCAGTAATTCAGGATCGACCTCTTCCAGGCTCTGCTTACTTTTTTGTGCTTTTGGGGCTGAATAGTAGGCTTTTTTTTGGTAATCGATGGGGGGTATTTTCAGATGAGCCCAATTGGGCATGGGTAATGTCAACCAGTGACGATATGCCTTCAATCGGAACTCCAACAACCAGTCGGGTTCGTTTTTCTTGGCTGAAATGAAGCGGATTACGTCTTCGTTCAATCCAATCGGAAGGGTTTCCGAATCGATATCGGAAACAAATCCATATTTATAGTCACCACGGGTAACATCATCGAGAATGGTGTTCGTTTCGTCAGCCATCATACAATCAGTTTTGGTTCGGTCGGCTTTTCCGGTTCCGACCGTAAAGATACATCAGGAAAAGAAGGAAACAATGCGGGAGCAACTTTAAGTATGGGCGAATACAACCGTGAGCGTTCAACACGCTCGGGGCCTATCAGGCTCCTGTCCGTATCAAAGACTTCGTAGATGTTCAGCAGTATGCTTAGTATGACCACACTTTTCAGTAAGGCAAACGTACCTCCTGCCACCCGGTTCAAGCCATTTAACGACAATTGTTTGAAAAGTTCACTCAATAATGCTGCAGCAGCATGTACAGCAAGAATCGTGATAACTAATGGTAGGATAAAACCCAGCATTCCGGCAACCGGCACTGGTACACCAAGTTCTGTCAAAAAATGACCGATGGGTTTGTCAAGCCAGATAGCCAAGATAAAACCCAGAAATAGACCCACGAAGCCGGCAACTTCATGGAAGAGTCCACGCCTGATGCCCTCGATGGTGCTTAAAGCAAGCGACAAGCCCAACAAAATGTCCAGCCAGCCCATTTCTGATGTATTGAGTAAAGGCAACCCCGGGAAATGGGGTTGACCTTACAGGGTTTTTCGTACTTCGATTTCTTCAAACGACTCAATCAAGTCACCCACTTTCAAATCCTGGTAGTTGGCAAAGCTCAATCCGCATTCATAGCCGAAGTTGACTTCCTTGACTTCTTCTTTAAAGCGTTTCAAAGCGCCCATTTCACCGGTATAAATGACAATACCGTCGCGAATCAGTCTGAGTTTGTTGCCACGTTTTACCTTGCCTTCTTTCACCATACAACCGGCAACGGTTCCCACCTTCGTAATCTTGAAGACATCACGCACCTCGATGGTGGCCGTGATTTCTTCTTTGATATCGGGCGAAAGCATGCCTTCCATGGCCGACTTGATTTCTTCGATGGCATCGTAAATGATGGAATACATCCGCATGTCAACACCTTCTTTTTCGGCCAGTTTCCTGGCTGATTGGGAAGGACGTACCTGGAATCCGATGATGATGGCGTCGGAAGCAGAGGCCAACGTGACGTCGGATTCCGATATGGCACCAACGGCCTTGTGAATCACGTTCACCTGGATTTCTTCCGTTGTCAACTTGATCAATGAGTCGGACAATGCTTCCACGGAACCGTCCACGTCACCTTTGACAATCACGTTCAGTTCCCTGAAGTTGCCCACGGCAATACGTCTTCCGATTTCGGCCAGCGTCAGGATCTTATTGGTCCTCAAGCCTTGTTCGCGTTGCAGTTGCTCGCGCTTATTGGCTATTTCACGGGCTTCCTGTTCGCTTTCGAGCACATGGAAATTGTCACCGGCCTGAGGAGCACCGTTCAGACCCAGAATAAGCACGGGTTCAGAAGGAGCGGCCTCGGTGATGCGTTGACCACGTTCGTTGAACATGGCCTTGACGCGACCAAAGTTTGTTCCAGCTATGACAATATCGCCCAATTTGAGGGTTCCATTTTGGACCAGTATGGTGGCAACGTAACCACGACCTTTATCGAGTGACGATTCGATGACATTTCCAATGGCCTTGCGGTTCGGGTTGGCTTTCAGTTCCAACATTTCAGCTTCAAGCAATACCTTTTCAAGCAATTCCTTGACATTCAATCCTTTCTTGGCTGATATATCCTGTGATTGGTACTTACCGCCCCAGTCTTCAACCAAGTAATTCATTTGCGCCAAGGTTTCCTTGATTTTTTCGGGATCGGCGCCTTGTTTATCAATTTTGTTGATGGCAAACACAATGGGCACACTGGCAGCTGAAGCGTGGTTGATGGCCTCGATGGTTTGAGGCATCACGTTGTCGTCCGCAGCCACAATGATGATGGCAATGTCGGTCACCTTTGCACCACGGGCACGCATGGCGGTAAACGCTTCGTGACCCGGAGTATCCAGGAACGTGATTTTACGACCATCCGGTAATTTGACGTTATAGGCTCCAATGTGCTGTGTGATTCCACCGGCTTCACCGGCAATAACATTAGCCTTACGGATGTAGTCGAGCAACGATGTCTTACCGTGGTCAACGTGTCCCATAACTGCCACTACAGGAGAGCGTGGTTGCAAATCGTCCTCGGAATCCTCATCTACCTGGATGGCTTCCATCACCTCAGCACTCACATAGTTGGTTTTGAAACCAAACTCGTCAGCCACAAAATTGATGGTTTCTGCATCCAACCGTTGGTTGATGGACACCATCTGACCGATGGTCATACACACGGAAATAACGTTGACGACAGGTACATCCATCATGTTGGCCAAGTCGTTGACGGTTACAAATTCCGTTATCTTGATGATCTTGCTTTCTTCGCTTTCGCGCATGGCTTCGTCTTGACGACGTTGCGACATGACTTCGCGTTTTTCCTTACGGTATTTGGTTCCCTTCTTGGGTTTGGAAGTCAAACGAGCCAGCGTTTCTTTCACTTGTTTGGATACATCCTCACTACTGATTTCCGACTTGAGTACTGGTTTCTTCAGACGGGAACGCAGATCTCCACCCTGTTGGCCTCCGTGGTGTGTGGTACCTGGGGCTGTATCGTTTACCCTGACCTTACCGTCCTTGATGCGGCTGCGTTTTTTCTTTTTGTTCGGATCGCCGGCAGCTGCGTTATCCTGTGGCTTGTCACCTGGTTTCTGCGGTTGTGTCCTGTCGCCGGCTCCCTGGGGAGCTGTGGGACGTTGGGCCTTGTCGGCTTGTATTTTGTCTTCGCGTTCTTTGCGCTTCTCTGCTTGTGTTTTTTTCTTTGGACGCGTCGATTGGTTCAACGCCTCAAGGTCTATGGTCTTGATAACCTTTATGTTGGATTCAATGCGTCTTTCTCCAAGAGTAAACACTTCGGCTGAAGCTTGTGGCTTCACCGGTTCGGCTTCAATTGGTTTTGTTTCGGCTTGAGGGGCTTCCTTGGGTTTTTCTTGAGGTGCCTCCTTTGGAGCTTCAACAACTGTGGGTTTCGGCTCCTCAGGCTTAACCTCAACAGATGTGGTCTCTTTTACTGGTTCTTGAGCAGGTTTAACCTCGATTACGGGTTGTGGCTCAGGAGCAGTTGACGGCTCTGGTATGGGTGTCGGCGTTGGCTTGGGTTGCGGTTTAGGTTGCGGTTTTGCTTCAGGGGCAGGTTTTTCTACTTGTGCAGTGACTACTTTTTCAGGTTCAGGTTCAATGGGCTTCACCGCTACTGTCGGTGCTTCCTGCACAGGTGGTTGGACATCCTCAACGGTGACCTTTTCATTAATCGGTTTGGAGCGCCGGTTGATGGCGTCTATATCAATTTTTCCTACTTGTTTGATCTGGGGTCTGAGTTCAATCAGCGAATCTTCCCCAGGATTCACCTCTGGTGTGAATGGCTTTTCTTCCTTCTCTTTTTCTTCAATAACAGGGACTTGAACTTCCTCAACCTTGGGAGCGCTTTCAGCCATTCGTTGTTTTTCTCTATTCAAGCGATCCTGAACCAGGCGTTCAGCTTCCTTTTTAAGTGTCATGTCCTGGCTGAACTCCTTCACCAATAATTCGTATTCTTCTTCCGAAATCTTGGTATTGGGGTTGTTCTCCACTGCATGACCTTTCTTTTGAAGGAATTCCACCAATGTGGACATCCCTACATTCAAATCTCTGGTTACCTTATTTAATCGAATGGACATAAACTGGGGTTAAATGATTAATGATTCTAGCCTGTGCGTGATCCTGCCTTTCAGATCTATTCTTCAAATTCGTAACGCAGGATTGTCAACACTTCGTCCACAGTTCCTTCTTCGAGGTCGGCTTTTTCTATCAATTCTTCACGTGGGATGGCCAATACGTTCCGGGCAGTATCACATCCTATTTTCTTCAAGGCTTCAATGACCCATTCGTCAATTTCGTCCTTGAATTCATCCAAATAGATATCGTCTTCTTCAATGTCATCGGTTTCACGGAAGACGTCAATGGTGTATCCGGTCAGCATGGATGCCAACTTGATGTTCATACCTCCCTTTCCGATAGCTAGAGAAACTTCTTCGGGCTTCAAAAAGACTTCAGCCTTTTTGGTAGTTTCGTCCAAGCGGATGGATGAAATTTTTGCCGGGCTGAGTGAGCGTTGGATGAACAGGTTGATGTTTGAGGTGTAATTGATCACATCAATGTTTTCGTTGCGTAACTCGCGGACAATGCCGTGGATGCGGGCGCCCTTCACGCCGACACAGGCTCCTACCGGGTCGATGCGTTCGTCATACGATTCAACGGCCACCTTGGCCCGTTCACCGGGTATGCGTGCAACTCGTCTGATCAGGATCAAACCTTCGTGAATTTCGGGCACTTCCAGTTCAAACAAACGTTCCAAAAACACCGGAGATGTGCGGGAAAGAATAATTTTAGGGTTGTTGCTTTTATTTTCAACACGTTCTACAACGGCCCGTATGCTTTCTCCCTTGCGGAAGAAATCGGAAGGAATCTGTTCGGTTTTGGGTAACAGCATTTCGTTACCTTCGTCATCCAGCAACAGAATTTCCTTTTTCCATATCTGGTACACCTCTGCGCTGACAATCTGGCCAACCCGTTCAATAAAGCGGTTGTAAAGGCTATCCTTTTGTAATTCAAGTATCTTGGATGCCAATGTCTGACGAAGGTTCAATACGGCCCTGCGTCCGAAATCGGCAAAATGAACTTCGTCGGTTACATCTTCACCAATCTCAAAGTCCTCATCAATCTTACGAGCCTCTGTCAGAGTAATCTGTATGTTTTCATCTTCCAATGCATCATCCTCCACAATTTGACGGTTGCGCCAAATTTCAAAGTCGCCCTTATCGGGATTGATGATCACATCGTAATTCTCATCGGTACCAAACATTTTGGCCAACACGTTCCTGAACGACTCTTCCAGTACGCTGACCATGGTGGCACGGTCTATGTTTTTCAGTTCTTTGAATTCTGAAAAGGTATCAACCAGACTGATTGTTTCTACTTTCTTTGCCATTGGTGATTTAATATGTGGTAGTGTATAGTTTTCGTTTAAAAATGTATGGTGGCATTCACCCGTTTCACATCGACGTGTTTGAACGTCAGTGCTTCCTTCACGGTGAGGGGCTTTTTACTTGTTTCTGATTTGACCTTTCGTGTTACCTCTACCTGAAAACACGCCTCGTCAACAGCTAAAAGTGTTCCGGTAATTTTTTTACCGGATGATGGCAGGACCTCTACTTCTTTACCAATTTGCTTCACAAATTGCTGAATAACCTTGAACGGTTGTCCGATACCCGCAGAACCAACCTCCAGGGAGAAATCTTCCACATTCCTGTCGAATCGGGATTCAATATACTGGGAAAGGCTGACACAATCATCTATGTCGACCTCATCCGTAGAAGATTCAAATTCTATCTGAATGTCATTTTCTTTGCTGATCTTCACATCAACCAGGAAAAAGGAAGTTCCATCCATCCACTCTTCCACCACCTTTACAAGGGCTTCTTTCTGCATGTGGTCTTTTATTACCGGTAAAAAAGGGGGACCAAAGCCCCCCGAAACATCTTTAACGCCCGCAAAGATACAAAGAATCAATACTCTTGCAAAAAAAAACAGCAAAAATGCTCAATGACAGCATAATTAAGGCCGCCCTGATCAAACAGGACGGCCTTATGTAAAAAAAGTTTGTGCAAACCGATTCTTATAATTCGCCGGCTTGAGCCTTCTTCAACATTTCCTCGTTGGCGGTAATGCCCACTTCAACGCGTCTGTTTTGTTGACGACCTGCTTCTGTATCATTGGTAGCTACCGGTGATTTAGAACCCAAACCTTGGGTGGTAATACGCTTGGATGCAACGCCTTTGGATACCAAGAAATCTTTCACCGCTGCTGCTCTGTTTTCAGACAAGGGCTGGTTGATGGCGTCTGAACCCGTGCTGTCCGTGTGACCATAAATGACCACATCGGTATCGGGATAATCGCTCAATGTCTTTGAGAATTTGGTCAACGCATCCTTGGATGATTCGCTGAGGACGGCTTTTCCGGTTTGGAACAAGATACCTGATTCAAACGTAACCTTGATACCTTCACCAATACGTTCAACAGCTGCATTCTGACCCAATTGAGCTTCCAATTCGGCAGCTTGCTTGTCCATTTTCTTACCAATCAAGGCACCAGTGGTTCCACCTACTGCAGCACCGGCAATGGCACCAACAGCAACGTTACCCAAAAGTTTACCTACACCGGCACCAACAGCAGCACCGGCTACTGTTCCAATGGCAGCACCCTTTGTGAGGTTATTCATCGATTTACAACCTCCAAATACCAATGACACGCTCAATAGACCGATAGTTAAAATCTTAGTAGCTTTCATACGTTTCTATTTAAAGTTAAGTTCGTTGTTACATTCAACATAGTATTACAAATGTAATTCAATAAAGTTTAATAAACCAACCTTTTTTTTGCATTTTCTTTTCTATCGACTCCATTTAAAGGCCAACGCAAAGTAAGTCAGCAAAAAATTGTATCTTTGCATACTGATTACAGGTTAACACTGTCGCATCCACATTCAATCACATTTAACGTTCATTGCTATGACACAAAAGAAAGCCATGCTGGTCATCCTTGACGGCTGGGGCATCGGTAAAAAAGATAAGGCCGATGTCATATACAACACGCCTACACCCTATTGGGATTCATTGATTGCCACCTATCCTCATTCTCATTTGCAGGCTTCCGGAGAAAATGTCGGACTGCCCGACGGACAGATGGGCAACTCCGAAGTAGGGCATTTGAACATTGGAGCCGGACGGGTTGTTTATCAGGATTTGGTGAAAATCAATCTGGCTTGCCGGACAAACAGCATTCTGGAAAACCCGGAAATTGTAAAAGCCTACACTTACGCCAAAGAAAACGACAAGCAGATTCATTTCCTGGGTCTTGTTTCCGATGGTGGTGTACACAGCTCCCTGGAGCATTTATTAAAACTAGCCGAAATTTCCAAGACATACGGCATCAGCCGCTCGTTCGTACATTGTTTCATGGATGGTCGCGACACCGACCCCAGAAGCGGCAAAGGCTTCATCGAACAGTTGGAGGCTCATCTGGCTTCGAACGGTGGTGCCATCGCCTCCATCATCGGCCGCTACTACGCCATGGACCGTGACAAACGCTGGGAACGTGTCAGGGAAGCCTACGATTTGTTGGTCAACGGCAAAGGATCGGCGGCCACCGATATGGTCAAAGCCATGCAGGATTCTTACGATGCAGGTGTGACGGACGAATTCATCAAACCCATCGTTCATGTAGATGCAGCCGGGAAACCACTGGCCACCATCCAGGAAGGTGACGTGGTGATCTTCTTCAACTACCGCAACGACCGCGCCAAGGAATTGACCATCGTGTTGACCCAACAGGACATGCCGGAAGCTGGAATGAAAACCCTCCCGTTGGAATATTACACTATGACCCCATACGACGACAAGTTCAAAGGACTGCACATTATCTTTGATAAGGACAACGTGCAAAATACGCTGGGTGAAATTGTCTCGAAAGCCGGCATGCACCAACTGCGCATCGCGGAAACAGAAAAATACGCCCACGTGACTTTCTTCTTTTCAGGAGGCAGGGAAAACAACTTTGACCTGGAAGACCGCATCTTGATTCCATCCCCCAAGGTAGCCACGTACGACCTGAAGCCCGAAATGAGTGCTTTTGAAGTAGCCGATGCCTTGACCGAAGCCATAAAGACAGAAAAATACCAGTTTATCGCCGTGAATTTTGCCAATGGAGATATGGTAGGGCATACCGGCGTTTACTCTGCCATCACCAAAGCTGTGGAAACCGTAGACGCTTGCCTGTCAAAAGTCATCGAAGCCGGCAAGCAACACGGCTATGATATGATTATCATTGCCGATCACGGAAACGCAGACAATGCGAAGAATGCTGACGGGTCTGCAAATACTGCCCATTCGCTGAACCCCGTACCCTTTGTTTACATCAGCGAAAACAAGGCTGCCACCGTTTCTAACGGCATTTTGGCCGATGTAGCACCCTCCATCTGCACTATATTGGGCATCGCTCAACCTGCCGACATGACAGGCCGCTGCCTGATTGATTAAACCCATTTGATTAAGGGAACAACCTCACCGGTTGTTCCCTTTTCTTTTTCTATCCGAACGATCTCTTCCCCTATGCTTCAGATCAAAGACACCCTTATCAGCCTGGACCTGTTCGACCAGTATTTTTGTTGCGACTTGCAGGCATGTCTCGGCATTTGCTGTGTGGAGGGTGATTCCGGTGCACCACTCGAACTTGACGAAGTGGCTGAAATTGAAAACATCCTGCCTGAAATTTGGGACGATCTTTCCGAAAAGGCCAAGGCCATCATTGAGACTCAAGGTGTGGCCTACGCAGACGTTGAAGGTGAGATGGTCACTTCCATCGTGAACGGAAAAGATTGCGTATTCACCTGTTACGGGAAGGATGGCATTTGTTACTGCGCCATTGAAAAAGCGTGGCGTGAGGGCAAGATTTCCTTTATGAAACCCATCTCTTGCCATTTGTATCCTGTCCGTCTTAAAAAGTACCCGGACTACACGGCCGTGAACTACCAAGCGTGGTCCATTTGTGCAGGGGCCAGGGCACTGGGAAAAACCACAGGCACTCCCCTTTACCAATACCTCAAAGAGCCCTTGATCCGAAAATTCGGACAAGCGTGGTACAACGAAGTCTGCATCGCCGCCAACATGTTCGAACAAGAGCGATAGGCTTTCCCTACTTTTTTCTTTTTTTCATGTTACGTTCGTTAGCTTTGTTCGTCATCTTATCGGTGATGCCACAATGAAACACGATTTATTCAGAAAAGAAATCATTCCGGTTCGGGAAAAGTTGTTTCTGACAGCCTTCAGGCTCCTTGAAAATAAGGACGATGCTGAAGATGCCGTTCAGGAAACGATGATACGGCTATGGAACCTGCGCGACGACCTAGATAAATACGACAATCGGGTTGCGCTGGCCATGACCATCACCAAGAACCAGTGCATCGACAAGATTAGAAGCAGGGGGAAGACCGTTTCCATTGAACTGGATTTATACAGGCGGGCGAGTCCGGACAATCCTTACCTCCGGCTTGAGCGAAAGAATACGGAGGAAGTATTAAAGGTCATCATCGAGGATTTGCCCGCCTTACAAAAAGCCATCATCACGATGAAAGACATAGAGGGTTATGAACTGGCTGAAATAGCAGAAATAACCGGAAGTAGTCCGGAAGCCATACGGGTGAACCTATCGAGGGCCAGAAAGAAAGTACGAGAAGAATACATCAGATTGACAACAACATAAGTAACAGACAATGATCGAATTGAAACCAAAAAACAGGAAAGAACGAGTCACTGAAGATGTCATTGACAGAATGCTCGAACAGTACTACGAAGGCCTGACCAGTGCAGAAGAGGAGTCTTTGCTTCAAGCCTGGCTTTCCCAGCCGGATATTCCGGCGCGATTCAACGCAGACAAGGCCTTGCTAGGTTTTTTTGCCGGACAGAAGGACAAGCCCGTCAAAAAGTTCAACGTATTGCGGTTTGCGGCTTGGTCAAGTGTTGCCGC
>CAYPLF010000010.1:0-47732 GCA_964411555.1 uncultured Bacteroidales bacterium | reverse complement strand
TAAAATTTCAAAGCGTCAGTCACTGGCGTTCCTTCCTCGGAAGATGAAATTTTTATACGCCTCTCTCCAGTTTGTTTTTTTAACGCTTTTTTTCATAGTCGCTGAACCAGCCCATACCACCTACATTCCAGCATCCACTCAACAGCACCTTCCTTCAGTACGCTTTCCCTTCGATTGAGGTTCACTGCCACCAGCCCAATGAGCGTTGCAGTGGAGCCGGTAGTGTATGGTCTGTCCCAGGCTTCTTGGAGGGGTGCGAATAGAAAATTAACCGTTTTGAGATTTTAGCCTCACTGGTTAAATTTTCCGCGCACCGAACCGAAGCCTGGGACAGACCATACACTAGCGGCGGAACGGAAACTATCTATTAATCAGAAGAAAAAAGAGGGGAGGGTTGGCCATGAAAAAAGCCACCCCGAAATGGAGTGGCTTCTGGTGACCACGACAGGATTCAAACCTGTAACCTTCTGATCCGTAGTCAGATGCTCTATTCAATTGAGCTACGTAGCCGTTTGCTTTTGCGGTTGCAAAGATAGGGCGATTTATCCTTTCCTGCAACAATACAAGGCATTTTTTTGGATTTATTCAATAAATCGGTTGCCGAACAACAAATAGCCCAAATTGATTCCAATGTTCCAATTACCCCATGGATAACTGTAATTGTTTATGAATAAGCTCAATGAGGTAAACGGGAGGTTGTACACCAACGAAGCCTCTACCATATACTGAATGTTTGACCATTCGCGGCTCAACACGGCCTGTTGATTGGGTCCCCGTTTGTACACCGACCAAGGGAAAAAACCATACACTTCCGTACGAAGGAATAAATTGGGTTGCATGTTCCAAATAGGGAGAACCCCCAGGGCAACATACTGATTCGATCGATAAGCTTCATTGAAGAGCGCTTTACTGTGAAGCGTAGGAGTGAACCCCGGACTTTGAACAATACTGGAAGTATAGTTATCCAGGGCACGCTTGTTGTTCCACACCAAATCACCTCTCAGACCTAAAATAAACGAAGGATTAATGGTTGTATACCGCTCCGTTCCCATTGAGAATTGCGCATAGGACAAACTTTTGTTCGATTTTGACATATTTCCCAACGTATCGGGAAACTGAAAAATCTCCAATCCAGTCAACAATTGTAGTTCAGCATGCGTGTATTGTCCGGCAGTGGGATACTGTTTGGCATTCAGGTTATTCTTCTTGAATCCGAAAGAAGCATTCATCAGTAAATAAACACTCTTATCAAAACTCTGATCAGAAAACGATTCCAACTTGGTCTGCATATAGCTGTCCAACAAATCGCCAAAAGACAATCCAGCCTCCAGCTTTCCGTTTTTCTGTGTAGGAACAGCGAACCGAAACTTAAAAAACGTCTCGTGTTGCTTGATAAAAGCAGGTCTGTCATCAACATAAAACAACTTCTCACCTTGAAAGAAGTTATAATTCATGGATGCCAACTCAGCAGAAAAATACTTAGGCACATCATCGGATGAGAACACCACAGACTTCAGTCGAATGGCATTTAAAATACGTCCCATATACGCATCTGCCGTATACTGCTGGGAATATTCGTTCAGCACATTGAATCCGGCCCCAAAATATAATTGATTCGACGTGGAAGAAGACAAATTTGCCCCAATGGCCAACCGAAACGTCTTGTTCATTTCCACATCCAGCACCAAGCGGAACGAGGAATCAATGGAATCATATACGGCATGTGGAATAATCTCATTGATTTTCTTATCGGATAGCAACTTGAAATACCCCACCTTAAACGTTTCCAGATCAAAATATGACCGACCGTTTTGCCCCAGCACTTTCATGATATACGCCTTCTCAGCCTCACTGGTTCCATTTACAATGATCTCCCGAAACCATATTTCCGGCGTTTGACTTTTGAACAAAGCACGCCTGAGTGATAAATCAAACGGATCGACCCGCCTGCTTACCAGTTGCTTGATACTGTCCATCTTAAGCATGGTTTCATCGTAACCTACACGAAACAGGGAGTCGGCTTTGTGAAAATCCAGCAAAGAAACATGTTTCAAATCAAAGGTCAATTGAAAACCCTTATCCTTAGGTATGACGTAATTGCTGGGGTGCATGATCATGGTTTGCAACTGACCTATCATGTCGTAGTCATCAGGCTTGGTTTCAGTATCCACCACAACACTGCCTATGTACACATCCGGATTGAAATCCTTTTCCATGATATCCACCGGATAGTTATTGTATATGCCACCATCGTACAACAATTTACCGTCCACCTTGATGGCCTTGAACACAAAAGGGAACGTCATCGATGCTCGAATGGCATCTCCCAGGTCACCCGAGCGGAACACATAAGACTTTCGCTCGTAGACATTGGCCGCCACGCTGCGGAAAGGAATGAAGAGCTTATTGAAATCTTCCTGACACTGAGCCGTATACTGAGCGGTCAATTGCAAAAAAGCAAAATTCATCTGTATGGGATTCATCAAGCTGGTAGGCAGCAACTTTCCCGGCTTAAGCGTGGTATCCTTCAAGGATATTTCTGTGGATAGGATTTCAGGTGTAGGATCGGGTTTTCTGAAATAGTTCACATACTCTTTTTCTACCGTACCGTTCATCCAGTTCATGAAATCGGGCGATTTAAACAGTTCCATCATCTCTGAAGGAGAATACCCCATGGCATAAAAACCACCAATAATGGCACCAATGGATGTACCGGTCACATAATCAATGGGAATGCCATTCTCCTCCAAAGCCTGAAGCATACCTATGTGCGCCAACCCCTTGGCACCACCTCCACTGAGTACCAAACCTACACGCTGCGCAGAAACAAGCTGCACAAACAGACAAACAATCAGAAGCAAAAACAAGCGTTTCATTTTCATAAACAACAGAGGCCACATCATACGATGCAGCCTCAAATTTACAAAAATTCAGCCAAACGTGATGAAAAATCAACACGTTTTACTGGATCATCCCATAACTTCGTTTGACAAAATTGGTGAGCGCTTCACCCTTTAACAATCCGTTTGAGAGCAACGCCAGATCCATCAGTTGTTTGATGGTATCTTCTTTGTTTTCAGCCTGTTCGTTTTCGAGTATGGACTTTACCAATACATGATCGATATTAACAACCATGGTATAGTTCAATGGCATATCCCCGTAAAAATTCATGCCCGGATTCATGGCTGCCATTTCCTGCATACGACGCATAAACTCATTGATGGTCAGAACGACAGGAGAGGCATTTTCGCCCAGATGCTCCAGTTGTACGGTAAACGAGACCTTTTCGACTACGGGCAGTTTTTCGTTGAATTGTTTTTTCAGCGATTCCTGTTGCTCTTCGGTGAGTTTGACAGCTTCTTTCTCTGTTTTAACTATCAGATTGTCAACAACATCACTATCAACCCGTACAAAGCGTGATTTTTCAAACGTCTGTTCCAGTTTGCCAACAAAGTGTACATCAAGCTGACCATCCATCAGCAGCACATCGTAGCCTTTTGCCTTGGCAGCTTCCACATAAGCGTGTTGTGCATCTTTGTCGGAAGCATACAGGTAAACCAACTGTCCATCCTTGTCGGTCTGATTGTCCTTGATGAGCTGTTTGTATTCGTCCAGCGTGAAGCGTTGACCATCCACATTGGCCAACAAACAGAACTTTTGAGCGGCCGTCCAGAATTTTTCTTCGGTCAGGATGCCGTATTCAATGAATACCTTCAAGTCATTCCATTTTTCTTCAAACTGGCTGCGGTCATTCTTGAAAATTTCGTTCAGACGGTCAGCCACTTTCTTGGTGATGTGGCTGGAAATCTTACGTACGTTGTTGTCACTTTGCAGGTAAGAACGGGATACATTCAAGGGAATGTCCGGAGAATCAATCACTCCGTGCAACAAGGTAAGGAAATCAGGTACGATGCCTTCTACGGAATCGGTCACATACACCTGGTTGCAGTATAATTGAATCTTGTTCTTTTGTATCTCCACGCTGTTCTTGATTTTGGGGAAATACAAAATACCGGTCAGGTTGAAGGGATAGTCCACATTGAGATGGATGTGAAATAAAGGATCTTCGGAGAAAGGGTAGAGGTCTTTGTAAAATTTCGTGTAATCCTCTTCCGTAAGATCTGTCGGTTTGCGGGTCCAGGCAGGCTTGACATCATTAATCTGGTTGTCTTCCTCGGTTTCCACCTGCTTGCCATCTTTCCATTCGGATTTTTTGCCGAATACGATGGGAATTGGCATGAACTTACAGTATTTATTGAGCAACTCCTTAACCTTGGACTCTTCCAGGAAATCCTTGTTTTCATCATCGATGTGCAATACGATATCGGTTCCCCTGTCGCTTTTCTCGATTTCATCCAACTGGTATTCTGGTGAACCATCGCACGACCACCTGACAGCCTGTGAACCTTCTTTCCACGACTTCGTGATGATTTCAACCTGTTTGGCCACCATGAAGGAAGAGTAGAAACCGAGACCGAAATGACCGATAATGGCGTTGGCGTCGTTTTTGTATTTTTCCAGAAACTCCTCGGCACCGGAAAAAGCAATCTGATTGATGTACTTTTCAATTTCTTCGGCCGTCATTCCAATACCTCTGTCGGAAATGGTCAGCGTCTTTTTCTTTTTATTGACGGAAATTCGGATGGCCAAATCACCCAATTCGCCCTTAAATTCGCCAACAGAAGCAAGTGTGTTAAGCTTTTGAGTGGCATCAGTGGCATTTGCCACCACTTCACGGAGAAAAATCTCATGATCACTGTACAAAAATTTCTTGATGATGGGGAAAATGTTTTCTGTAGTTACCCCAATAGTTCCTTTTTGCATATCTGAATCTATTTAATGCGGTTTGTATCCTATATTTCACAATAAAAATGCCAAGACCGGTGGTCCTGACATTTTTTCACACGTCAAACTGATTACTGCCAGAATGACTGTTAAACGGGTGTTCCGTTGATGATTTTTTTGACAGTGCCATCAGCCTCGTCTATTTCCACACCCATCCGATCACCGGGTTTCAGGCTTCCGGATAGGATCAATTCAGCCAATTCATCTTCCAGATACTGTTGGATTGCCCGTTTCAATGGCCTTGCGCCAAATTGTGCATCGTACCCTTTCTTGGCCAGGAAATTCTTAGTCTCTGGCGAAACATCAAGCAGGAAACCCAAACCTTCTACCCGCTGCGTGAAGGCTTCAAGTTCCAGATCAATGATCTGAAGGATGGCATCCTTAGACAGAGGTTCAAAATGGATGATGTCGTCGATGCGGTTGAGAAATTCTGGGGCAAACGTCTTGTTCAAGGCTTTTTGTATCACATTCTTGGAGTAATCGCCACTGATTTCATCGCGGATATTGCTGAAACCTACACCCTTGCCAAACTCCTTGAGCTGACGGGTGCCAACATTGGACGTCATGATCAGGATGGAGTTCTTGAAATTGACCATCCGACCCAGACTGTCGGTCAACCGACCTTCGTCCATCACCTGTAAGAGTAGGTTGAACACATCTGGATGCGCTTTTTCAATTTCGTCCAACAAGATGACGGAATAGGGTTTGCGGCGTACCTTTTCGGTCAATTGACCGCCTTCTTCGTAACCTACGTATCCCGGAGGGGCTCCGACCAATCTTGAAACGGTAAATTTTTCCATAAACTCACTCATATCGATGCGCAACAAAGCATCCTTGCTATCAAACATGGCTTCCGACAACAACTTGGCCAGGTGTGTTTTTCCCACACCGGTTGGGCCGACAAACAAGAACGCACCAATTGGACGGTTGGGGTCCTTCAAGCCCACACGGTTGCGCTGAATGGCCTTGACCACAGCATCAACGGCCTTGTCCTGACCTATGATCTTCTTTTTGATCTCATACCGCATATTCAGTAGCTTGGAGCTTTCTTCCTGGGCGATGCGCTTCAAGGGCACACCCGTCATCACAGCGACAACCTCTGCAATCTTTTCTGCATCAACAGGTTGGCAATCAACATCGGCACTGTTTTCCCATTCCGATTTGAAGGTGGCCAACTCCGTTGTCTTGATATTGGCCAGATCCCTGAAACTGGCTGCCAGTTCAAAGTTTTGTGATTGAACAGCCTCCATCTTTTTCAGGTTGGCGTCGTCAATTTCTTTTTCCAGTGAAATGATGATATCCGGCACAACAATATTGGTCAAATGGACCTTTGAGCCAGCTTCATCCATGGCATCAATGGCCTTGTCGGGGAAATTGCGGTCGGATATATAACGTTGTGTAAGCCGGACGCAGGCTTCGAGTGCTTCGTCGGTATACCGTACGTGATGGTGTTCCTCGTACCGTTCCTTGATATTCCGTAAAATCTGCAGGGTTTCTTCAGGCGTAGTGGGCTCAACAATGATTTTTTGAAACCGACGTTCCAGTGCACCATCTTTTTCAATGCTTTTGCGGTATTCATCGAGCGTTGTGGCCCCGATGCACTGCAAATCGCCTCTGGAAAGTGCTGGTTTCAGCATATTGGCAGCATCCATGGAACCGCTGGCATTGCCCGCACCCACAATAGTATGAATCTCATCGATGAACAAGATGATGTTTTTGTTGTTTTGCAATTCGTTCAGAATGGCCTTTACGCGTTCTTCAAATTGCCCCCTATACTTTGTACCTGCTACCATGGAGGCCAGGTCGAGTGAGATGAGTCGTTTGTCAAACAAGACCCTGGAAACTTTCCGTTGTACAATGCGTAGGGCCAGACCTTCAACAATGGCCGACTTTCCGACTCCCGGTTCACCTATGAGCACCGGATTGTTTTTCTTTCGACGGCTCAGAATCTGGGCCAACCGCATGATTTCTTCCTCACGACCGACAACAGGATCTAAACGGCCTTCAAACGCCGCTTTCGTCATATCATTGCCAAAATTATCGAGAGCAGGGGTGTCTGAACCAGTATTCTGACGGGTTCGGGTTTGTTGCTTCGAATCAGCACCACCAAAGGAATTATCGTTTCCTCTTGGCATATCATCCTCATCTTCAGCATCATCATCGGTAAAACCGGCTCCTGCCTGCGGCATGGTATAGCCGGCTATAGCATCCTGTAATTGAGACCATTCCAGTCCTTCTTCATTCAACACCGTGGCAGCAAGGTTGTTCTCTTCCTTTAATATTGCTAACAAAAGGTGCTCTGTATCAATTACTTCTCTTTTGTGCCCACGCAGTTCCAACGATCGGGCCTCCAAAAAGACAATCTTCAACACCCGTTCGGTCGATTTGGTCAACGGTAGGTCGGGAGTGAGGGAACCAAACTCTGAGCGACTGACGCGACTTTCAATGGTCCGCTTAACCCGCATCAAATCGACATTCAGCTTTGATAGTTGGATGTAGGCATTGCTGTCATGTTCCCTCAGGATACCTAACAACAAATGCTCAGGTGCTATGGCGTCGTTCCCAAGCCTGAGTGCCTCTTCACGGCTAAAACCGATCACATCTCGAACGCTTTGGGAAAATTTTGCTGTATTCATACTAATAAATGCTTCGTAACCATTTTTAACTGTAACCTAATGAGAAAACCTACCTCAAATATACGGATAAAATGATATTTGTCAATGAATACCTTGCAAATACTTTGCCAACTGTCAAACTGTCATAAAAGGAGTTATTGATGGTCTTTTTGACCAAATAATTTTAACAGATTTCTTGTGAAATCAGGTAGAAAAGCGTACATTAGCGTGCTTTTTTAAGGGATGTGAAACCTGTAACCTAAAGTTTTTTTTAAATGACTGAGCAAGACAGAATTATTCGGATAAACATAGAGGAAGAAATGAAGTCTTCCTACATTGATTATTCGATGTCCGTAATTGTTTCCAGAGCGTTGCCCGATGTCCGGGACGGACTGAAGCCTGTTCATAGGCGTGTCCTTTTTGGTATGAATGAGTTGGGCAACAATTCAGATAAGCCATATAAGAAATCCGCCCGTATTGTGGGGGATGTGCTGGGTAAATACCACCCACACGGAGATTCATCTGTTTACTATGCCATGGTACGCATGGCGCAGGAATGGTCCATGCGCTATCCCATGGTCGATGGTCAAGGCAACTTCGGCTCCGTGGACGGCGACTCTCCTGCAGCCATGAGGTATACCGAGTGTCGCTTGAAACGATTGGCCGAAGAAATGCTGGTCGATATCGAGAAGGACACGGTAGACATGCAACCCAACTTCGATGAAACATTGAAGGAACCCACCGTTTTACCCACCCGCATTCCCAACCTGTTGGTAAACGGTGCTGCCGGTATTGCGGTCGGTATGGCCACCAACATGGCCCCGCACAACCTCTCGGAAGTCATCGACGGATTGGTTGCCTACATCGACAACAACGACATCGAAATCAGCGAGCTGATGAAGTATGTATTGGCTCCCGATTTCCCCACGGGTGGCTTCATCTACGGCTATGCCGGTGTCCGTGAGGCTTTTGAAACAGGACGCGGCCGCGTTGTCCTGCGTGCCAGGGCTGAAATCGAGTCCGACGGTACCCGTGAAAAGATTATAGTAACGGAAATCCCGTACATGGTCAACAAAGCCGAACTCATAACCGGCATTGCTGACTTGGTAAAGGAACAGAAAATTGACGGCATTTACCACATCAACGATGAGTCTGACCGCGACGGTATGCGCATCGTCATTGAAGTGAAAAAAGATTCCAACGCCAGCGTACTGCTCAACAAGCTGTACAAAATGACGGCATTGCAAACTTCGTTCAGTGTCAACAACATAGCCCTTGTACACGGACGTCCCCGTTTGTTGAATCTTAAGGATCTGATTCGTTATTACGTTGATCATCGTCACGAAGTGGTGGTACGACGTACACAATTTGAACTGAATGAGGCCGAGAAACGCGCCCACATACTTGAGGGATTGATCATAGCCTGCGACAACATAGACCAGGTCATCGCTATCATCCGTTCTTCCCAATCGCCCGATGAAGCCCGCGAACGGCTCATGGCCGCATTCAACCTTTCCGATCTGCAGTCCAGAGCCATTGTCGAAATGCGTCTACGCCAGCTCACCGGACTCGAAATGGACAAACTCCGGAACGAGTTTGAAGCCTTGATGAAGAAAATCGCCTGGTACAAGGAAGTGCTGGAAAGCAAAGATATGCGCATGGACATCATCAAGAAAGAGTTGATGGAAGTGAAAGATAAATACGGTGATGTAAGACGTTCAGAAATTGTCTATGCTTCCGAGGATTTCAATCCGGAAGATTTCTACGCGGACGATGAAATGATCATCACCGTTTCACACATGGGTTACATCAAACGCACACCTCTGGCCGAATTCAGGGCTCAAAACAGGGGAGGAGTGGGATCCAAAGGCTCCAATACCCGTGATGAGGACTTTGTTGAATACATCTACCCGGCTTCCATGCACCACACCATGATGTTCTTTACTCAAAAGGGTAAGTGCTACTGGCTCAAGGTGTATGAAATTCCCGAAGGCACAAAGAACTCAAAGGGGCGGGCTATTCAAAACCTGCTGAACATAGACGCATCCGACAAGGTGAATGCCTTTGTCCGTGTCAAGAACCTGCAAACCGACAAGGAATTCATCAACTCGAATTACCTGCTGTTCTGCACCAAGCAGGGTGTGGTCAAGAAAACATTGCTGGAGGCTTACTCACGCCCACGCCAAAACGGAGTGAACGCCATCACCATCCGCGAAGACGATGCCGTAATAGCGGTCCGCATGACTAACGGAAACGCTGAAGTCATTCTGGCCAATAAGAACGGCCGTGCCATCCGGTTCAATGAAAGCGCTGTCCGTATCATGGGCCGTACTGCCACCGGTGTTCGGGGCATGACACTCGACAACGATGGTATGGACGAGGTAGTTGGCATGGTTTGCATCAAGGACAAGGAAAATGAGTCCATCATGGTTGTATCCGAACAGGGATACGGCAAGCGATCCAACCTGGATGACTACCGCATCACAAATAGAGGTGGAAAAGGGGTGAAAACGTTGAATATTACCGAAAAAACCGGTAAATTAGTCGCCATAAAAAGTGTGACCGACGAGCACGACCTCATGATCATCAACAAATCGGGGATTACCCTCAGGGTTAAGGTTTCTGATTTTAGAATCATGGGTAGAGCCACGCAGGGAGTACGTTTGATCAACCTGGAAAAACGACACGATGAAATTGCCTCCGTATGCAGGGTTGCCAGCGATACGGAAGAGAATCAGGATGTTGAAAGCGCACTGCCTGAGGAGAATCAGGCCGTAAATGATTCACCAACAGAGAATTCCATTGAATGATTCTAAAATAATATAGTACTTTAAACATTTTAATATGAAAAAAGCTTGTTTATTAGATGCCACGACGCGTACATCCTTTTGGAGGATTGTCGGGACAAACAAGGTTTTAGTACTGCTGATGGCACTGTTGTTCATTAGCGGGGTGGACACCTATGCGCAGAAAAGAAACGTAACCAAAGCAAAAGCTGCAATTGCAGCTGAGCCGTATAATCTTAAAGGAGCAAAAGATGCCATTTTACTTGCTTTGGAAGATACTACGACAAACAAATTGGCCAATACCTGGTTTATTGCGGGTGAAGTGTTCTATAAGATTTACCAAGAGCAACAGGAAATTGTCTGGGGTAGAAAACCGGGCACGGCTGACAAGGCGGTGATGGGAGAGTCCCTGAAAAAAGCATTGGAGTATTACACCAAGGCTGACTCACTGGATAATCTACCCGACAAGAAAGGACGGATTAAACCCAAATTTTCCGAAAAAATTGTCGAGCGCACGTTGAAAGTACGACCGGTATTTCCGGATGTTGGTGCAGATTTCCACAAGCAAAGCCAATTCATGAAAGCGGTCGACATGTTTGATCTGTACATCAACTATTCAAAAATTCCTTACTTAAGGAAAAGAGGATTGGGATTGGAACATGACACACTGATCAATACACTCAAATATTACAGCGGGATCAGTGCAGTAAAAGCCCAGAGATATGATCTTGTATCCAAATATTTTGAAGACATCAAGGATTCCATTAAAGATGAAGATGAACGTGCCTATGTTTATCTAAGCTTGAGTGATTCCTATCGAAGATTAAATGATTCAGTCAATCTGTTGAGAATCTATCAGTTAGGAGCACGTAACTTTCCAAAAGACAAGTTTTACTCCACCAATCTGATTAACCATTACATCAACAGGAATGCCATGGGTGATGCCTTGAAATGGATCAATGCCTCGTTGGAACAAGACGAAAAAAACGCAGCACTATGGCACTTGAAGGGCAGGATTATTGAAAAAGAAATCGATAGCAACCCGAAGGCGACGAATAACGAGGAAAAATTGAAAGAAGTCATCGCATGCTACGAAAAAGCCATTGAAATTGATCCGAATATGGCTGAAGCATTGGGTAATTTAGGCCGAATCTATTACAACACAGCTGTAGATGAACTACAGAAAGTAAACGAGATCAAGGATGATAAAAAATACAAAGTAGAAAAAGCGAAACTAAAAGCTATTTTTGAAAAACCCAAACCATACTTTGAAAGAGCCTATAAACTTGAACCTGAAAATGGTTCTTTCATTACGGCTTTAAGAGGCATTTATTACAACACCGACGACAATGCCAAATACAAGGAAATGGATGAGAAATTCAAGAAGCTTTCAGAAAAAAAGTAATACACGAAGAAATGGCTTCCGGGAGGGAGCCATTTTCTTTTCACCCTATGTTATTCAACATAATATTAATTATAACTCAAATAGGGCGAAAAGAAAGGGCCTTCATGCATCATTGTGAAAGCCCCATGGCTCCAGCAACGATCAGCCCCTTAGCAACAACACCGGCGTATTGGTATGAAACAACATTTTGTTTGCCAAACTGGAATTGAACAACCTTGCAATAATTGAACGTTTCTGAGCCATCATAGCAATAACATCAATGGTTCGTTCCTGAATAAACTCGTCCAATGTTTGAATCAGATTGTCTCCTCTGATTACACAGTACGTACTTTCCAAATCAGGGTATTGTTTTTCAAAATACGACTTGATGCCCGACAACTTGATCTCATCCCATGTTTCCGCTTCCGAAGACAAATGCAGGAAATAGACCTTGAACCGATATGGCTTTAGTAATTGCATCATGGCATCAAAGGCAATCAAATCGCGTTGCTCATAATTGGTGATATAACCGATGTGTTTGATATCGGCCATGGATTCCATGGGCATATCCACCGGAAAAGCAAAAACCGGCACGTTAGACCGTTCTATCACATCTGCCGTAACCGATCCCAGCAAATCACCTTCCTTGAACCCCTTACCATGAGTTCCCAGTACAATGAGCTGTTGCGGATGTCTCTTGCTGTACGTCAGGATTTGTTCTTCCGGTACACCTTCTCTGAATTTGAGTTTCAACCGACATTCCGGCAATTGACCCTCTTTCATTTCTCGTAGTAAGGTTGCTTTAAGTTCATCCATGTGCTCATGCATGCTATTCATCTGCTTCTGAACCAGCTCTTTACCTGAATCGTCAAACGCAAAAGCATCGCTGATTGGCATTCCACCTGCATACATCGGGCTGTAATACGTATGAAGCAGCGTTGTTTCTGTTTGCAAATCGTGAGCCAAGTGTACAGCCAACCTTGCCGCTTTTAGTGAATACATGGAAAAATCAACAGGAACCAGGATACTTTTAACTACTGATTCGTTGGCAGTAACACATTCATCGGGAAAATTCAATCCTTCCAGAATGCTCAAGGCTGCAGGCAAGTCGCGTTCATTGATACGGACACGGACACCGGCAGAAATGACCGGTTGAATCAGATTTACATTGTGCAGACACACCTGGATACCTTCCGACTCAAGAATACCTTTGACAATCAGTGCCCGTTCATACGTATGAATGGCAACAGTGACCAACTTCTCTTCCATGGCTGTTCGTATAAGGGGATTTCTCCTCTAATTTACTCTGAATCAACCAAGAATGGCCTGCAATATGGTTAAAATATGTTAATTAGAATTTATACATGGCTATACCGTACAAGCGGTAATTGGTGGTGGTTTCGTACCTGTTCAGGCTTCCATCCACCTGACGGACAGACCAATCGGCAGCTGTAATTTCCAGCTCCGCTCCCACTTTCCATTTTCCGATGTTGTACGAATAGGAAGGGCTCAACCGGTAGATGGATTTGGCCATTCTTTCGGTCAACAGATTATTTGCATTTTCTGCTCCCAACCCGTAGAAAAGACTGCCTGCAGGCAACGCTTCGGCTGGTCCCAGGATGGCACTGTATCCAGCCAGCATACCCACCTGATGCACCTTTCCGGAAACTAAATTTACGTAACTACTAAACGTATTATATGGTATGTAGTCGTGAGTTGGTGTGATGGCATATCCACCAATCAAAGCGTGATCCACCAGGTTTTGGCCCAACAGGGCTTTTGCTTGTACTAGAATTTCAGGTGTTTTGTACAAACCGTATGCTGTTACGGTGGGTGTGTGCAGCCGCTTGTTGTTGATGACCTTTACTGCACTTCCATCCAATACATACCGTTCGGGCAAAATACACTTGTAATCCAGTCCAAGACCGCCAAGCCACTCATCCTTTTTGTATTCAACCGATGCGTATAAATTGGGAATCAATGCATTCCGTTGGTATGTGTATGTGCTACCCAACGGCAACGGACCGGCTGATGTGTACATCATTTGCCACACACCGACGGCTGACCATTTTAGGTTCCCCTTCAGGTAGTCATACCGGATTTGCGGACTGCGGTTAAACGGTTGAAACGGTGAACCGGTATTTAGTGATAATACATTGGGCATCACTGAACTGGTAAATAAAGGGTGCCAGGTTTGTCCCACCAGCAGTTCGGAAGATGTCCATTTTAACTTGATGTAAGCTTGGCGTAACCGCATAATCCAATAATTGGGGGCACCACAAAAGTCCATTTCAATGGCCGATTGACTACTCGTCGCACCCAAGATGCCTGTACCATTAATGTTGACACCCAATCGGGAGGTTACACTGTTGAATCCTGAATTTGGCACAGCGTTCAAATCATCACCATTGGCATTTAGATCGGAATATAAGGGATAAAATGAGTGCAGTTCCTGAATGCTGTTTTTAATCGCACGGGAATCCAGAAAAAAGTCACTACGCACAAACCCATAGATTGAGGTTGTTGTTTCTTGTTGCGCAAAAAGTGAGATTGTACCTGAAAGGCACAGCGTAAGCAGAAGAAGCGTCAATCGATTTTTCATGGCTGTATAATTTGTTTCATGTAAGACTTATCCATTTTCCATATAAATCATAAGGACCTGCATCTGTCACCACTGCACAGCCAAAAGTACCCGGCGATACGCCCGGTACGGCAGCAAGGTGAATTTCCGGATCCACTTCCGGAGAATCAAATTCAGTACGTCCGATGAGCAAATCACCTTCTACCCTATCGATGACAACAGCGAGCTCCTGCCCTATTTTTTGACGGTTGATCGATTCGGAAATACCTTGCTGCAACAGCATCAGTTCTTCCAAACGGGCCTGCTTCACGCTGTCGGGTATATCATCCTTATAGTGGCGGGCTGCATACGTACCTTCTTCTTCGGAATATACAAATGCACCCATACGTTCGAAACGCGTTTTGCCCACAAAATCAAGCAGTTGCTGAAAATCAGCCTCGGTTTCGCCGGGATGCCCCACCAGTAAGGTGGTACGCAAATGAATGCCAGGAACCTCTTCACGGATGCGGGCCAACAATTCCAGCGTATCGGCCTTGTTTATTTTCCGGCGCATTTGCAGCAACATAGGATCACTGATATGCTGCAAGGCCATATCGAGGTAATTGCACACATTATCTCTTTCCCTAATCACGGGTAGCAACTCCATCGGAAAGTCATACGGATAGGTATAGTGCAGGCGCAGCCACTTCAAATCGGGAATATCAGACAAGCGCGAAACCAGTTCAGGAAGCTTCAATGACTTGTATCGGTCTTTTCCGTAATAGGATAAGTCCTGAGCAATCAACTGGATTTCCTGCACCCCTTTCGAAACCAGCATGCGAGCTTCCTGCACCACCTCGTCCATGGGCCTGGAACGGTGCTTGCCGGTAATGATGGGGATGGCGCAATAGGAACAGGTCCGGCTGCAGCCTTCGGAAATTTTCAGGTAAGCGTAGTGAGGCGGGGTTGTGAGATGACGCTCAATGCAACCGTTTGGTGCCGCCGTTTCACCCAGGTCGGTCAACAGGTTCTCAAAATTGAATTTGCCGTAAAAGCCATCGACTTCGGGAATCTCGCCTTGAAGTTCGGATAAATAACGCTGTGAAAGACAACCCATTACATACAGCCCAGCAATGCGCCCTTTTCGACGAAGCCTGGCATATTCAAGAATGGTATTGATGGATTCTTCCTTGGCATCGCCGATGAATCCGCAGGTGTTGATGATAACCAAGCTTCCTTTAGGTGGTACCTGGTCGTGCAAAATGGTATATCCTCTTACTGAAAAATGATGGAGGAGCTTCTCAGAATCCACCAAATTCTTGGAGCATCCCAGTGTGAGCAGGGTGACGGTCTTTTGTGCGGCCATCGTATCAATTTGAACCGAAAAGGGAATCGACGTAACGACGACGGTTGAACAGTTGGAGGTGGTCAATGCCTTCACCCAATCCGATGTATTTAACGGGAATTTGGAATTGATCGGAAATGCCGATGACCACACCTCCCTTGGCTGTACCGTCCAGTTTGGTAATGGCGAGGGCTGTCACTTCAGTGGCCAGTGTAAATTGCTTGGCCTGTTCGAACGCATTTTGCCCGGTCGAACCATCCAGCACCAACAGCACTTCGTGCGGAGCATTGGGAACCACTTTCTTCATGACGTCCTTGATCTTGGTCAATTCGTTCATCAAGCCGGTCTTGTTGTGTAAACGGCCGGCAGTGTCAATGATCACGACATCAGCCTTGTTGGCAACGGCCGATTTCAGCGTGTCGAAAGCCACAGAAGCCGGATCGGAACCCATGGCCTGTTTGATGACGGTGGCACCCGACCGTTCACCCCAGATGACCAACTGCTCAACGGCAGCGGCCCGGAATGTATCGGCTGCACCCAGATACACCTTCTTTCCGTTCTGAATAAATTGATGGGCCAGCTTTCCGATGGTGGTGGTCTTCCCCACCCCGTTCACGCCCACAACCATGATCACGTACGGGCCTTCCGTTGAAGGAAAAACAATCTCGTCGCTGTCTTCACTGGTATGACCAATGAGCAGGGCGGTGATTTCTTCCCGCAGTACGTTGTTCAGTTCAGCCGTGTCCACGTACTTGTCGCGTTCAATGCGTTTCTCAATGCGTTCAATGATGCGCAGCGTGGTGGTAACCCCCACATCGGACGTGATGAGGGTTTCCTCCAGTTCATCCAACACGTCGGCATCCACTTTCGATTTGCCGGCAATGGCCCTGGCAAGCTTGGAAAATACCGAAGCTTTGGTTTTGGAAAGGCCCTCATCGAGCACAGCCTTGTCCTTTTCCTTGTTTTTTGAAAAAACGTTGAACAAACCCATTGGAACAATCTGTTTATTGTACGTCAAAAAATACCAAAGAACCGCCATCAACAGACAGCAGTTCTTTGATTGTATAGCTATTCAACAGCAATTATTTTTTCAAATGCTCGCTGATCTTATCGTTCGGAACAATATCTTCCTGAAAGACATAGGCTCCCGTTTTGGGAGATTTCACCATCTTGATTACTTTGGAGAAGGCACGGCCTTCACCCTTGTTTTGCATGGATGCAACTGCTTTTTTTGCCATGGCTTATCTTATTTAATTTCCTTATGAATCGTAACGCGCTTCAGGATGGGGTTGTATTTCTTCAACTCCATACGACCTGTGGTGTTTTTGCGGTTCTTGGTTGTGATGTAACGGGAAGTACCCGGCATACCGCTTTCTTTGTGTTCGGTGCATTCCAGGATTACCTGGATTCTATTGCCTTTTGCTTTTTTAGCCATTTCTACAATCTCCTACTCTTTAGTTAAGTATCTTGATATCCTCAACACGCAAGAAACCCTTGGCACCAGCATCTTTCATGGCTGCATCCAGGCCCTTTTTGTTGATCGTACGCAAGCCGGCCGCTGAAATATTCAACGAAATCCAGCAGTCTTGTTCTACCCAATAGAACTTCTTGTGAAACAAATTCACGTTGAACTTACGTTTCGTACGTCTTTTCGAGTGCGATACGTTGTTCCCGATCATTGCTTTTTTTCCGGTAATCTGACAAATTTTAGACATCGCTATCTTTTTTAGTTGTTTTTCAAATACTGACGGTGGGCATTTAACCCATCGAAGTCTGTTGTTGTCCAGTTGCTGTTAGCGGCTGCAAAGGAACACATTTTTCAGAAAACACACAACAGTGCGGGTAAAAAAAGCAGGAAACAAATGATTCAGTGCTTGTTATACAGCCATCACAATTCAAAATACGATTGCTATAATGGTTATTATTTAAACCATTATATACATTTACTGGTTATAATGCGTGTATTATGAATCATTATACTAATTTTGCAAAAAAAAACGCATGGATATTGATTCCTGGTATGGACTGACCGATGCGGCCATTGTGTCCGAAATCGGAAAACGCTTACGCCTGCTTAGAGTAGGCACCAACCAAACTCAACAACAACTGGCCGATCGGACAGGATTGAGCCGGAGTACCATACGTGACATTGAAGGCGGTAAACCGGTGAACCTCATGAGCCTGCTGCCCGTCTTGCGCGAATTAAACCTGATGGAAAGACTGGAGACCTGCTTTCCCGGTTATGCCACTTCTCCGGTGCTTGCCAATGAACACCGGCACCGTCAACGGGTACGACCAGGCAAGAACCGCGACGTCAATAAACCGAAAGCATGACTCAATACTTGGAATGCTTCTACAAGGAACAGCCCATGGGGGTTATGAGCTGGAATCCTGAACGTACTGAAGGGTGGTTTGAATTTCAGCCCTCTTTCTGGCAAACAGACATTCAGTTTTCCCCCATACAGTTCCCGAACGAGGTACGCGGAATGAAAGCCCCCGTCCTTTCTTTTGGAGGAAAAAATGAAGCCACAAACTACATTCCCCCCTTTTTACAAGATGCATTGCCGGGGAAGTATGCCCGTACCCTATTGGAATATGCCTTGCGTCCATCCGGGAAATCCACACAGTCTTTGTCGCCATTAGCTTGGTGTTCATTGCTTGGAAAACGAGGCATGGGAGCCATTCGATTCGAACCATCGGGTTATCCTGAACTGGATACTATTGAGCCGGTTGACATCGCCCGGCTTGTTCGACACGCACACCAATTGAACCTGAGCAATCAAGATAGCCACCCCACTTCAAAGGAATTGGCAAATAGTACAGGCAAAAGGTTATCCGACAATCGATTGCGAGAGTTGTTACGAAGTGGGCTGTTTACAACAACAGAGACACCGGCAGCGTTACTTTCGGTCAACGATTTTACAGGCGAAGTGTTATCCGGCCAAGCGTCCGTTCCACAAGGCTTTGAAGCATGGATCATCAAACTTGACGGCATAACCCCACAACCACCAACAGACCTCAGGGAATGGTTTACCCACCATAAAAAAGCGCTGGCGTGCGACCTAAGCGTATTGCCCTGCCGCCTCATGCACGAAGGACAACAAACACACCTGTTGAGCAAACGACTCGACAGGGATGAAAACGGTGCGGTTCATGTTCAGTCATACACGGCTCTAAGGGAAAAAAGCGGTCCGGAAGTGGCAAACAGTTGTGAAGGTCTGTTCCGCTGCTTGCGCCTGCTGCGCCTCCCCTACACCGAGCAAGAAGAATGGTACAAACGGATTGTGTTCAACGGTATGGTTTCAAACCGTCAAGAAAGAGCTTCTGATGTGTTTTTTGAGTATAAAAATGACTCAATTTGGCACCTGGCGCCTTATAACGGGTTCCCTCCTGCCCAATCGGAAAACATGACAATGGGTGGAAAGATGAGCGATTGGACCCTCGATGATTATCGTTTTCTGGGAAAACAACAGCACATTCGTCGCTACGAAAGCCTCATTCAGGCCTGTCAATCGGCGCTCGCGGTTTTCACATAAACCTGTCCGGCTTCGTGTCTAACCACCACAACTGTTGTTCCGGGTTCAATAAAGCCGACCAACGCCATGGCATCGTAATTTTTCCCTTCAATACTCACTTTCCCGGAAGGTTTCAAGATGGTAGTAGCCACCCCTTTCTTGCCAACCAGGCTGAAAATATCGGTAGGAACACCCACGAACCCTTCTTCATTTTTTTGAGTACTGTTCAATGCAAGAAATTGCAGGAATCCCCCTCTTTTTCCAATCTTGGAGGTAACCCATATCATGATTAAAATGGCTGCGACAATACTGAGCGAGACCAAGAGGAATGGTTCTTCCAGGGCAGCCATGCCGTCCATGGAAAAGGAGAAATCAGCACCTACCAAGGCAAACACCAAGCCTATCACCATGAGTAAAATACCCGCAATGCCGGCTATACCGAAGCCAGGTATGATAAACAACTCTGCCAGCAACAGCAACACACCCACTACAAAGGCGATGATTTCCCAATTTTGGGCCAAACCTTCCAGGTAAAGGGGGGCAAAATATAAAATAGCCGCAGCTACAGCAGCCACGGTAGGTAAGCCTATTCCGGGAGCCTGCAACTCAAACCAAATACCGGCTACGATAATCATAATGAGAATGGCCCTTAGCATCGTACCCATCAACCGGCCCCTCAGTTTGTCCACCCCTTTTAAGGTAAAGACCACCACCTCAAAATCGGAATACCCCAACTGATCGCTCAACACCGCGTGCACATCGTCGGCAATACCTTCGCAGTATCCGTATTTCAGCGCCTCATTGGCAGTAAATGTCAACACCTTACCGGTATCGATCAAACCGGGCACGATCACATCCGGATCGACCATGGCTTCGGCTATCCGTGGATCCCTGCGCCACACTTCGGTTGTATCGCCGTTTGTCACACGCTTGACTTTCCCCTGTGATTCGGCAGTTGCCCTGATGATGCCCCTAAAATACGACTGCACCTTGTCCGTTGCTGCCGCCCCGGTCTGATCGACCACCGTTGAAGCCCCTATCGTAGCCCCGGTACGCATGTAAATGCTGTCGCAGGCAATGGAAATGAGAGCTCCGGCTGAAGCCGCATTGTTGTCAATAAATACGTAGACGGGGAATTTGGCATCCAGGATGGCCGACCGTATGGAATCGGCAAACACCACTTCACCACCGTAGGTGTTCATGTGGATCAATACCGCATCTACCTTGTCGGCGGTGGCCTTTTCAAGGCTCTTCTGTATCAACAACCAGGTGTAGCTGTTGATCTCCTCTTTCAAATCTACCTGAAGGATGGTGGCCGTTTTTGCCTTGTCTCCCTGTTTTGCTTGCACTAAAGTCACTGTTGATAGTTGCATCAAAGCAACCAAAAACAAAATCACACGGTTTTTCATACGCATGGAAAGGTCGTTGTTTGTTCAAAGGTATGTAAAGTTTTGGTATTTTTGTCGATATATCTATTTTGCATGCATACCTTTACCTTGTTGATGGCTTCCAACTGTGAAGCATCCGCCCATATGGCCGAAGCAATGGAACGCCTCAAGCTTCATTTTCCCACAGGAATCAGGTTTTCGAGGATTCATGAATCGGAAGCCTTCGGAACAACACCAGCCACATCTTCAACAACTTCTTCTGCCACTATTTATCCAAATACACCTTACCTGAACGCCGTATGCACTGGGAACACCCCACTTTCACGGGAAGAAATGGACCGGTGGCTGAAAGAAACAGAAACGAACATGGGCCGTATTCGCGGTGAATCGGCCCATGGACGTGTACATATTGATTTGGACTTGGTGGTCTGGGATGGAACTATCCTGCGACCGGTCGATGCCGGACGTCCGTATTACCAAACCTGCCTGAACGATTTACTATAAGTGCATTCCCCGTAACTTGCCACAAGAAGCTTGAATGAAAGTACATTCCATGTAGCTTATAAAGCTGAGCTTCAATGAGTTACAACAACCCCTTGGTGGAAGGCAATACAAACTGGTTGATATCCCTGCGGATGGCCATTTTCATGGCCCGAGCAAACGCCTTGAAAATACCTTCTATCTTGTGGTGTTCGTTTTCTCCTTCTGCCTTGATGTTCAAATTCATACGGGCCGCATCGCTCAATGATTTGAAGAAATGCAGGAACAATTCGGTGGGCACATCCCCTACCCGCTCACGCTTGAATTCAGCGTCCCATACCAGCCAGGGTCTGCCACCGAGATCCATGGCCACCTGACACAGACAATCGTCCATAGGCAGGCAGAAACCGTAACGTTCCAAGCCACGTTTGTCACCCATGGCCTTCAGGATGGCTTCACCCAGGGCAATGGCCGTATCTTCCACCGTGTGGTGTTCATCCACTTCCAGGTCGCCTTTCGTTTTGACGGTCAGGTTGATGCCCGAATGCTTGCCGAGTTGGTCCAGCATGTGGTCGAAAAAGCCCAATCCGGTTTCAATGTCGGTTTTTCCGCTTCCGTCCAGGTTTACTTTCACATAAATATCGGTTTCACGGGTTTTTCGTGACACGACAGCCTTCCGCCCACCCGCATAGAGAAAAGCCGTAACATCGTCCCAAAAGGGCGAAATAAGGGCACAAATGGCGCCCAATCCTTCTTGCTGGACCTGCCGGGCTATTTCACTATCGGCAGCTTGCATCAAAATGGCCTTGCAACCCAGATTGGCAGCCAGTTTGACATCGGTCAGACGGTCACCGATCACGTACGAACCAGGCAAATCGTATTCATCGGAAAAATAGTCCATCAACATGCCAATACCCGGTTTGCGGGTGGGTGCATTGTCCTCTGGCATGGATTTATCGATGTGGATGGCATCAAATTCGATGCCTTCGTTGGAAAAGGCCTTGATAATCTTGTTCTGGATGGGCCAAAACGTTTCTTCAGGAAATGATGCTGTACCCAATCCATCCTGGTTGGTCACCATGATAAACCCCACATCCAGCTTGGTTCGCAGGAAATGCAGGTTCCTGAACACACCTGGATAAAATTCCAGGTCTTCCATTTTGTCAAGCTGAAACGTCACCGGCGGTTCGATGACCAACGTTCCGTCCCTGTCAATAAACAAGAGGCGTTTTTTCGGTGTGGCAGAAGGTTGAGAAGAATCCATGGTGAACTAGTGTTATAGGTTGGATGTATTTCTGTGTATAAAATCGATTATACAGGTTGCTGTCGCCATCTTGGTGGCTTCTGCTGCCTGCTTTTCAAGCTTGTCAATGCTTGTTCAAAGCGTCGAGCAAGGCCTCATTTTCAGCCGGTGTTCCCACCGTAATACGCAGGCATCCTGCGCACAGTGAAACAGCATGACGGTTCCTTACAATGACACCTTGCTTCACCAAATTGTTGTATAAGGCATTCGGGTCATCCACCTTGACCAACACGAAATTGGCATCTGAGGGGTAAACGGTCTTGACCACGGAGCAGGCGTTCAGTTTTTCAACCAATACAGCCCGTTGTTTGACCAGCATGTCCACCCATTCATTCTTACGCTCCAGGTGGTCAACAGCCTCCATGACAAAGCGTTGGGTTAGGATATTGATGTTGTAGGGGTATTTCACCTTGTTGAAGTAACGGATGATTTCCGGCTGGGCAAAAGCCATTCCGAGGCGGACTGAAGCCATACCCCAAGCCTTGGAGAATGTTTGGAGGATAATCAGGTTGGGATACGACGGCAGCAAGTTCAGGTAACTCTCTCTGTCGGAAAAGTCAATATAGGCCTCATCGATTACCGTAATGCCACCAAATGTATCAAGCACCTTCTTGACCTCTTTAATCGAGAGGTCATTGCCGGTGGGATTGTTGGGTGAACACAGGAATATCACCTTCGTATGCGCATCCACCGCCTTGAGTAAGGCATCCGCATTCAGCGAATAGTCTTCGCTGAGCAAAACACCGCGGTACGTTACATCGTTGATATCGGCACAGACCTTGTACATGCCGTATGTAGGGTCAATAGCCACGACATTGTCCACTCGTGGTTCACAGAACACCCGGTAAACCAGATCGATGGGTTCATCGCTTCCGTTACCGAAAAACAGCTGGTCGGGATGTACACCCTTGATGGCGGCCACTTTGACCTTGAGATCACGCTGCAAGGGGTCCGGATACCGGTTGTAGGGTTGATTCAGGGGGTTTTCATTGGCATCCAAAAAGACGGAGGCCTCTCCCTGGTACTCGTCACGGGCCGATGAATACGGCTTGAGTTTTTGTATGTTAGGTCTTACCAGTTCGTTGAGTGTCATAAGACTATTTCTTTTCGTTCAGTTGTTTTAATCGGATGGTGACGGCGTTCTTGTGCGCTGTCAAGGCTTCGGCTTCAGCCATTACTTCAATGACAGGTCCCAAGCCTTTCAGCCCTTCCGACGTGATTTCCTGGTAGGTAATGCGCTTCCTGAAACTGTCCAGGTTCACACCGCTATAGGCCTTGGCATAGCCGTTGGTGGGCAGGGTATGGTTGGTGCCGGAAGCGTAATCACCTGCGCTTTCCGGTGTCAAATGGCCAATGAACACCGAACCTGCGTTTGTAATGCGCTCAGCCACTTGTTTAGCTTCCTGAAGTTCCAGAATCAAGTGTTCAGGGGCATATTCATTGGTTGCCACAATGGCTTCTTCCAACGAGGAAACCACCAGTATGATGCTGTTTTTCAACGATTCAATCGCTATTTCTTTACGCGATAGGGTTTGCAACTGACGTTCCACTTCTGCTTCCACCTTGTCGGCCAAAGCAGCCGATGTGGTCAAGAAAATGGATTGGCTGTCGCGTCCATGTTCGGCCTGTGACAGCAAATCAGCGGCCACAAAGGCCGGATTGGCGGTTTCATCGGCCAAAACTTCCACTTCTGAAGGACCGGCCGGCATGTCGATGGCTACATCGTGCAGCCCCACCAGCTGTTTGGCAGCCGTTACGTATTGGTTGCCCGGACCGAAGATTTTATACACCTTGGGCACGCTTTCCGTACCGTACGCCATGGCAGCAACGGCCTGGGCTCCTCCCACCTTGAAAATGCGCTTCACACCGGCCACGTTGGCGGCGTACAATACAGCTGGATGTACGCGTCCGTCCTTTCCCGGAGGTGTGCAGAGCACAATTTCCGTACAACCGGCCAATTTAGCCGGAATGGCCAGCATCAGTACCGTAGAAAACAAGGGAGCTGAACCACCCGGAACGTATAAACCCACCCGTTCAATGGGCGACGCTTTCTGCCAACAGTTCACTCCCGGGGCGGTTTCAACACTGGGCAAAGGTATATTTTGCGCCGCATGAAAGGCCGAAATCGTCTGGCTGGCAATATTAATTGAATGCTTTAATTCAGATGATACAAATCCTTCTGATTCAGCAATTTCTTTATTGGAAACCTCCAAACAGTTCAACTCAACGCCATCGAAACGGAGGCTATAATCGAGCAGTGCCCGGTCGCCCCTTTCCTTGACGTCGGAAAGGATGGCACCCACCGTATCAAACAGGGTTTCCACAGGCATAAGCGGACGTTTAAGCAACGCCGGAATATCGTTGAAAGCTGGTAAGTCGTAACGTTTCATACTTTTGAATTGAAAAATCACAGGATCATTTTCTCAATAGGCAATACCAGGATCCCTTCGGCTCCCAGTCCTTTCAATCGACCGATAATCTCCCAAAACCGCTTTTCATCGATGACAGTATGCAAGGAACTCCAGCCCTCATTGGCCAACGGCATGATGGTGGGGCTTTTCATACCCGGCAGTTCATTCACAATAGCCTTGATGTTATCGTTGGGCACGTTCATCAGCACGTATTTCTTGTTTTCAGCCTGTTGGACAGCCTGGATGCGGAACAAAAGTTCATCGAGCACCGCCTGCTTTTCTTCGTTCAGCGCCGTATGGCCAATTAGCAAGGCTTCCGATTGCATCACAACCTCCACCTCTTTCAACTGATTGCTGACCAACGTACTTCCTGAGCTGACAATATCGAAAATGCAATCAGCCAAACCAATGCCCGGAGCAATTTCCACCGAACCGGTAATGGTATGGATTTCAGCCACAACGCCTTTTGATTTCAAGAAATCCTCCAGAATAACCGGGTAAGAGGTAGCAATTTTCTTTCCGTTCAGCCAATTGACACCGGTATATTCAATCGACTTGGGAATGGCTATGGAAAGACGGCATTTACTGAATCCCAATCGTTTAACAATGACAGCATCCTCTTTCTTCTCGCAGAACTCGTTTTCTCCCACCACACCCACATCGGCCACACCGGTAGCAACAGATTGAGGGATGTCATCGTCCCGGAGAAACAGTATTTCCAACGGAAAGTTCTTGGAAGGAACCAATAAGGTGCGTTTATCCGACACAAGCTTGATGCCGGCTTCCTGAAGCAGCAACATGGTATCTTCATTGAGTCTTCCCTTGGATTGAACAGCAATGCGTAACATAGGCTAAAAAATTTAAATAGTTGAATGCAAAATAAAAAAGGCTCACCAGTAGTACAACGGTAAGCCCAACAAAAAATCCACGACTTCTACTGCCAACCGTTAACGTCCAGCGCAATGATGGTGATCGAAATGATGGATGTGTTGTATCATATCATATGATTGATGCTACAAAAGTAACTAAATATCCGGATTTCATCAATAAAAAGTGGTATTTTTGCTGTATATTCACACGCAAACCGAACTCTATGTCAAAGCTTATGACCAACACGTTGCAAGAACTGCTGTTCAACAGTGTTGAAATATACGCAGATAAAGTGGCCTATACCTACATGGATATGGACACTGTCACCTATCGCGAGTTGGGAAAACGAGCGGCTCAGTTGCGTTATTACCTGGCCTCTCACGGTATTGAACGTGGCAATAAGGTGGCCTTGATCAGCGAAAATATGCCCAACTGGGGAGTCAGCTATTTTGCCCTCGCTTCCATGGGGGTTGTTATCGTTCCGGTTTTGGTCGATTTCTCGGCGGTTGAAATCAATACGGTACTGAACCATGCAGAAGTCAAGGCCATGGTTGCCTCTGAGAAGGTGTTGAAAAAGATATCGGGAAACATTGACTTCTCTGGTTTGACCATCACCATCAATCAGTTGACAAACACTGCAAACGGTGAAAGCATTCGTGAATATTGTGAAAAAGCAGGAAATGAGGTTCTGAATCAAAAGCCTGAACCCACCAGTCCCGATGACGTGGCTTGTATCATTTACACGTCAGGCACCACCGGACGCTCAAAAGGTGTGATGCTGACCAACAACAACCTGGTGTGGGACGCCATCGCATGCATGGATTTATACCCCATGGCATCCGACGATGTGTCCATTTCCGTCCTTCCGCTGGCTCATACCTACGAATGTACGCTGGGATTGATTCTAGGAACCTTGAATGGTTCAACCATCCATTACATCGACAAGGCTCCTACCGCAAACGTACTGATGCCCTTGTTCAAACAGCATCACCCCACCTTCCTGTTGACGGTACCACTCATCATTGAGAAAATATACAAGGCCGGTGTCAAATCCGTTTTTACCAAATCGGCTTTCATGCGTCTTTTGTTTCGGTTCAGACCCACTCAATTCCTGCTACACCGGGTGGCTGGTAAAAAGCTCAAGCGCTTGTTTGGCGGCAAACTCCGCTTTTTCGGCATTGGTGGCGCAGCTGTGTCGCCTGAGGTGGAACGGTTTCTCAGGGATGCCAAATTCCCCTATTCCTGCGGCTATGGATTAACGGAGACTTCGCCCATGATCTGTGGATTGAGCGTGGGTGAAACGGTTTTTCGATCGGTTGGCCCTCCTATGCAGGGAATCGAGCTAAAAATTGACCACATGAATCCGGCAACCGGCGAAGGAGAAGTGGTTGTCAGGGGTCCAAATATCATGAAGGGCTATTACAAGGAACCTGAATTGACGGCCGAAGTATTGGAACCCGATGGCTGGTTCCACACGGGCGACCTGGCGGTACAGGACAAGAAAGGCAATGTATCGCTGAAAGGGCGTAGCAAAAACATGATTCTGGGAGCCAGCGGCGAAAACATCTACCCCGAAGAAATTGAGGCCATCATCAACGAAATGGACAATGTGGTGGAATCGGTGGTCTATCAACACAAAGGACGTCTGGTGGCCAGCGTCTATATCAACAAGGAAGAATTTGCCAAAAGATACCACGATGTGGTATCTTCCGCCCACAATTACCAGGATGAATTGCTCAAATTCATGAATGCTTACGTAAAAGAACTGAAGGGTAAAGTAAATCAATTGGTAAGCCGTCATTCCCAACTCAACGATGTTGAATTACGGCATGAACCGTTTGAGAAAACGGCCACCATGAAGATCAAACGCTTCCTGGTCAACAAAGGAAAAAGCAGCGACGACAAGGGCTCCTTCACAACATAACCCCATCACATAAAAAAACCCCTGTTATCCAACATCGACAGACCACCACCTTGCTGCGCGACGTTTGGATAACAGGGATACAACCTGAACTCTTTCAGGCACTTTTATTGGTTAGTCCCAGTATGTAATGACTCGGGTTTCGGTTACTTTATCTGTCCAGACATCTTCACGGTTTTTGACGCGACGACTTCTTGAAATCCAGTTATCATTGGCATCGTATACGTAATCGCTGTATTCATAATCGTAATAGTAGCCATCTTCATAGGTTAGATCTTCCTTGTCGTTGTAGGTGTATGTTGTTATTTCAGGATCCTCAGTACCATATACCCTTTCTATGCTAATTGGTATTATATAGTTGCTGTTCGACTTAAAGGTAGTAAGCGTGCTGCCACCATGAAAACGAAAAAGTTCTTCAATCGTTAGAAAGCGACCGTCCGGAGCATACGTTACGTTGGTCACGCTGTAATTGCTTCTGATAGTAACAGGAAACGCACCTCCATTAAACGTAAGACTGGTCGTATCAGCATACATGCTTTGAGTGTAGTTTATTGCATAATCATAATGATTCTCCATTTGAGTATAAATCATCAGCATGGAGTCTCCACTCATTTCATAAATGGTAGTACTATTACCTGAACTATGACTGGCAAGATTTTTAAACAGTCCATTATCAAGCAAATCATACGTGTATACAGGCAAATACTTACCCGAAGTACCATACGTTACATCAGTTGTATCGGCAAAAATTTCATTATACCCCCAATCAGAGACCGTTATCATCCTTGTAAGCCTTCCGCTTGAATAGGTATACGTCGTTGTCTCGTGCTGCATATACACGCTTGATTCAAGGTTGCCTGATTGGTCAAATGAGAATTCTTCCGTAGTATCAATAGCCAAGGTTTTCACTTTTCCCTTCAACTGCATTTGGAAAGCGGCACTTTTGTTCCAAAAGATGGTTTCCAATTCATCGGTGTTTTCACCGGTACCTTCTTCACAAGATGTCAAGCAGCAAGCGCTTACAAACAAGGCGCTCAAAAAATACAAAGATTTGAATTTCATGGTCTTAAAAAATTTATGAATTGATTTGATGGTTATAATTATTTCTTTCTCAACGTGGAACGAACCATGCCCTCTTTTGTCTAAACACGAACCAAATACAAACCTTCGGGCAACTGTTTGATCTGAACCTGCCTACCTTGAATGGTAGTTGACATCACACTCCGTCCTGTCATATCAAACAGCTCGATGGTACGCCCTTCAAAGGCAGCATCAAACTGAATGTAATCGGAGGCCGGGTTGGGCACTATGGCAAACTCCTTGTATGCCGTTTGTTTTGCCAGCTTGGTAATAACATTTCCGGAAACACCATTGTTCAAAAGGGAAAACGATATTTCTCCTTGTTTCTGGGCGGATGACAGCATACAGGTCGGTATTGACAGCAGCGGTTCACCCGGTATATCCATCAACACATCGTAAGTACCATAAGGCAAAGGACTCAATTCAAAGGCCATGTTGGTTAATGTACCTACAGCAACCACATTACTGCTACCGGTCTCAACAGCATAGACCCTTACCTGTTCCGGAGCCACATCCCACAACAATGTGGGAATAGCTGAACTCAACGTACCCGAAATCGTTCCTTCATTGGATGGTGAGACATAAAGCGGATTGGCCGGTTGACTGATGGCCATGACAGGCAAGCTGTCGGTGGTGAAGGATACAGGCGTTGCATCTTCCCACAGCAAAGCTGAAGGATAATAGGTAGAAGGCAAACTGTCTGAGATGGTTCGTACAAAATAGGTGCCTTCAGGCAACAGGCCTTCATACATTCCTGTTTCGCTGACTGAATCAACCAGTAAAATCGAATCGTTAACTTGACGATAAACCTGCATCGAAAGTGGCAACAAGGTGTTGGCTTGCTTGACCTCAGCCAATAAAGGAGCGACACGGTACCACACCCCAAGGCTGTCATCCACCAAATTGGCGTATTTATGCCCGTTTTCCATCAAGAAAATGGGCGTGTAATTCATAAAATCCATTCTACAGGTCGTTTCCGGCTCATCGATCACCACCTCACCCGTTTCATTCAGCACCTGAACGCCGTTATCAAAATTGCAAAAAACAAAGTCCACCAAACTGTCTGCCACCACTTTTTGTTGGCTCATATCTGAGTATGACCATTCGCTGGAAGGTTTTGCAAATGATCCAACCAGGTTCAACGCTTCATTCAGCAACTTGACTGAATCATCAACCACTTGAGCAAATAAGACTGAACCGTCTTCTTTAACCGTAAAATCGGTAAATTTACCTATTGAATCAATTTCCGGGCATGAAAGTAGTACACCATTGTAATTGTAAAAAACGGTCTCATGTTTGGAAGGCAACCACAGTGCGTTTTCGGGTGCTTGGGTGGGGTCAACCATTTTCTTCACCAGCAAACCGTTACTATCAGTCAACACAATACAAGTTGAGTACCGCAGGACGCCTCCATATTCATCCTTAATGTAGGTCAAAAAAGAATGCTTAAAAAACAGATTATGGCCATCATATATTGGTATATATGTGGTTCCATTATAAACGTTTTCCGTATCAAGTCCAATGGAGGAAAATGAATAATCCAGCTCTTTGTATCGTGAATAGTCCATGTTATAAACCGAGGCCTTCATGGAGTTAGCCTCAGAACCAAGTGGATGATGGTCATCCAAAAACATCTCCATGTTGTTGTTTTGCGTATAAATACGGGCAGTATCATCTACGACTGCAACCTGACTAAACAGGGTACCTCTGGGAAAGGTAAATTCCTTCACGCCTGTCTTCAGGTCATAAATGGAGCTGGTCTGTACCTCCATGGCATTCCAGCCATGCCAATCGTCTATTTGGTAATAAATCGTGTCAGTTTCAACGTATTCTCCAACAATCTTTGTGGTATCACCCTTCTCAAACACCCTGGCACCATGATATGAAACAGGAATGGAATACAACGAGTCACTTGCCTCATTCAACACAGTAGTTCTGCGGTAGTAAAGGCCGTCTATTTCATCCTCACTGGAATACCTCCAATAATAAACAGGCTTGCCATTTTCCATGACCTCCATCACATCCACACCATTGTGATAAAACATGATGTATTTATCGATGGGCAATTCGCGACTAAATGTTTTAAAGGTAGAAAAATCAGGATTCAACAGCGTAATGGTTAACAACTGCGTTTTTTTGACGGTATCCGGAAAAGACTCCAGGGTCATTAATTTATCACCGGCATACTTAAATGATTTCTTTTGGGTATACTGAACAAGTGTATCGTTCAATTCAACACCCTTTTTGTAGGATTGTGCCTGAATAGACGAAAAAGAACCAAGGAAAACCGTAGTGGCCAATACGAACACAAGGGAAACGGATGATAGAATTCGCTTCGATTTCATGATGGTGGTACTAAGTAGTAATAATTGAGTGGACAACTCGGGCAAAAGTAGTGCATATACAGTGAGTGCTTGGACGCAATTGATAAAAGAACACTGTGTAAAGTGTACAAATCGCATAAAATAATTATTTTTGCTTATAAACAAATAGCAACACACAATATACTGTCATGTTAAAAACCGTATTGCTCCTGTCACCCGTTTATGTGACGTTTTTCTGGTTTGTGTTGTTGGTCATCACCAAAACAAAGAACCATCACCCCAAACAGTTTTTGGGGGTATTTATGGGAGCCAGTACGGTTGTCTATTTGTCACATTTTCTATTTTTCTCTTCACTGATTGATGCCTATTATTGGATTGATCCGTTGTATCAATTCGCATCGTTGCTTGTGTACCCACTTTACCACATCTATTTCCGCTTATTAACCATTGAAGAACGCGTTTCATTGCGTCATGACGGCGTTTACCTGGTACTTCCCTCCTTGCTGTTCCTCCTCTATTTGTCGGGGTTCCTTTCCATTCCTGCTCCGGTTTTCAAGGAATGGCTGAACAACAATTCGCTGTTTGCGGAAATTCCCGGTATTCAATTCATGAATTTTATCAAACGGGTTATTCCCATCGTATTTATCATACAGGCCATCTATGTCTTGGTAGTCAACTTCAGGCTCATCAACACTTATAGGGATAAGGCGGCACAGTATTATTCGGACATACAGGATACCGGCACCAAAAGTGTCCTGATGCTGAACATCATACTAATTATTACAACCCTGTCATCCATTGTATTGAGTGTGTTGGGAAAAGACTTCTTTAAACACGAACTCACCGGTTTGGCACTGGCCTCTTTCATTTTTTCTTCCTCGCTATTCCTTATCGGCTGGCTTGGCTACAAGCAAAAATCGGTCAATCCGAATTTTGAGAAGCCCACAAACTCAATGGATCCGGCGGATTCACTCTCATTGGTCAAACAACGATTCTTGCTGGAAGGTATAGCCAAATTGTTTGATAAAGAAAAGATTTACTTGAACTCAAACCTGACCATCCAGGATGTTGCCCTATCAGTTGGTACGAACAGGACATATGTGTCAGCCATCATCAATCAATCGTTCAACCTTAATTTTTGTAGGTTTGTCAACGAGTACAGGATTGCATCCCTGGAAAAAATGATAGCCGAACACCCAGAATTATCTTATACTGAACTGGCGGAAAAAAACGGTTTCGGATCGGTCGATTCAATGAAGCGGGCCATCCAAATGAAAACCAACCTGCCATTTTCCGAGTGGAGACTACAGAAAGCCCTAACGGATAAGCGAAGTGCAAACTGACGTTTTATTGTATTTTTCCATTTCAAGATAATAAAATGGGATAAAATGATTGACTGTTTTATGATTTTTACCAATATCTTGCAGAATCACCTTTCTTTTTGTAATTTTGCAGCCCTAAACACTATACCATTAACTGAAATTGTATGAAAAAAATTCGCGCTGCCATCGTTGGCTATGGCAACATCGGTCAATATGTGCTTGAAGCATTACAAGCCGCACCCGACTTTGAGGTTGCCGGTGTCGTCCGCCGCTCACTAACAGAAGAAAAGCCGTTGGAATTGACCCATATTCCGGTAGTAACCGATATCCAACAATTAAAAGACATACAGGTTGCCATCTTATGCACCCCAACAAGAAGCGTTGAGGCGTATGCAAAGGAATACCTCGCAATGGGCATCAACACCGTGGACAGTTTTGATATCCACGGAGGCATCGTTGACCTTAGGGCTTCGTTGGACAAAGTTGCCAAAGAAAACAAAGCCGTTTCCGTCATTTCAGCCGGATGGGATCCAGGTAGCGACTCCATGGTCAGGGCATTGATGGAAGCCGCCGTACCCAAAGGTGTTACTTACACCAACTTCGGTCCTGGCATGAGTATGGGACATACGGTATGTGTCAAATCAAAACCCGGGGTTAAGGCTGCTCTTTCCATGACAATTCCTCTTGGAACCAGCGTTCATCGCCGCATGGTGTACATTGAACTGGAAGATGGATATGATTTTAACAAAGTGGCAGCATCCATCAAGGAAGATGCTTATTTTGTCCACGATGAAACACACATCCAGCAAGTGGACAACGTGGATGCCCTCATCGATATGGGACACGGTGTCAACCTGACTCGGAAAGGGGTTTCCGGTCAGACCCAAAACCAACTCATGGAATTCAACATGAAAATCAACAATCCGGCATTGACCGCCCAGATTTTGGTTTGCGTTGCCCGTGCCAGTATGAAACAGACCCCTGGTGCCTACACCATGATTGAAATTCCGGTAATTGATATGTTGTACGGAAATAAAGAAGAGTTGATCAGGAAGCTGGTATAAATTCGGGTTCGGCACCCCGAAAGGGTTGCCATCCCTTAAAAAAGCTGTATTGATTCGTTGATACAGCTTTTTTTATGTCCGTTTGTCAAAGATTTTTCCCAACCAGATCGCCCAACCAGACAGCGAGAAGGCAAAAGAAGACGGTAGTCAAAACATATACCGCAAATAACAGAAATTGACCCGAACGCAAAAAGTGCAACCCTTCGTTTGAGAACGTTGAAAACGTCGTGAATCCACCGCAAAAGCCAACGGTCAACAACAAGCGCCAGTCATTGCCCATCAGTTGCCGGGCAAACAAGGCATAAAAAAGCCCGATTAAAAAACAGCCCGTCACATTGACCAAAAAAGTAGCCAGCGGAAAATTCAGCAACGTCACCCATCGTCCAACCAGCGATCGCAAGACACTGCCAAGTCCGCCCCCAAGAAACACAAACAACAGGTTTTTCCACATCATACAAAGACTTTTGAGTATGGTGCCACATCCAGGGGAGCAAATTCACCCTCCAGGTATCGGAAATAACCAGACATGGCCACCATGGCCGCATTGTCCGTAGTATAGGCAAACTTGGGAATATGCATGGTCCAACCATACTTTTCCGCTGCTTCATTCAAGGCCTTACGCAAACCCGAATTGGCTGAAACGCCACCGGCAACGGCCACCTCTTTTATGCCCAATTCCTTGGCCGCTTTCTTCAGTTTATCCATCAATATGTCAATGATGGTTTTCTGCAGAGAGGCACACAAATCGGCTTGATTTTGGACGATGAAATCGGGATTATTGACCAGCTCATCCCGCAAGCGGTATAAGAAGGACGTCTTCAATCCGCTGAAACTGTAATCATACCCGGGCACCTGGGGCTTACTGAATTTGAACGCGTTGGGATTACCTTGCTGTGCCAATTTATCAACAACAGGGCCTCCGGGGTACGGCAGTCCCATCACCTTGGCACACTTGTCAAACGCTTCACCGGCAGCATCGTCTATGGTTTGACCCATCATCTTCATGCTATGGGTTGATTCCACAACCACCAACTGCGAATTCCCCCCGGAAACCAACAAACAAAGGAAAGGAAATCTGGGTGACTGATGTTCTTCCCCCTCTGTTTTGATAAAATGGGCCAGAATATGAGCCTGTAAATGATTCACCTCGACCATAGGAATGTGCAACGAACGTGAAAATCCTTTGGCAAAAGAAGTTCCCACCAACAACGACCCCATCAGGCCAGGCCCCCTCGTGAAAGCAACAGCTGACAGTTCGTTTACTGTTACGCCTGCTTGTCTCAGCGCTTGGTCAACCACAGGAATAATATGCTGCTGATGAGCCCTTGAGGCCAGTTCGGGCACAACACCACCGTAAGCTTCGTGTACTTTTTGACCGGCTATGACGTTTGAAAGCAAAAAACCATCTTTGATAACCGCAGCCGAGGTATCGTCACATGATGATTCAATTCCCAGTATGATTGTTGCGTTCATGTAAATTTTGATGCTAGATATTCCGGCTGAAGTAGAACAAATGATTGTCTTTTTCGTATTTTTGTGAAACCATCAACCAATGCTCACAAAAAACAGCGCAAAAATACAAACTAATTTTGAAACGGAAGGGGTATATCGTACTAACCAGTTTACTGGTCTTGTTGGGGATTGCACTGTGTGTGTTGAATTCCCCCACCTTCCAGCGCCGTTTGGTCCGAGAAATCACCCGGGATTTTGTCGATAAAAGCGGCTCTTCGTTACGCGTTGAACGGGCCAGCGTGAATCTGTTCAGAGGCGTTATTCTCCACAACGTCGAAATGAGCGACAGCCTTGGAACCCCTTTCCTAAAAGCAAAAAGACTGGAGGCAGGTGTACGCATCTTACCCCTTTTCAAAAAGCGGCTGGAATTACACGCAGTGCGAATCATCAAGGCTGACATACGGTTGTTCAGGAAAACCCGGGACTCACCACTCAACATCTCCAGGTTCATTTCATCGTTCAGCAATACAAAAAAGAGCTCTTGGCAACTGCTATTCAGCCACATCATGGTTCGGGAAAGCAACATCCGTTACGATGTGTTGTCCGAACCCGAACGGGAAGAAACAGTTGACCTCAACCACCTCAGAATCGAGCAGTTATCAACGTTGGTGCAATTGAACTTGTCACCGAATACCGTATCCCACACGCTAACCATTCGCAAATTTAGTGCCTCAAGCTGTTGCGGCATACGCATCAACAACCTGACCGGGATATTCAACCTGAACAATGAAAGCAGTACCATTCAATCGTTGCGCATTGAAACAGCAGGCAGTACGCTTACCTGTCCGGAGTTGACCGTCTCTTACCCCCGGTTGAAAACAGCGTTGACGCACCTCGACTCCCTTTCTTTTTCACCCATGGTGTTCAACGGACGTATGTTACCGTCTGAATGGGCATTTTTAAACCCGGACTTTTCGTTACTCGAAAAACCGGTATCCTTTTCGTTGAACATGCAAGGATCTGTCAAAAAATGGGACATCAAACGCATCAAGTTGTCGCTGGATGATATCATTCGACTGGAAGGGAGTGTCAGCATGACAGACCTGTTGAATTCTTCCTTGCTCACCGTAAAAGGTCGTATCGGATTGCTGAAAGTGACTCCCAAGGGCCTATCATTTATTCAACAGCTGGCAGGGGAAAAAGCCTCTTTCCTTTCTACCCTTCAACAGGTAGGAAGCGTCAGTTACATGGGAAATATTGCCTACAAAAAACAAACGGTCGATCTCATCGGAGAATTTACGAGTGATGCAGGTCCACTGAGCACCAACGCATCCTTGAAAATGGGCAGGGACCACTCCATCCAATTGAAAGGACAACTCAAAACACAAGGATTCGACCTGTCCAGATTAACAAACAAGCCTTCACAAACAGGCAAGATTGCCATGGACATTCACCTGGAAGGCTCACAGAAACAGGATTCAGTTTTCACCGGAAACATAGATGGAATCATCAGTACGCTTGAACTCTATGGATATACCTACCACAACATAAGCCTGGATGGCAATTTCTCAAACAATTCCTTTCAGGGAAATGCCAGTTTGGATGATGAGTATGCCAAATTGGATTTTTCGGGCTTGGTCAATCTTTCCGAGCAGAAAAATCGTTACCAATTTCAATTGACAGCCAAAGAACTAAACCTTCATGCGCTGAAGTTGTTGAAAAAGGGTGACAATTCCACGCTTTCATTCAGGCTCGAAGCCGATTTGAACGGTAAAACGTCGGAAGATATTCAGGGAGACTTGCTTATTGATGGTGTCACATTCAGTCAACAAGACAAGGCGTTTTCCATTAAAAAAATTAAGGCAAAGGCCATTCAGAATGCCTCACAGTCCACTCTCAACCTGACATCCGATGTAATGGATGCGACCATCAACGGCCGCTTCAAACTGAATCAGCTCAAGGATCTTTTCAATCAGGTGGTCAACCAGTACATACCGTCCGCATTTACGCTTCCCCAGTTTAATGATCCGTCGTTGAAGGGCGATATCAACATCCACGCCACGTTATACCCTTCTGAGGCATTGATGGATGTGTTGCAGTTGCCTGTGTCTTATCATGAAAATATCGATTTGGATGCCTCTTATCGGTCCCAAACAAACAAATTCAGGATAAAAGCGGTAGCACCTCAACTGAACTACAACAAAATAGCCTTTGAATCAATCAGCCTGTTACTGGAAAATCCGTTGAATGAAGTGAAATGCATTGCACACGCCCGTGCCGGCAAAGCGGATGCTCCCATGGACCTCGATATGGACGTACGCACATCAAACGATCAGGCTACGTATAAATTTTTCTGGAGCAATTCAGGTAAAGAAACGCACACAGGCATCATTCAAGGTGGAATGCGGTTTAGTCGAAACAACATGGGTAGGCCCATGGTTCATGTAGATGTCAATCCTTCTGAAATTGTATTGAGTGACACGACCTGGCGCATTCATCCGGCATCGCTCCAACTCAATGAGGGCAGAATCAACGTGGAGTCGTTCCAACTATCCCACAGGGATGAGTATATACGCATCAATGGCATTGCTTCTGCGCAATTGAATGATACGCTGTTCATTTCCTTCAATTCATTCCGTTTGGATGATATCCTTCGATTATTGCCCCAAAGCAACCTGCTTGTAGGGGGTAAAATCACGGGAAAAGCCAATTGTCCGCACGTCTTGAAAAACGGAACGTTGGATGCCGATTTGTATGCAGAATCATTTTCCCTCAACCACAAGGTGTTGGGAAACCTCAATGCGTATACTCAATGGGACGGGAAACGTCGTGCGTTGGAACTTAAAGGAACATTGCTATCACTGCCCGAAAGCGGCAAACCAACCGACGTATTGGCGACTGCCTCGGGCGATTATATGCCCTTTTCGGATTCCCTCAATCTCGACATCGATGCTCATCATGTTAACGTTGCCTTTTTAGAGCCCTATCTGAAAACCGTTATTCAAAATTTGCAAGCCGTTGCGTCAGGAAAAGCCAAACTGATCGGTCCGATGAAAAATCTAGGTATCTACGCTTCTGTTTTAGCCGAACAGGCGTCCTTCAACATCGGCATGCTGAATACAACATACATGTTCACCGATTCCATATTCCTTACTCCTACTCAAGTCTCATTTGACAATGTCAAGGTCAGTGACAGAGAAGGCAATTACGGCTATGCCAGTTGTCTGATACGGCACGATCATTTTGAAGACATGTACACCCAACTCAACGTTGACCTGAACAAGATGTTGGTGATGGATTTGCCGGAAACGCCTACCGCCCTGTTCTACGGTACAGCTTACGGAAGTGGTACCGTCATGATTTCCGGACCGGAAGACAATATCTTGTTGGATGTAAACATGCGTTCGGAAGACAGGACAAAAGTGACGATTTCACCCATGGTGGCCAGCGATGAATTGGATGAAAATTTCATGCAATTTGTTACGTTCAACAAACGATACAGGCAACCAACTGTTGTTTCACCCGTTTCAGTAGTAAAATCAAAAGAGCCAACCAGCCTGATAGAGGAACCCTCAAACATGACCGTCAACCTTCAAATTGAGGCCACTCCCAATGCAGAAGTGACGCTGATTACCGACCCGAACACCGGCGATGAAATCAAAGCCAGGGGTTCAGGTGCGATTCGGGCCGTATTTGATGACAATTCAGACATCAATCTTTTTGGTCGGTATACCATTGACAACGGAAGCTATAAATTCATCTACGAAAACATCATTCGTCGCGACTTCTCCATTGTAAAGGGCAGTACAATCAATTTCTCAGGTGATCCGTTCGCAGCCCAGCTCGATATCACGGCAAACCACACCGTCGATGCACAGTTGTTTGATTTGATTCCCAGTAGTGAGCTTGCATCCTTGAACCTGATCAAAAACTCCATACCGGTCAACTGTGTGTTAAAATTAGGTGGAGAACTACAACGTCCTGATATCAAGCTGGATATGGGATTCCCATCGGCCGACGATGAATTGGTACGACGCATAAGGAATGTCATCAATACAGAAGAGCAAATGAATCAGCAAATTGTTTACCTGTTGCTGTTTGGACGCTTCAGCTCTCCTTCCACCAATACAACGACGGGGCAAAGCAATGTTTCATCTGTTTTGAACACAGCTATTTCTACCCTTTCATCGCAAGTGAACAGTATCTTAAACAATGCATTCGGTTATTCGAACCTTTCATTTGACCTGGATTACCAAAATACAGCCTACGAAACCGGCTTGCCAGGTGAATTCAAAGTAGGTGTATCCGGACAATGGTTGGACGACAGACTTACCATCCAAGGCAATCTAGGATCTAGAGAAGACTTGACACAGGCAGGAACCAGCCAATTCATCGGTGAATTCGACTTAAAGTTACGCATGAAGAATTCGGAGAAATGGAGTTGGAAGCTATTCAACCGAGCCAATGACAACCGGTATTTCAAATCAGCGTTGAACACACAAGGATTCGGCGTTGTCTACAATGAAGAATTCAACCATCCTCAGGAGTTGTTCAAACAACTCATTGAAAGCGTCAAAAAGCCATTTACCAAAAAGAAAACGGAAAATCCGTAACAAAGATGGGTACCGTTACCGCCATTGTAGCCGACAATCTGGTCATTTCACATGCTGGATGGTTGTATTTTCTGAAGATGCGTCCGGAAATCGGACAGATCATAGATGCGACCGACAAGAAGGAACTGGCTACCCTACTTCCGGCCAACCCTACATCCATTGTCATCATAGACTATACCCATTTCGATTTCACAGGAGTGGAAGATCTCATCAACATGACGTATCGGTACCCATCCACCCATTGGATACTGTTTTCTGATGAGCTCTCGCAGGACTTTGTCAAACGGGTGGTCAATCAGACGTTGAATACGAGCATACTGTACAGGGATTCATCAAGGGAAGAAATTCTTTCCGCAATGACAGCTTCCTTACGCCGTGAACGATTTTTAAGCGCATCCGTGAGTGCTCAACTTGTCGAGATTCCTTCGACAGAATCGGGCATTTCTGAAATGCTGACTCATTCGGAACGAGAAATACTGCGCTTGATAGCGTTGGGCAAATCCACCAAAGAAATTGCCTCGGAACGGTTTTCCAGTATCCACACCATCACAACGCACCGTAAAAATATCTTCCGTAAACTGGAAGTCAATTCCGTTTACGAAGCCACACGGTATGCCCTGCGCGCCGGCATCATTGACGCAGCTGAGTACTACATTTAACAAAAAACGCCCGGTTTTGAAGCCGGACGTTTTGTTACGGTGTGGTGTTGAGCATTCAATAGGCACGGGCGAAAATAACCCGTTGGGCCGAAGGCTTTCCGGTAACCATACACTGGCCCGGTGTCTTGTCGCCTTCCATGGGAATGCACCGGATGGTGGCTTTTGTTTCGTTCTTGATCAACTCTTCCGTTTCAGGCGTTCCATCCCAGTGACACATCAGGAAACCACCCTTTTCAATCTCTACCTTGAACTCATCGTAAGAATCCACGTTTCTGGTGTTGGCAGCCCTATGGTCGAATGCCTTCGTGTATATATTCGATTGAATGGCTTCCAGCAATTCAGCTATATAGGTTTCAAGGCCTTCGCACGAACGCGTTTCCTTGGTCAAGGTGTCACGACGAGCCACTTCAATGGTATTGTTCTCCAAATCCCTGCCACCCATGGCTAACCGAACAGGAACCCCTTTTAATTCGTACTCCGCAAACTTCCAACCCGGCTTTCTGTTGTCGGCGTTGTCGTATTTCACGCTGATGCCTTTGGCCTTCAGTGCTGCCACAATGCCTTCCACCTTGACGTCAATGGCTTGAAGCTGTTCTTCGTTTTTGTAAATGGGTACGATGACCACCTGATAGGGAGCCAATTTCGGCGGCAACACCAAGCCATTGTCATCGGAATGGGCCATGATCAGGGCACCAATCAAACGGGTGGAAACACCCCACGAAGTGGCCCACACATAATCTACCTTGTTTTCCTTATTGATAAACGTCACATCAAAGGCTTTGGCAAAATTCTGGCCCAGGAAATGAGAGGTGCCCGACTGCAGTGCCTTTCCATCTTGCATCATGGCTTCAATGGAATAGGTATCCAAGGCACCGGCAAATCGCTCATTGGCTGACTTCACGCCCTTTATTACAGGAACAGCCATCACCTTCTCCGCAAAATCAGCATAAACGTCGAGCATTTTGCGGGTTTCAATTTCAGCTTCTTCCCGGGTGGCATGGGCCGTGTGACCTTCTTGCCACAAAAATTCAGCCGTGCGGAGGAACAAACGCGTACGCATCTCCCAACGCACCACGTTGGCCCATTGGTTGCACAAAATGGGAAGATCCCGATACGATTGAATCCAGTTTTTATAGGTATTCCAAATGATGGTTTCCGAGGTAGGACGTACCACCAGCTCCTCTTCCAACTTGGCATCCGGATCCACAATCAGGCCGCTGCCGTTCGGATTCTGTTTGAGACGGTGGTGGGTCACAACAGCACATTCCTTGGCAAACCCTTCCACGTGTTCGGCTTCACGGCTTAGAAACGATTTGGGAATGAACAAAGGAAAATAGGCATTCACATGGCCGGTTTCCTTGAATCGGTCATCGAGTTGACGCTGCATCTTTTCCCAAATGGCATACCCATACGGTTTGATGACCATGCACCCCCTCACGGCGGAATTTTCAGCCAAATCGGCCTTGATCACCAAATCCTGATACCACTGTGAATAATCCACACTACGTGGAGTCAACTCCTTCAATTCTTTTGCCATAATGCCTGTATAATGATGTTCTATAAGTAAAAAACAGTGTGCAAAATTAGCAAAGATTGATGGCATTACAAGGGTTTTTACTAAATTCGCCTCAATAAAGAGAATCGAGAAACACACTATTTCAAGCGCATGTACGAACAGCTCCTCTCGTTGGATAATGTGCGAATTAACTTTTCGTCGTCCGGTTCACACGTTTTAAACATCATATTGGCTTTAATCATGTTCGGAGTAGCACTTGGTATTGAGCCAAAAGCCTTCGTTGACATGTTCAAACGTCCTAAATCACTGGTTGCGGGGCTACTATCTCAAATGTTCCTGTTGCCGGCCGTGACATTCCTGGTTATTATTCTCTTTCACAAGCTGTTGACTCCGACCGTTGCCATGGGGATGATTTTGGTTGCAGCCTGTCCTGGAGGAAACATCTCCAACTTTATGAGCAGTTTGGCCAAGGCAAAGGTAGAACTTTCCATAGCCATGAGTGGTTTCTCCACGGTGGCAGCCATCATCACCACCCCGTTCAATTTTGCTTTTTGGGGAGGTATGTACATCAATTACATGGCCAAACATTCATCCCATTTGCTTCAACCCATTGTGATCGATGTATACCAGATGTTCCAATCCATTGTCATATTGCTGGGTATTCCATTGGTATTGGGACTGTTGTGTGCCCACTTCCTACCTGTTTTTTCTAAAAAAATATCCCCCTGGATGCAGCGGTTTTCCATTGTCGCCTTTGTAGGAATGATTGTCATTGCATTTATGGGAAATATTGACATCTTTCTGAACTATATTCTGTATATCTTCATCATTGTTTTGGCACACAATTTAACCGCTTTTCTAACAGGTTATCTGACTGGAACCGCTTTTCACGTCACCCAACGGGAACGAAGGGCCATCACCATTGAGACGGGTATCCAAAACAGCGGATTGGGACTGGCCTTACTACTGAATCCCAAAATCTTTCCGCAGGATCTGGCTTTGGGGGGTATGTTGTTGGTTACAGCCTGGTGGGGCATCTGGCATGTCATTTCGGGATTAAGTCTTTCTTTTTATTGGAAGAATAAGCCCATTTTATCGGAGAAATAAGTATGGGAATGAGAAAGATACAACAAAACAGCCTCCGTTACAGGATTCTGTTTGTTTCCATGGGTTTTGCCTTCAAGCGATTCTTTAAAAATGTTGACGTAAGAGGTCTGGAAAACATACCGTTGGGTGAACCTGTAATATTTGCCCCGAACCATCAAAGCGGACTGATAGACCCCCTGCTTGTGCTGTTCTACCAAAACGGTCACCCCATCGTATTCATGGCCAGGGCCGACATGTTTAAAAACAAACTGGCGGCCTCTTTCTTGCGCTTTTTGAAAATCATGCCGGTATTCCGCATCCGCGACGGATTCGAGAACCTGGGTAAAAACGAAGAACGGTTCAACGAAGCCAAGGACGTATTACTCGACAGCAAATACCTGTGCTTGATGCCCGAAGGCAACCATGGGCATCAACACAAACTCAGACCACTGGTGAAAGGCCTGTTCCGTATTGCATTTTCGGCGCAGGAAGCCTTGCCTGCCGGAAAAGAAGTCTATATCGTACCCGTCGGCATCGACCACAGTCTCTTCCAACATGCAGGTGGCGATGCGGTTATCAGCTATGGAAAAGCCATCCGGGTAAACCAATACATGGAAACGTACCGGGAAAACCCGGCTGCTGCCACGAATAGCTTAAGAGCCGATCTGGCAGAACAATTGTCAGCTTTGATGCACGACATCAGGAGTGAAAAGCGGTACGATTTAATCTATACACTCAGTTGCCTGGGGACGCCAGCCTATTTGGATGCACAAAAAGCCGACACCCCTTCCCGTTCATCGTCAGAAAGCTTGGAAAATACAGGTCTATTGTTTGATGCACGAAGGGAACTCGGAAAAAAACTGGACGAACTCGACCAGGCAGAGAGCCCCCTGTTGACGGATTGGGAGGCCTTATTGACCCACCTGAACCAACTACCTGTTTATCCAAATCAACTTATGCAGTGGATGGAAACATTACCATCCAAGGGCAAACGGTTTAAGCTGTTTACAATTTCCCTGTTGACATTACCCGGCATGATACTGAACACGCCGGCCTGGTTGCTCAACCGCAAGGTATGCCGGTCGATTGAAGACAAACAAATGCACAACACCTTTGCATTTGCAGTCGGGTTTATACTTAACCCGCTCATATACATAGCTGTTGGCATCACCATGGGCATCACCCTTCACCACACATGGATATTGACGGTTGCCGAAGTAGGTCTGCTGGGAATGTATGGCCTATATAGCGAACAATGGCGCCAACGCATCCGGATACCCTTCCTTCAATGGAAGTATAACCGCGATGCCGATAGACGCCACTTGGTTCAAAACTGCAAAACCGACTATTTCTTCCTGAAACAATCGATGAAAAACTGGATCAAATCCTGGTAACGGTTGCTTAGAACCGCTTGTTGATGACACTCCAGTCAAGCACTTCCCAAATCTTGTTCAAGTACTCCGCCCTTCTGTTCTGGTAATCGAGGTAATAGGCATGTTCCCATACATCGATACACAGGATGGGGTTGAGACCTTTCCTCATGGGGTTGCCCGCGTTGCTTTCGTTGACGATGCTCAGTTTGCCTGTCGCATCTTTCACCAACCAGGTCCAACCCGAGCCAAACAAGCCCAGGGCCGATTTGTTCATTTCTTCCTTAAAGGCATCAAAACTGCCATACTGGGCTGCAATCGCATCGTTCGGTTTTGCTTTCGATGCTCCGGGAGCACAAAACGATTCAAAATAGAAGGTGTGGTTCCAAATCTGGGCCGCATTGTTGAACACAGCACCGTCAGGAGCACTTTTCACGATGTCTTCCAGCGACATGTTCTCGTAAGGAGTTCCCGGAATAAGCTTATTCAGGTTATCCACGTACGTCTGATGGTGTTTACCATGATGAAACTGCAAGGTCTGTTCACTGATAACAGGACTGAGAGCCGTTGCTGCGTAAAGTAAGCCGGGCAATACGTGATTCATTGTTCAACGAGTTTAAATGAGTACTAAATGATTTCCTGCTAAAATACGAAAAATCCTCGAACGATTGCTATTTTTCCTGTACATTTGCTATCCGGATAAAAACCCTTGGCAAATTGAACGAACTGCTTGACAATCTGAATGATAGCCAACGAGAAGCCGTCCTTTACAACGAAGGGCCCTCCTTGATCATTGCTGGTGCCGGTTCCGGAAAAACACGGGTGCTGACCTACAAGATTGCCCACCTGTTGCGCGAAGGATTGCCACCCTGGACCATCATGGCCCTGACATTCACCAACAAAGCAGCCCGAGAGATGAAGGAACGCATCGCCCAACTGGTGGATGCCGAATCGGCCGCCCGCATCTGGATGGGCACCTTCCACTCCATTTTCCTGCGTATCCTTCGTTCTGAAGCCCATTTGTTGGGATATCCCACCAACTTCACCATCTACGATTCCAGCGACAGCAAGAACCTGATCAAGTCCATCATCAAGGACATGAACCTGGATGACAAGGTATACAAAGCCAGCAGTGTCCAAGCCCGCATTTCCGCCGCCAAAAACGACCTAATCTCCCCTGCCGCCTACGCTTCCCACGCCGAACGCCAACTGGAAGACATACGTGGCCGACGCCCCCTGATCAAGGATATCTACCAACGATACACCGAACGCTGCAAGCTGGCTTCAGCCATGGACTTTGACGATATCCTGCTGATGACCAACGTCCTATTCCGGGATTTCCCCGATGTATTGGCCACTTACCAGTCACATTTCCGATTCATCCTGGTTGACGAGTATCAAGACACCAACTTCTCGCAGTATCTGATAATCAATAAATTGTCAGATACGCACCACCATGTGTGCGTAGTCGGCGACGATTCACAAAGCATTTATTCCTTCCGGGGAGCGAACATAGACAACATCCTGAATTTCAAGAACACCTATCCGGAAAGCCGCTTGTTCAAACTGGAGCAGAACTATCGCTCCACCCAAACCATCGTCAATGCAGCCAACAGCCTGATTGCCAAAAACAAGGGACAAATACGCAAGCACATCTTTTCCAAGAACGACGTTGGTCAACGAATACGGGTACTCAGCGCCTTTTCCGACATTGAGGAAGGATTCATCGTGGCCAACCGCATCCATGAGATCCGGATGAATTCACTGGACAAACTCAACAACATCGTCATCCTGTACCGGACCAACGCCCAATCCCGCATTTTCGAAGAAGCACTGAGGAAACGCAACCTTCCCTACCGGGTCTACGGCGGCCTTTCGTTTTACCAACGCAAGGAAATCAAGGACATCATCGCCTACCTCCGACTCATCTTTAATCCTCACGACGAAGAAGCCTTCAAACGCGTCATCAATTTCCCCGCCCGAGGCATTGGCGATACCACTCAACAAAAGCTCATTGCAGCAGCCAACACGAATCACACAGGCATTGGAGATATACTGGTAGATCCGTTCCGCTTCGAAGTTCCCATCAATGCAGGCACAGCCAAAAAGCTGTCCGCATTTGCCTCACTGATGGACCAATTCAGGGCATTGTCGGCCGAGAAGAATGTGTACGAATTGACGGCCCAATTGATTAAAGAAACCGGCATCGTTGCAGACTTGAATATGGATACCTCCATTGAAACCCTGAGTCGCAAGGAAAACATCGACGAACTGCTGTCGGGCATGAACGAATTTGTCACCGGGCACTTGGAAGAAGGCAACGAAGCTATTTATGCCGGCGATTACCTGGCTGAAGTTTCCTTGCTGACCGACCAGGATGAAGAAAAATCATCTGAAGGCGACAGGGTCACGTTGATGACCATCCACGCAGCAAAAGGGCTGGAATTCGGTTATGTGTTTGTGGTGGGGTTGGAAGAAGAAATATTTCCATCGGCCTACAGCCTCGAATCCGAACGCGCACTGGAAGAAGAACGCCGCCTATTGTACGTGGCCATGACCCGGGCAGAAAAAATCTGTGTGCTCAGTTACGCAAAAAGCCGGTTCAGAAACGGTGCCATGAACTTCTGCAAACCCAGCCGGTTCATTTCCGACCTGGACCCTGCCTGCCTGGAAGTCCCTTCGGAATCATCGTTGATGTCCAAATCGAACATGGGCGCTACTGCTCCGACTTCATTCCGTTCAACCTCGACCTCCTTTCATTCCTCGTCAACCAACCGTGCTTCAATGAGCGCCTCTACCTCCGTTCAACCTCCTTCATTGTCAGGAAGGCGGTTGACCAAACTGAACGACAGCCGGACCACCCGTCCGTTTGCACAAAACGCCACACGTAACGAAGCACCCGCACCCCTGTCATCCTCCCGAACACCGCAACCGGCTGAGAACAAACCGGTAGGCCAAACCCAACACAACGGAGCAACACTCCGCACCGGACAAACCATATTACACGAACGTTTCGGCCAAGGAAGCATCCAACTCATTGAAGGCTCCGGATCCGATTGCACCATCACCGTCCACTTTGAAAACGCAGGAATTCGGAAATTACTGCTTAAATTTGCACGGTTCAACGTCTTGGATTGAAGCGGTTTGATGGCCGAATCTGATGTTGAATCCAGCCACTTGAAAACCAGCAGAAATCCTCAATCAAATCAAACATGATCGACTTCACCCCGATTACCACACCGGCCTACGTGCTTGACGAGACCTTGTTGCGCCAGAACCTGTCATTGATCCGTTCTGTAAGCGAACGTGCCAATGTGAACATCATCCTGGCGTTCAAGGCCTTTGCCAACTGGAAGGCCTTTCCCATCTTCCGTGAATACATTTCCGAAGCCACAGCCAGCTCCATCCACGAAGCCCGGTTGGCGTATGAAGAAATGGGATGTCTGGCCCATACCTTCAGTCCGGCCTATACCGATGGGGATTTTCCTACCCTATTGACCTACAGCAGCCACATCACCTTTAATTCGCTGTCACAATACGAACGTTACCAACCCTTGGTTCAAGCCTTCACAGGCCACAAGGTATCGTGTGGCCTTCGCATCAATCCCGAATACTCCAGCGTGGAAACAGACCTGTACAACCCCTGTTCACCCGGGTCACGCTTGGGCATCATAAGCACTCAACTGGAAAAAGGCCTACCTGAAGGCATCGAAGGGCTTCACTTCCACACCTTGTGCGAATCTACCTCTTTCGAACTGGAGAAAACCCTCCAGGCTGTGGAAGAACGCTTCGGACACCTGTTGCCGCACATCAACTGGTTGAA
>CAYPLF010000009.1:14058-52063 GCA_964411555.1 uncultured Bacteroidales bacterium | reverse complement strand
CAGCCGTTTGTTTGACTTCGCTGTTAAACTGATTCCAGGAAATTTCATGCCATTTTTTTTCTTTTGTATCTCGATATCGCAAAGCGGTACGTTGACCGTATTGTTTGGCTTGTTCGGGAATGAGTCTGGCAAAATGGACGTGATTCATGGTTTATCGCAGTTACAGTTCGCAGCAAGGGTTTGGAATAAAAACGAATATACACGAATATTGTTTATCTCCCACCCCTTTCTGACCGAAGATTTTTATCTTTGTACCACCAGACAGTGCCTATATGTACGAAAAATATCACCTTGAGGGGGTAGAACTCCTCAAAAGCCTCATCAAGTTGCCTGCACCCAGCCGTTCAGAAGAAGAACGGGTTGAATTCCTGCGCGATTGGCTAACTGAACGGGGACTTGTCGTCAACCGCACCTTGAACAACCTGTGGTGCGTGGCGCCCGGGTTCAAAAAGGGGCGCAAAACGCTCTTGTTGAACTCGCACATCGACACGGTGAAACCGGTGGAAGGTTGGATGCGCGACCCACACACGCCTGTGGAGGAAGATGGCCGGCTCTACGGCTTGGGGAGCAACGACGCGGGGGCCAGCTTGTGTTGCCTCATCCAGGTATTCCGCATCCTGAGCACCATGCCAATTGCCTACAACCTGGTGCTGGGTATTTCAACCGAGGAGGAAATCACGGGAAAATCGGGTATTGAGGCACTTTTGCCTGCCCTGCCACCCATCGACCTGGGGTTGATTGGCGAACCCACCAATATGCAGCCGGCTGTGGCGGAAAAGGGCTTGATGGTACTTGATTGCACAGCCATGGGCAAAGCGGGGCACGCTGCCCGGAATGAAGGGGTGAATGCCATTTACGAGGCCATGAAGGACATCGAGTGGTTCAAAACGTACTCATTCCCGCTGCGTTCCAATTTTCTGGGGCCGGTGAAGATGACGGTCACGCAAATCAACGCGGGGACGCAGCACAATGTGGTTCCAGACCGCTGTCCGTTTGTGGTGGATGTGCGCATCAATGAGTTTTACACGCCGGAAGAATTGTACGGTTTGATTTGCAAGGAGGTGAAATGCGAGGTCAAGGCGCGTTCGTTCCGCCTGCGTTCGTCGCAGATTCCCATGGAGCATCCCATCGTGGAAGCGTGCGTAGCTGCGGGTCGTGTTCCGTACGGCTCTCCTACCCTGTCCGATCAGGCCAGGATGCCGTTTACCACCTTTAAAATGGGTCCGGGTGAATCGGCGCGTTCACACACAGCCGACGAGTTCATCGTGCTCGACGAAATGCAGGAAGCCCTGGGCTTGTACCTTAAAATCCTGGACGGGTTGGAATTCTGACGCCTTTAATTATTCACCAATGCATAAATAAGCAATAACCCAGCATAGAATAATTAATAGCATATACATCCAAAAGAGAAGCAGTACCCTTTTCCTTCTTTTTTCCAACAATTGATCGTATTTGTTTTGTATCTCCTTCCTATTTAAGAACAAGAACAGATACATAATTGTCAAATAAACTAGTGAAACAATAACTACCTCACCACCAATATTTTTAAAAATTTCTCCTTGGTTTATATTGAATACCTTACTTACTATAATTATAATTGAACCTAAATTGGTATAAAATAAAAGGGATACAAACAAGTAGGAATTAAACTCATACATATCTTTTGAAGGACTTTTCTTGACAAAGTACATCATCCAATAATAAATCTCTTTCATATTCCTGACTTAATTGATGTGGACAAAACTACTCATATTCCCAACGAAGCGAGTGAAATTACGTTGATACCGTCATTTCTTCGATAACTCATGCCGGTACCGGTAATTATATTCAAGGATTTCGGCAAATTCATTTTTGAAGTATCAATATTAGTAACGAACCTGTTAAGACTTTCCACGGCTTCATCAATAAATCCTACGCCGAGCTTAATCTCAAAAGCCGCATAATCACCGTTTCGTTTTTGAACAATAGCATCAACTTCAAGTCCGTAGGAATCACGGTAATGAAAAACGGTGGCATCGTTTGCTTTTGCATAAACAGTCAATTCATGAATAGCCAACGATTCAAACAAAAAACCGGTGTATTTGAGGTCTTTCAACAGCGATTCTTTGTCTAAACCCAATACCGCTACCGCCAACGATGTATCGCACAAATGTCTTTTTGGTGATTTGCGCAACGAAGCCGAAGAGCGAATGTGTGGATTAAAAGCCGCTTGTTCGTTGAGAATCATCAAACGGGACAAGGCATCCAAATATTCTGTAATTGTATTGCGCGACAATACATTTCGATCTGAAATTCTTATATCTTGTTCCAAGGTTTTATTGTCCACCAATGTTGCTGTATTCCTGGCGAGAGAACGCAACAAATTCCGCACTCTCTGGGGGTCACGTTTAATACCCGAGACCCTGCTCATATCAACTTCACACAGCAAATCAACATATCCGCTGTTGTTTTTCAGTGCATGTTGAACACTTTCATCCAGCAAAGTCGGCCATCCCCCTATTATAATTCTTTCAATAATAAAATCCAGAGAAACACCCACATCATGAAATACAGGAAATGTGCCCTTCAACAAGTCAGACATCGTTACAACTCCCGTCGAAAAGCCCAGTTCCTGCCAAGTCAAAGTATCCATTTGCACCACAGTAAAACGCCCTGCTCCACTATGCAAACGCACATTATCGTTCGGGTTTGAAGAACCGGTGAGAATAAATTGCCCTTTAGCTTTGCGATTATCAATTTCGTGGCGAACATAATTCCATATTTCAGGTTGTTCCTGCCATTCATCAATTAAACGAGGCGTATCCCCTACCAGCAATAGTCCAGGATTGGTTGCCATAATTAGTGGCACCTGATTATCCCTGTCCATTTCCAATATGCTTTTTGCAAATTGTTTGGAAGTTTCGGTCTTTCCACAAGACTTTGGTCCTTTCACAAGCACAGCTCCGGATGCCGACAATTTCTCAGACAAATCAGCTTCTACTATCCTTTTAATGTACCCCATCTTGTTGCTTAATTTTTATGCCAAGGTAGAGGATAAAAATGAATTGTGCAAATTTTAGACAATTCATTGTGCATGTTTCAGGTTTTTCATTGTGCACTTTTTAGGTTTTTTGTTGTGCACTTTTTAGAAATTACAGGCGATTACTTGTGCAGCCAGAGTTCGGGGTTGAGGCGTTGGGTGTCTTTCCAGAGTTGGAAGTGCAGCACCGTTTGCTTATTCTGGGCATCGTCCACATATATTTTTCCCAGACTTTGACCAGTCTTTACCGTGGCACCGGCCTTCACATGGATGCTTGACAAATTGGCATAGACGCTCAGGTAATTGCCGTGCCTGACAATGATTGAATTGTTGTATCCTGGCAAGGCAAATACCTTGGTGACGGTTCCGTTGTAAATAGCCAGCGCTTCTGCACCAGGCTTGGTGCTGAAATCAATGCCCTTGCTGCTGTTTTCTACATGCTTCAACTCCTGGAATTTCTGCTCACCGTAGTGCATCACAATGGTACCCGGTAGCGAGAGGGGATACGGTAACTTACCTTGCAACTTGCTGAAATCACCGGAAAGGGCCTTCTCTTTTTCCGTCATGGCATACCCCCCCTTGGTGGTGGGTGCGGTGCGGTTTTTATCCTTGGCGGCCAGCTCGGCTGCCTTCCTGGCCTCTTCGGCTATGATGTTCTCAATCTGCTTGTTCAACTGGTCGGCCAGCTTCTTTTGACGTTGGATTTCAGCCGTCAGGGTCTTTTCTTTGGTCTTCAGGGAATTGACCAGTTTGGTCTTGTTTTTTTTCTCATTCTGCAGAAGGGTGGTTTCCTGCACCTCTTTACGTTTCACGGTCTCTTTCTCGCGGTAGGAACGTTCCAGCGCCTGACGTTTTTCCTCCAACAGGGTCTGTTTGCGAGAGATCTCGTGTGCCTGCACTTTCTGGAAATCGGAGTATTCGTTTAGGTAACGGATGCGCCGTGACATCTGGTCCAGACTTTTCGAGGACAATAGGAACATCAGTTTGTCTTCCGATTTGTTTTTCCGACTCATGATGCGGAGGGAACGGGCATATTGCTGCTTCTTCACGCTCAGGTTGCGGCTTAATTCCTCGTAGGCAGTCTTATTCTCATCAACTTCCGTATCGAGTTCTTTCAATTCCTTATTCAATACCTTCAGGAATGATTCCCGTTTTTTGATTTTATCGTTGAGTACATTCAATTTGTACACTGTGTTTTTGGCCGTAGTCTTGTTCTTGTCCAATTGCTTGGAGGTTTCTTCAATGGTTTGCAAGGCTTCCTTGCGTTTCTTTTCCAAATCGGTCAAGCGCTTGCTGGTTTGGGCGGAGACAGGCTGAAACCCGACCAAAAAAGCCAACAGCAGTAAGGACACTACCTGTTTCATAACATATCGTCAACTTGTTTGAACAATTCTTTCAGGGTAACTTTTTTGTATTTTGCAGGAACGGAAAAATTGAAATCCGTTGCCGTATTGAATACAGGCTTAAGGTAGGTTATTTTCAACTTGATGGTTGAAGATTCGTTTTCAGTCGTCTGTGTTTTAGCGTCTATTTCCACCAAATTGGGAAAAACAATCGACTTCGTTTCCTGAAAATCGCTGTAATTCACCGTCAGTTCTCCCAATGCATCAGCTGATTTCATAAACATTTGCTTGTATTGCTGGTCATTGTCCATGACATACGACAAGGCATAATCGGGTTGTTCCAGGCTGAGCTTCAGACCCTCTTTCTGCTTTTGCCAAACAAACGCATTGAGATCCCTCTCTCTCGGTTCCTTCCTTCCGGGTATGAACATACGGTTGGTGAGTACCTGTTCGAGAATCTTGTACAGTCCACTGCTTGAATAGGGTAGGTTCTTAAGGCTTTCAGTCGCATACATGCTGTGCAGTCGGCTGACAATAACAAGGCTGTCGGGGCGCAACAGGCAACGGGCCAGTTCGATGCCGGAGAATTGAAGGGAAAGAATCATGCAACTGTCTGTCCGGAGTTTGATGGAACCTCTCATCTTGGTGCTGACGCCTTCTCTTGCCGAAAACCAAAAATCTACTTTGGAATTCAATTCCCTTACAGGCGGTTCATCCAGTATCAGACTTTTGAGCGCATCCATGTCTTGACGGTTCGGCTTGGTTACCACGTTTTTGGTGGAACGGCATCCCGATAAAAGGAAAATGAGCAGCAATAAATAAGCGGTTCGTGAGAGTATGGTGTTGACGAGTCGTTGTTGTTTCATATCATTCGTTCGAATTTGACGCGTGTTCAATGTAACGTCCTGTTTGTACTTTCATTAGTAGTGTCGGGTTGGGATTTTCCAATTTTGAAGCCTTTTTCCATTGAACCAAAGCGCCTTTTTGATCCTCATTGAACCATAAAATATCGCCGTAATGTTCCAACACTTCGACCCCCGGATCGGTCTCATTTTCAATAGCGCGTTCTATGTAAATCTTGGCCAACCTATATTCACCCCGTTTAAAGAAAACCCAGGCATAGGTATCCAAAAACGTGACGTTTTTTGGATCGGCTTCGATGGTCTTACGCGACATGCGTTCGGCTTTTGACAGTTCTTTTCCACTGACAGCCAGGTAATAAGCGTAATTATTCAGCACCAAGATATTACCGGCATTTACAGCCAAGGCTTTTTCATAGTGGTCAAAAGCGGCCAACGTATCTCCCCGTAACAGGTACATATCGCCACACAACCCGTATAAACGGGAAACGAAGCCCACATCCTTTTTATCGGCCAACTCAATGGCTTGATTGAATGCATCGATGGCCAACTCGCTTTTTTCCGAATCAGGCTGGCTTTCTTCTTGTTCTGAGCTCCACGAAAGACCATAATAGAACCAGAAAATGGATTCGTTGGGAAAATAGACCAATGCTTGTTTGCAAATCTCCCGAATGTTCGTTTGGTTGTCGTACTCCAGATTGATTTCCAGGTACATACGCCAGGCCTTCAGCTGATTGGGATTTAAATCAAGCACTGTCTTCAGTTCATTTCTGGCATCCTGTTTCTTCCCGATTTCCATCAACCATTGTACATACATTTCCCTGATTTGATACTCGTTGGGGTGCTGTTCCAGCAGTTGGTCGAAGTAGGACTGAATGTTGAGACTGTCACCATTTTTAAGGGATTCTATCACTATGGGAGCCAGGATGCTAAGTTTGGTTTCCACATCGGTGGATGGATTGGTCAGGGCTTTTTTTAGTTCATTGACCGCAGCCAGGGTGTCGCCTAGGGTATTGTAGTAATCTGCCAATGAAAGAGGGATAGCCGGATTGGTCGGATCCATGGCACTGGCCTCCATGTAGGTGGCATATGCTTTTTGAGGTTCTCCTAAATCGATCCAGGCATCACCCAACAGCAATACATAATCCACATCATTGGGATATTCTGTGCGCAACAACTCAATTTCCCGAATGGCTTTTTTGGGTTTACCCTCGTTTTTAAACACCTTGTATTTTTCAAAACTGACAGATTCGTTTTTTCCAATCAAGCGCTCAATACGGTTGTAGGTTTTTATGGATAGTTCCGGTTCTCCTGTTTTTGCATACAAGCCGGCCAGCTGATACAAGAGATTTTCATCGTCCGGTCTGTTTTTCACCAACCGTTCATACAACACGATGGCGTCTTTTTGCCGGTTCAAGGCCATCAGCAAATTGGCCAAACCAAACGCATACCATTCATTGGAAGGATTCAGGTTGTGGGCTTTTTCCAAAGCAGAGAGTGCCGGTCCTGGCGCATTCATACCACGATAGAAGGATGACAATTCGTACCAAGGCTGAGGGTTGAGGGAGTCAATGAGCGTACATTGCTTGAACAAATCGAAGGCTTCAGCAAATTTTTCCTGGTGTTTGAGGTTGACGGCCTGCTGGAACACGTAATCGAAACGTTGACGGTCACTTTCGCTCAAGGGGGCAGTCTGCACAGCAGAGGCCTTGTCATGGGCAGCTCGTTTGTGTTTTACCGCAGCATCGGTTGTCGTAACCACCAATACCAATGAGAGAAAGAGCATCAACCGTTTCATATATCTTATCGCTTGCCGGTATGACCGAAACCTCCGGCTCCCCGTTCGGTCTCCCCGAGTTCGTCCACTTCTTCCCAACTGGCTTTTACGTGAGCGGCAATGACCATTTGGCAAATGCGTTCCCCGTCTTCAACCAGAAAATCGTCTTGCGACAAGTTGACTAAAATCACCCCTACTTCGCCTCTGTAGTCGGCATCGATGGTTCCGGGTGTATTAAGAACGGTTATGCCCCTCTTTAGGGCCAAACCACTTCTGGGCCGTATTTGTGCTTCAAATCCGGCTGGCAACTCCAAAAATAGCCCTGTGGGAATGAGGGCTCTTTGCAGGGGTTTCAACAAAACCGGTTCATCGAGGTTGGCTCTGATGTCCATGCCGGCGGAAAGGGAAGTGGCGTATGCAGGAAGTGGGTGTCTGGAATGGTTGACAATGGGTATCTTCATGGGGAAAATTATAACAGTTGTACCCAACAAAAGTACGAAAATTCGATGTACCTTTGTAGCTGTTTCAAAAAAGTTTATCTCGTATGAAGAAGCGTTGGTTCATTCCGTTCGTACTGGCATCTATCCTTGGAGCAAGCTGTATTTCCTGTAACGAAAACTCCGAAGAAATTGAGTGGCGGGATGCCAACATTGCTTTTATGGCATCTATTGCCAAAAAGCCCGGCATTCTAACCATTGGAGATACGTTGAACGGATTCTCAGGTATTTATTACGAAATCATCGAAAGGGGTGATTCCACATCAATGACACCCATTCTTGGAGATTACACCACTGTTGACTACTCAGGTTGGTTGTACAATAGCTCCGACCCGTTCGAAGAAAGATATAATTTTTCACAGCAACTCGGTAGAAGCCAGATTACCGGCTGGACCTTGGCTTTGGAACGCATGCACATTGGAGATAAGTGGAAAATCTACCTGCCCTACTACCAAGGGTATGGCATCTCTTCTTACGACGTGATTCCATCTTATTCGGCCCTCATCTTCACCATCAAACTGAATAACATCAGCACTTCCCGGTAACAGGCGTAAGGTGATGTATGAGATAATGGGCAGCTGCAACCAGGAAAGAAATCAACAAACCCCAGCAAGCCAACCCCATGATGGCATACCAGGAGATGAAGAATTCCCCCATCCTGTAGCCGTAAAACGTCAGTAACAGCATCCAATACTGTAGAATTGTCAATAAGGGTATCCATTTGATGGATTGTTCCCTGTTGTTTTTGCCGAAACAAGGGCTCACTGACAGCACCAACAGTACGGCCATGATTCCAACCATGCACCAGTCAATGATTCTCCAGCTATCACCGCTTAGGAAATCAAAGAATCCGGTACCATAAACAACCATTAAAAGCAGGCTGGCCACCAGCAATGTATTCTCCGAATTGACATGGGCTGCCCGTTGGAGCGCCAATTGTTCCAAGAAATAGGGTAGTGTCAGCAACAAAAAAGAAAGCCGATACATGTAGTTGTTTCCTATGACAAACGTCCCGGCAAAAATAAGCGCACCCGCAACGAACGGCGGGACGGTCTCACTGATGGACGTGCCGGACGGATAAAGTACGCTGATGAAACCTTTACCCTTAGCATTCAGCAGAATTACTGCAATTATCACCAATACAATCAAACCATTGGAGACGAAGGGAATCCATGCTTCCGGAAAGAATTTTTCCAGCAACACATTCTTGCCATACGCCATAATCAACGGCTGAGGTGTATTGTGTGTGATCAACGAAATGACATCGAAGGAATAGATCAGGTATCCAAAAATCAACAGGCATGTACAAATCATGACAGCCATGCGTTTCCGAAGGGAACCGGGTTCAAGGATCAGCAAGGGTACCAACGCCAATGGATATAATTTCAGTACGCTGGAAACAACAATGATTGTTGCGGAAATATATAGCCTGACCTGAGGGTTCAGATCTCGAATCTTTGGTAAATAGACGGTCATAAAAGCAACCAGCATAAACAGCACACTGTCAGAATTTCCTCGTTCCAACAGCAACAAAACGGGGGGCGAAAAAAAGAATGCCAGGAAAAAGAGGCCACGTTTCACTGTCTTTACTTTAAAAAGGAAACCGGCCGTCAGGGCAAACAGGAAAACCAGTGCCAATCCAACAGGAACCACATGGCTTCCATTGAACTGCATAACATTAGACAGGTATAACCAAACGGGGGGATAGTTGAATTTTCGGCCGAGAGGATCAATCGGGTTTTCAAGGTAGGGATTGATGCCGGCCTGAACGCATTCACTGGCCGAAGATATGCCAACCAAGTCCCCAAAAGGAAAACTCATGCCCTTGTACACAACGGATTTGCCACTGAAGGCCTGGATGAGGATCAACGTTAACAACGCCCCGACAACTACCAGGGTGAGTACTGTATTTTTAGTCAGGATTCGATTCATTTGTTTCAACCAATAACGATTCCACATCAGCAAGCCAGGCATCCAGCAAATCCATCTCACTGGATGCCACAACGTTGAGTTTGATGAGTTGTTCATAACACAGCCTCATGTTTGAAGGGATGTTGGCAGTTCCGGATTTCAATTCAAGCGACAGCAATCGGCTGACTATGTCCGCATTGTGCGTATACCCTATTGTTTCGTCTTTGAAATCGTTCATCAGGTCATGGTCGTTCCTATCCTGCCAAACGGTACTTCCATGGAAAAGCACGGACCATCCGCACGTCCAGGCAATGCGCTGTGCCACAAAGGAACGCCAGATGTCCGTCATACGGAAACTGCAGTAAGACGGCAGGTACATCAATGGAAAGGATTCCCTGAACCATGTGGTGTTCTGACTGTTGAAGGGGCAGATGGAACGTTCGCCCAATGCCAGGCCTATCTTCTTCTGAAACGTGACGGGCAAGGGAAGCAGTAGCCGATACATGGCATCAACATCCGGGTTACCGTCGGCAAGACCTTGCTGTATGGGGCATGTAGCCTCAACCATGGCTTCAATGGCCGGAAACGGATCGCGGATGTGTTCCAACGCATAGCCCCTTGGCCAAATCAACTGGTCCGAAAAATGGCGGTAGCAATTTACCCATCCTTTTCCACGTACCATGTGTGCTGTTGCCAGCCGTGTCCGGGGTTCCCAAAAGGCGGGCAAAGGCGTGTTGTCATCGTCGGTTTCAAGGATGACGGTCGCCCCCTTGGACAGAGCGGCCAGGTAACCCAGGTTCTTGCGGGCATAGTGTCCGGTTGGTAATAACCCGGATAATCGGAAAGGTAAGTTGCGTTGGTTTTCAATGGAAAAATAGGTACATCCATCAAGTTGAAAGGTGTCTGGGCTCTTGGTATCTCCGACAACGATGAATGGAACGCTGTTGGCCTTGGCTGAGCCGGCAATCGATTTGAGTATGGGATGGTCCTGGCCTGCTATGGAGGTGATGATCAGAAAGCGTTTTTCCATGGTGTCGTGTTTTTCAGAAGCGGCACATCAATCAATCCGGGGTGCCTTGTTTACCAGTCGAAGGTAACAATAATGGAGCAAGACGTCAACAGCATTGCTGATTGCTTTTTTCGACACACTGGGAGATGGAGCCCTGTATCGGATGGGAATTTCCACGTACCGTTTTTTTCTGAGCAAATAGCGCAATTCGGTCTGATAGAAATGAGCCCGGGAAAGCAAAGGATAATGCACAAACTGCCCGACCACGGAAGCGCTGAAGCCCTGGTAACCGGAGGTCATGTCACTCATGGATGTACCCAGTAACAGATTGCTGAGTAGGGTCCCCCCTTTGGACAAGGTTGTCCGTTTCCAATTGGAATCGCAAATGGAGCCACCGACGCAAAAACGGCTGCCGAACACGCAGTCATACCCCTTCTCAAAAGCCTGCAAAAACAACGGCAGCGCCTTTGGATCGTGGGAAAGACCGGCATCCATCTCTATGATGAAGTCATGGCCGTATTGAAGTGCGGTTTGATAGCCTTTCAGGTACGCATCAACAACGTTCCTGTTCTCTGGGGCCCAGACGGTGATGAAACGGGAGTCCGAGTCTGACAACTCCTGGCATAAAGACCGTGTATTGTCTTTGGAAACGGTATCGACAATCAAATAAACGGTGCCACAGCGCAGTTTATCCAGTTCGTTGGAAAGGGAGTCAATAAAGGGTTGGAAGTCATCCGCTTCATTGGCCATGGGAACCACAATGGCAACATTCATCATCTTCCTGTTTTTCTGCTGGAAAGGGTCGCTGTTGCCTGATACGTTGGCATCAGCAACACTTCGGCAATCTGGATGTGGGAAGGTGCCGATGCGGCAAAATAGACCGTTTCAGCTACATCATCTCCGTTAAGGGGTTGGATACCTTTGTAGAAATCATCGGCAGCCTGCTTGTTCCCTCTGAAACGAACCACCGAGAAGTTGGTTTCAACCATGCCCGGCTTAATATTGGTGACGCGGATGGGTGTATCCACCAAGTCCATGCGCAACCCGTCGCTGAGTGCCTTGACGGCCGCCTTCGTAGCACAATATACGCTGCCGCCCGGGTACGCAGCATCACCGGCAATGGAACCGATGTTGATGATGTGCCCCTTGTTCCGAGCAACCATGCCGGGCACCACCAACCGGGTCAAGGTGAGCAAGCCCTTGATGTTGGTATCAATCATGATGTCCCATTCATCCAGGCTTCCCTCGTGTTCCTTATCCATTCCAATAACCAGCCCGGCATTGTTGATGAGCACGTCAATGTCACGCCACTTACCGTTCAAGGAGCCAATGGCTGCTGTCGCCGCCTGGCGGTCACGGACATCAAAAGGCAACAAGAGGATGTCCACCTTGTAAAAGGTTTCAAGTTCCTGCTTCAAAGCAGCCAGCTTATCGGCGCTTCTAGCATTCAAAATAAGGTTGGAACCCTGTGCCGCAAATTTTCGGGCACAACCTTCACCAATACCACTGCTGGCACCGGTAATGAAAACGAGGGTTTGCTTCATGATGTCAATTTCCTGTAAAAGTACACGGATTCAATGGTTCTGCAAAACCCTGACTTCTGTAAATTACCCCTACGCGGTAATTGCTTTTTTAGCACTTGAAATTAAGGCAGTTATTTCTTTTTGAATTCCCTGTCATTGCCCCATTCATCCTTAAAAAGCAAGGAGTTCCCTTTTATTATGCCAGCATAGTTTTTGGGTGACTTTTTCCGCATGTTAATGATCTGAGCATTTTCCCATTGTACATATCCACCCTTCTTGGCATCAGCTGATGTTCGAATTGATAATGGAATGGGTTTACTGAACATATCTTCGGTAGTAGGATTCAGGGTAAATGAAATGCTATCTTTATCTACCTTCAAATCAAGCATCTGCAACACAAAGAAACCGGGATAATAGCCCTCACGAGCCTCATCAAAATCATCGCTTGTACCGTGATAAAAGCCCACATAGCCGGATGACTGTTTTATCAATTCAATTTGATGATTTTCATTTAAGCTTGCCGTATTATTGGGATAAGCGTATTCAAATATCTCAATGACAGCACCTGATTCAGGGGTAAATACCTCAGCATTTTCTTGCTCGGACTCAATTATTATAGAATCATTTGAAGCCGTCTGGATACCGGGATCAACTGGTTTGGATTGATCATTCTTATTGCAGGCATACGCCATTAAAAGCAGGGCGGCAACAAGCGGGAGAAAAATGGCTAAGGTGCTTAGACCGACCCTTGAGATTTGTTTCTTGTTAATCATGACGACGGATTGGTATTTTAATAATAAGGTTACTTATTTGATACAAACCTACAAAATTATTATATAATTATAAACATATTTCTAGCCTTTCACTACTGTCCGCCCAATGAGCGTTGCAGTGGAGCCGGGTGGGTAGTCTTTTCTCCGGATTCTTGGAACAGAGCGTTTAGAAATTGAGCCAAATTGAGGCGTGAAAAAATCTCATCTTTGCGAATTGAGCTGTATTTTCAGCTCAATTCGTTTTGAGATTTTAGCCGCAATGGTGAAAATTTTAGCTCTGTGAACGAATCCGGAGAAAAGACTACCCAGCCGGCGGAACGGAAACAGTTACATGTTCAGGAATAAACAAAAAACCCTCCAATAACAAAACCGTTAAAGGAGGGCTTAATTATAGTAGCGGTATATCAGACCAACTTCTTGAAGATTTCACGGTAGCTGACCCTGTCAGCCATGATGCCACGCAGTTCACTGATGGCCACACGCTCCTGCAACATCGTGTCGCGGAACCGGATGGTCACCGTCTGGTCTTCCAGCGATTGATGGTCAACCGTCACGCAGAAAGGCGTACCGATGGCATCCTGACGACGATACCGTTTTCCGATTGAATCCTTTTCGTCGTATTGGCATTTGAAATCAAACTTCAGGTCGTCAATGATGGTGCGGGCCATTTCAGGCAGACCATCTTTCTTCACCAACGGCAACACAGCCAGCTTGATGGGCGCAAGAGCCGGCGGCAACATAAGCACTACACGGGTTTCGCCGTTTTCCAACACCTCTTCCTTGTACGAACCCGCCATGATGCTCAGGAACATACGGTCAACACCGATGGACGTTTCAATGACATACGGCACATAGCTTTCGTTCGTTTCCGGATCGAAGTACTTGATGTTCTTGCCTGAATATTTTTCGTGGCTGGACAAGTCGAAGTCGGTGCGGGAGTGGATACCTTCCACTTCTTTGAAACCAAACGGCATCTCGTATTCAATGTCGGTGGCTGCATTGGCGTAGTGAGCCAGTTTGTCGTGGTCGTGGAAACGGTATTTCTTGTCACCCAGACCCAGGGCCTTGTGCCAGTTCAGCCGCGTTTCCTTCCACTTGGCAAACCATTCGAGTTCGGTACCCGGTTTAACAAAGAACTGCATTTCCATCTGTTCAAATTCACGCATGCGGAAAATAAACTGACGAGCTACGATTTCGTTGCGGAAAGCCTTACCAATTTGAGCGATACCGAAAGGCAGCTTCATGCGGCCCGTCTTCTGCACGTTCAGGTAATTCACAAAAATACCCTGGGCTGTTTCCGGACGCAGGTAAATCTTCATGGCGCCGTCGGCGGTGGAACCCATTTCGGTGGAGAACATCAGGTTGAACTGACGGACCTCTGTCCAGTTGCGGGTGCCCGAAATGGGGCAAGCGATTTCTTCGTCAATAATGATCTGGCGCAAATCGTCCAGGTCACCATCGTTCAACGCCTTGGCAAAGCGGGTATGCAGGGCATCACGTTTGGTTTGATTTTCCAGCACGCGTTCATTAGTGGAACGGAACTGAGCCTCGTCAAAACTGTTGCCGAAGCGTTTGGCAGCCTTGGCTACCTCTTTGTCTATCTTATCGTCGTACTTGGCCAGTTGCTCTTCAATGAGTACGTCGGCCCTGTAGCGTTTCTTGGAATCTTTGTTGTCAATCAAGGGGTCATTGAACGCATCCACGTGACCCGAGGCCTTCCAAATGGTCGGGTGCATGAAAATGGCCGAATCGATGCCCACCACGTTTTCGTTGAGCAGTACCATGGCATCCCACCAGTACTTTTTGATGTTGTTTTTTAGCTCCACGCCGTTTTGGCCGTAATCGTACACGGCGCCCAACCCGTCGTAAATCTCGCTGGAAGGGAACACAAAACCATATTCTTTGCAATGGGAAACCAATTTTTTAAATACGTCTTCTTGCTGTGCCATAGTCAACTCATTAATTTTTCGAGGTTGCAAAGGTAGTGAAAGCTGAGCGCATAAAAATAAATTTTTATGCCGAAGCGTATCCTACCTTCGAAAAAGTTTCAAAGTAAGTGATATTTTTGGATTATATTTGCACGTAAAGTACGCAAAGTACGATTTATCTACGCCAAAACTGACTATGAAAGAACCAGAAATTCGGGGAGAAGATGCAGAATCATTCTCACAGGAAGACGATGCTCCCGTCTCAGCCGTAGATGCGACATCGGATGCATCCACGGAATCCGATGTCGAAGCAGGCGGGCACTCCGAATACCAGGTACCCGACCTGAAAGATGCCGCTGTCAGACACCACCTGTCAGGCATGTATCAAAACTGGTTCCTCGATTATGCTTCGTATGTCATTTTAGAACGTGCCGTTCCCAACCTGACCGACGGGTTGAAACCGGTACAACGGCGCATCCTGCACTCCATGAAACGGCTGGACGACGGCCGGTACAACAAAGTGGCCAACATCATCGGCCATACCATGCAGTTCCACCCCCACGGTGACGCATCTATTGGCGATGCCTTGGTTCAACTGGGGCAGAAAGACCTGCTCATCGACTGCCAGGGAAACTGGGGCAACATCCTCACGGGCGACGGTGCTGCCGCTCCCCGTTACATCGAGGCCCGTTTGTCCAAATTCGCTTTAGATGTCACGTTCAACCCCAAAACCACAGAGTGGAAACCCTCCTACGACGGACGTAACAAGGAACCCATCAGCCTGCCGGTCAAGTTTCCCCTGCTGCTGGCTCAAGGCGTGGAAGGCATTGCCGTGGGTTTGTCCTCAAAAATATTGCCCCACAATTTCAACGAACTCATTGAGGCCAGCATCGCTTACCTGCGCGATGAAAGTTACATCCTGTATCCCGATTTTCCGACGGGTGGTTCCATCGATGTGGGCAAGTACAACGACGGTGAACGGGGCGGCTCGGTCAAGGTCAGGGCCAAAATCAGCAAGTTGGATAACAAGACCTTGGTCATCACCGAGATTCCCTTCGGGAAAACAACATCCGGGGTTATCGAATCCATCTTGAAAGCCAATGATAAGGGCAAAATCAAAATCCGGAAGGTGGACGACAACACCGCGCAGTATGTGGAAATCCTGGTTCACCTGGCACCGGGTGTCTCTTCCGACAAAACCATCGACGCGCTCTACGCATTTAGCGATTGTGAAGTGAGCATCTCGCCCAACTGTTGCGTGATTTATGACAACAAACCAGCCTTCCTCACGGTGTCCGATTTGCTGAAGTATTCCACGGAAAACACCAAACGTCTGTTGAACCTCGAGTTGGAAATCCACCGCAACGAGTTGATGGAATCCCTCCTGTTCAACAGCCTGGAAAAAATATTCATCGAAGAACGCATTTATAAAGATAAAGCCTTCGAGGAAAGCAAGGACATAGACCACGCCATCAGCCATATTGACAAACGTCTGGAGCCCTTCAAACCCACTTTCTACCGGGAAATTACACGGGATGACATCCTCAAATTGATGGAAATCAAGATGGGCCGCATCCTGAAATTCAATACCGAAAAGGCAGACGAGCTTATTGCATCCTTGAAGGATCAAATCGAGCTGACCGAAAAACAACTGCAGCATATGGTGGGTTACACCATCGAATGGTTTGAAGGCCTGCAAAAGAAATACGGGAAGCAATATCCCCGCCGCACGGAAATCCGCAACTTCGATACCATCGTGGCTGCCAAAGTGGTGGAAGCCAACGAAAAGCTGTACATCAACCGCGAGGAAGGTTTTATCGGTACAGGCTTGAAAAAAGACGAATTCGTGTGTGCCTGCTCCAGCATTGACGATGTCATCCTGTTTTACAAGGATGGTAAACTCAAGGTAGTGAAGGTGAGCGAAAAAATGTTTGTCGGCAAGAACATTTTGTACATCAACATCTTCAAGAAAAATGATACTCGCACCATTTATAATATGGTGTACAGGCACGGGAAGGACGGAGCAGCCTACATCAAGCGGTTTGCGGTAAACGGCATTACCCGCGACAAGGAATACGACCTTACGCAGGGCCTTCCCGGTTCGAGGGTGCTGTACTTCAGTGCCAATCCCAATGGTGAGGCCGAAGTGATTCGCATCACCCATAAACCCGGACCTCGCATTAAAAAACTGCAGTTCGACAAGGATTTTAGCGAAATTGCCATCAAGGGACGCCAATCCATGGGCAACATTGTATCCAAAAACGACATCCTTCGGATTGCCCTCAAACAAAAAGGCGGCTCCACGTTGGGAGGGCGTCAAGTTTGGTTCGACCACGATGTATTACGTCTGAATTACGATGGTCGCGGGGAATACCTGGGCGAGTTCCAAAGCGACGATTGCATCCTGGTCATTACCAAAAACGGGCAGTACCGTACCACTTCGTTTGACCTGAGTAATCACTACGAAGACAACATTCTGGTCATTGAGCGGTTCAAAGCCGACAAGATTTGGACAGCAGCCCTATACGATGCTGACCAACAAGGATTCCCTTATTTGAAGCGATTTACCTTGGAGCCTACCCCCAAACAACTATCATTGGTGGGCGACAATTCTGCCACGACCCTTATTTTACTGACTGACACCTACTACCCGCGCATCAAGGTGGCTTTCGGGGGTAACGACAACTTCCGTGAAAGTCTGGAAATCGATGCAGATGAATTCATAGGTGTGAAGAGTTTCAAGGCTAAGGGTAAACGATTGACCACGTTCAAGGTGGAAGCCATCGAAGAGCTTGAGCCCATCCGCTTCCCGGAAGTGGCTGAAGAACAACCTTCCACGCAATCGGTAGAAATTGAGGAGGACGATGAGGACGATGCAATCAACTCATCTCCTGTCAGCCAGACTGACATTGAAGATGAGATTATGGGGCAGATGAAGCTTTTCGATTAACCATTTTTTTGTTACCTTTGCAGTCCTTTCGCGTCTGTGGTGTAATTGGTAGCCACGCCAGACTTAGGATCTGGTGCTGAGAAGCGTGCAGGTTCGAGTCCTGTCAGACGCACAAAAAAGCAACGTCCCATAAGCCAGAAACTTATGGGACGTTGTTTTATTATCGGATAGTCGTTATGCGTGCTTGACTATGATGGTCTTCATGATTTTACCCACCTGTTCGGCAATATCGGTGGTTTTTTCCAATTCGGCCATGATGCCCTTGTGACGGATTACCTCCATGCCGTTGCTGGCTGTCTCGAACAATTCGATGATGTACTGCTCGTACACATCGTCTGCCTTGTTTTCCAGGTCATGCAATTCCGTGCAATAGGCCATGATTTGTTTCTGGTCTTTCTTCAATACATCCAGCTCGTCAGTTGCCTTGCTGATGGTAAGCGTACATTCCTTGATGACCTGCGCCATGGAAATGGCGGCCTGATGCAAATGATCCGGTCGGTACAGCATGATTTTCTTGGCTGCTGAAGTCATGCCGTCCATGACATCGTCCATGCGGTTGGCCAGTTGGTAAATGTCTTCCCGGTCAAACGGAGTGATAAACGTCTTGTCCAACTCGTCAAATACTTGGGTGGAGAGCTCGTCTGCCTTTTTTTCCAATTCCTTGATTCCCTTGAAATGCTCGGCTGATGTTTGGGGCTGATACTCGGAGACAAACACGATCAACTTGTCGGCTGCCTCAACCAGCACATCAGACAATGATTTGAGTATGGGGAAAAACTTGGGTTCCTTGGGGGTGAACTTGCTGAAAAATGAATTGTTCATATGAGCATTAATATAAATGGATTCCTACTAACAAATAAATAAGGGCTGCCAACGCCGCACTGACAGGGATGGTCAATATCCAAGCCACCATCAAACTACGGGTCACGCCCCAGCGTACGGCCGACAAGCGTTTCACAGCTCCCACACCAATGATGGCACCGGTAATGGTATGCGTGGTACTGACCGGAATCTTGAGAATTTCTGTCAGGTAGAGGGTCAATGCACCTGCTGTTTCAGCCGCCACACCTTCCAACGGAGTCACCTTGGTGATGCGTGAACCCATGGTCTTGATGATGCGCCATCCGCCCATCATGGTACCCAATGAAATCACCGTGAAGCAGGAAAAGGCCACCCAGTCGGGCATTTCACCAATGGAGCGAATGCCCATGTCTATGCCGTTTTTCATATAAGCGGCATACAAGGCCGCCGCAATGATACCCATCACCTTCTGCGAATCATTCAAGCCGTGTCCAATGCTGAACAAGCCGGATGAAACAAGTTGCAACCGTTTAAACCACAAGTTGGCTTTGTGCGGATTCACCTTTTTAAAGATGTACATGATGGCTATGGTCAACAGTGACGAAATAATCATACCGATTAGTGGAGCCAACACGATAAATGAAGCTATTTTTAGAATCACATCTCCCTTGATGGCTTCAAACCCCCAGCTTGAATAACTGCTGGCCATAATGGTACTCATAATGGCAGCACCGGCAAACCCTCCAATCAACGTATGCGAGGAAGAGGAAGGAATGCCCAACCACCAGGTTAGCAGGTTCCAGATAATGGCCGCTACGATTCCGGAAAAAATGACAGGCAAGGTAATGAATGTTTCTACCACGGATTTTGACACCGTATTGGCAATGCCAAACTCACCAATGATGTATTTGGCAATAAAAAAGGCTACGAAGTTGAACATCGCAGCCCATAAAACAGCCTGAAGGGGTGACAATACTTTGGTTGAAACAATGGTGGCGATGGAATTCGCGGCATCATGGAATCCGTTGATAAAGTCGAACACCAGTGCTAATGCAATGATCGTGAATAACAAGGTCATCTACTTATGTATTATGGTTTGTTTTCCGGTGCAAATTTCGGTAATTCATGTGACAATCCTGTTACAATTCCATTAAAGCGGAATAAAAAAAGCCGCCCAATAAGGCGGCCTTAAAATGAGCGGAAAACGGGACTCGAACCCGCGACCCTCAGCTTGGGAAGCTAATGCTCTACCAACTGAGCTATTTCCGCAGAAGTTGGTGCCGCAAAGGTAAGAAAATGAGTAAAAAAAGCAAAGTAACACCCACTATTGATTGCAACACACAGAAAAATACCTTATTTTTGAGTAGTGAGCCGGGGTAAATCACACGGTCTTTTCACAACAATGTAACCCCGTTGTAACAGGCTATGGCGAACTTCGTCGGAGAAAAACTTTCTGTCAAACGTACCTAAATTCAAGCATGTACATGGTAACCAAAGTAGAAGCCGAACTCGACAAACTCAAGAAAGAAACGCTGGAAATGTGGACACTGGTTTATAACCAGTTGCTACGCGCCGGTGATGCCGTTCTCACATCAGACAAGGATCTGGCCAGACAGGTCATTCTTAGGGAACGTCGCGTCAACGCCTTTGAACTTAAAATAGACAGTGATGTGGAAGACATCATTGCTCTATACAATCCCTATGCCGTACAATTACGATTCACCCTGGCTGTACTTAAAATCAATTCCAATCTGGAACGAATTGGTGATTTTGCCGAAGGCATTGCCCGCTTTGTGCTCGATTTCAAGGATCCTACTTTCGATTCGGATTTACTTGGTAAACTTCACCTATCTGAAATGATCAACAATGTATTGGCCATGATGCTTACCATACATGAAGCGTTTGAAAAAGAACTATCTGATATTGCCGGCCGTGCTTTTGAAATGGATGCATCCGTGGATGAAATAAACAAGATGGCACCCATGGTTTTGACGACGTACATTCTGGAGAACCCGGAGGCACATACGATGGATGCCCTGCGCATGTCCAGTATTTTCAGGAAACTCGAACGCGTGGGTGACCACTGCACCAATATCGCTGAAGAAATCATTTTCTACTTAGATGCCAAAGTACTCAAACACAAAGGAACCTCAAATCCCGAAAACGCATGAATCCAATTCGCTTGCTCGTAGTCGATGACGAAGAAGACCTGTGTGAAATCCTCCAGTTCAATCTGGAAAGTGAAGGGTACGAAGTTGACACGGCCAATTCGGCTGAAGAAGTCTTGAAAAAAGACCTAAACCAATACAAACTGCTCATACTGGATGTCATGATGGGCGGCATGTCGGGTTTTAAACTGGCCGATAAACTCAAGAAAGACGAACAAACGGCCAACCTTCCCATCATTTTTATCACGGCCAAAGATACCGAGAACGACATGCTGACCGGATTTAACTTAGGGGCTGACGATTATATTTCCAAGCCTTTTTCTATCCGCGAAGTGATTGTCCGGGTAAAAGCGGTACTGAGACGTAGCAATGGAACCAAGAATCAATCGGACATACTTACCGTAGATGAATTAACACTGGATATCGCGCAAAAAAAGGTTTTTCTGGAAGGAGAGCCTATCTCATTGACAAAAAAAGAATATGAATTGCTCCACTTGCTGGTATCACACCCCGGAAGGGTTTACACCAGAGAAGATATGCTCAAACAGGTTTGGACAGACGAGGTTTTTGTCCTAGACAGGACCATTGATGTGAATATCACCCGCTTGCGGAAAAAACTAGGTTCGTTTGGCCAACACATCGTAACCCGCCTGGGTTACGGCTATTGCTTTGAACACCTTTAAGTCGCCGCAGTGTAATGAACGACACCCTCCGCAAACCCCGCCTCACCTTCCATCAGAAACTCTTGATGAGCATCACGACAACCATTGTGGTCTTTGTTGTCATGTTGAGCCTGTTCCAATACCAGCGGGAAAAATCGTTCCGCATCGAATTGCTGACAGACCAGATCATCAGTTACAACAACTTGGTGTACGAAGATATCAACGAACACGGCATTTGCGACAGTTGCCTGGTCAATTTGATGAGTTTCTTCAACGCCAAGGATCTACGCATCACTGTGGTCGATTTCTCCGGAAATGTGCTGTTTGACAGCCAGGCAGAACACCTGTCAAACCACGCCAAGCGACCCGAAATAAAAGAGGCATTGTCCACAGGAAACGGTGTATCCATCCGACGCAACTCCCAAACGTTGGGCAAGCCGTTCTTCTATGTAGCCACCCGGTACGACAACTTAATTGTACGATGCTCACGACCTTACGATTTTCAACTCCACCAACAACTGAAAACCGACAACAGCTTCCTGATTTTTACAATTATTCTGCTAATTATTCTCTTGTTTTTTATTTTCAGGACAACCCGGCGCATGGGCAACACCATTGAACAACTCCGTGATTTTGCCCACCATGCCGAAGAAGGGAACTCCCTGGATATGGATCAGGATTTTCCCAACAATGAACTGGGAGAAATATCACAACACATTGTAGGGCTATTCAAACGCATCAGCACTGCCAAAGATGAGTTGGTACGCGAACGTGAAAAACTACACACACACTTACAAACGGCTCGGGAAGGTCTGGCTGTCTTCAACCCGTGGAAAAAAGAAATCATCTCCAACAATCTGTTCATCCAGTACATGAACCTGATTTCCACAACACCGGTCAACGCATCTGACTCCATCTTTGAATTGCCGGAAATGGAAGAAATCAATCATTATTTGGAGCACAACTTAGCTGTAAAGAGCCTGTTGGGTCATTTGCAGCGCCATTCCATCCAGATTTACAAAAACGGCAAGATGTTTCTGGTCCAGTGCATCATCTTTCAGGACAACAGCTTTGAAATCAGCATCACCGACATCACGTTGTCGGAAGAAGAAACCCGGCTGAAACGACAGCTGACTCAAAACATAGCCCACGAACTGAAGACACCCATCAGCAGCATTCAGGGTTATTTGGAAACCATCTTGGAAAATGAAGACCTGCCTGCCGAAAAACGGAACAAGTTTATAGAACGATCGTACCTGCAAAGCAAACGTCTGGGCGACCTGCTGAGGGATATTTCAACGCTCACCCGCATGGACGAAGCACCAAGGCTCATTGAAAAAGAACCGGTAAACATAACCAACCTGCTCACCCAACTGTTTTCCGAAGCGGAAAACGAAGCGAATGAGAAGCACATCCGATTGGTCATGGATGTACCCCCGGAACTGCACATCAACGGCAACCCCTCCTTGTTATACTCCATTTTTCGAAACCTAATGGACAATGCCCTGGCTTATGGGGGTGAAAACATAGAGGTTGGTGTGCGTTGTTTCCGAAACGACCTGGACCGTAGTTACTTCTTGTTTTACGACACCGGTGAAGGCATAGCCGAAGAACACCTCAACCGCATCTTTGAACGGTTCTACCGCATCGACAAAGGCCGCACCCGTAAACTGGGTGGAACCGGACTGGGATTGGCCATCGTAAAGAACGCCGTCCAACTCCACGGCGGTTCCATCTCCGCCAAGAACCGCGAAAACGGCGGCCTGGAAGTCATCTTCTCCCTTACAAAGTAAACAGAAAATTATCCAAACCGGCCGGTAATGTAGTTCTGCGTCTGCAGACTCTTGGGATTGGTGAAGATGGTTTTTGTTTCATCGTATTCAACCAATTCTCCCAGGTAGAAAAACGCCGTATAATCACTTACGCGGGCTGCCTGCTGCATGTTGTGGGTAACAATAACAATGGTGTATTGCTCTTTTAACTCATAAATCAGCTCCTCAATCTTCGAGGTAGAAATGGGATCGAGCGCCGAAGCCGGTTCATCCATCAGGATGACAGAAGGCTCAATGGCCAAGGCCCTGGCTATGCACAAGCGCTGCTGTTGGCCACCCGACAAGGCATTGGCCGATTTCTTCAGCTTATCTTTAACCTCATCCCACAAGGCAGCTTTTTGGATGGACGTAACCACCCGCTCTTCAATGAAATGTTTATCTGAAATACCATCAATACGGAGACCATAGGCCACATTCTCGAATATACTCTTAGGAAACGGATTGGGTTTCTGAAACACCATACCCACTTTCTTACGCAAGTCATCCACATTGATGGACTTGTCATAGACATTGACGCCATCAATCAGGGTTTGTCCGGTTGTTCGCACACCGTCTATCAAATCGTTCATACGGTTGAACGAACGCAACAGGGTAGACTTACCACAGCCCGATGGGCCGATGAATGCGGTGATGCTGTGTTCATCAGCCTTAAAATCTATATTTTTCAAGGCTTGGTACTCACCGTAAAACAAATTGAATTGCCTGGCCTCAACTTTAGGAATTGACATAGGATTACTTGGATTTCTTGATAAAATAGGAACGAACAGAATTGGCCAACAAGTTAACCAATAAAACAATTACTATCAATACGAAAGCTGTCCCGTATGCCATGGGACGAGCGGTTTCCAGGTCTGTTCCACTGACAATCAACACGTACAAATGGTACGGCAGAGCCATGACCTGGTCAAAAACGCTGTGGGGCAAGCGTGGCAGAAAACTCGCAGCACATGTGAACAAAATGGGTGCTGTTTCACCCGAAACACGGCTTACTGAAAGGATAAGACCCGTTACTATATTGGGATAGCAAACGGGCAATACCACCTTGCGGATGGTTTGCAGCTTGGTGGCACCCAAAGCATAACTGCCCTGTCTCAACGAATCATCCACCGACTTGAGGGCCTCCTCCGTTGTGCGGATGATGATGGGCAAGACCATCAATCCCAGTGTGAGTGAACCGGCTATCAGGGAATCGCCGAAATTCATCGTATGGACAAACAAAGCCATCCCAAACAAGCCGAAAACAATGGATGGTACTCCGGACAGGTTATTGGTCATGGAACGCACCAGCTTCTTGAACCAGTTTTCCTTCAGGTATTCGTTGATGTATATACCGGAAAGCACCCCGATGGGAAAGGCAAACACAATGCTGCCCAACACCAACAACAGCGTTCCCACAATGGCCGGCATGATACCACCCTCCGTTCCGTTGTTCGATGGGGCCTTGGTCAAAAAGTCCCAGTTGATTACCGAGATACCGTTGATGATGATGAAACCCAGTATCAGGAACAAGGCAGCCACCACTGTAAAACTGACCAAACGGAAAAAGCTGAAGGCCAGTAATTGGTTTGTTTTTTTTGATAAGCGGAATCCTTGCATGGCTACGATGATTTTTTGGATTTGACCAGTTCAACCAACGAATTGAACACAAACGTTATGATAAACAGGATAATACCCAAGGCAAATAATGCTTTGAAGTGGGTACCTCCAAAAGGTGATTCTCCCAATTCCGCGGCTATAGTAGCCGGTATGGTACGCACAGGTTCCAACACACTGGAAGGCATGATGGCAGCGTTACCCGTTACCAACAACACGGCCATGGTTTCTCCTATGGCACGTCCAATACCTAGAATAAATGCAGCCAGAATGCCCGACTTGGCGTAGGGTATCACTACCCGGCTCAATGATTGCCAGTGTGAAGCACCCAGGGCCAGGCTGGCTTCCTTCAATGAAACAGGTGCAGAACGGATGGCATCTTCCGCTATGGTGATGATGGTGGGCAAAGCCATGATGGCCAACACCAAACTTCCGGCCAAAGCAGTCTCACCTACCGGCAAATTAAACAAACGTTGAAGGAATGGAACAATGACCACTAAACCAAAGAAGCCATACACAATGGAAGGAATACCGGCCAACAACTCAATAACAGGTTTCAGGAACTTTCTCATACGCTCACCGGCAATTTCGGCCAGGTAAATGGCGGTTACCAGCCCTATGGGAATGGCAAGCAACACAGCGAGAAACGTAACCCACAAGGTGCCTAAAATTAATGGCAAGACCCCGTACTGCGCTACAGGTACAGCAGTTGGATACCATTCCCTTCCATTGAGGAATTCAGATACCGTAATCTTGGGAACTTGAATCAAACGGCCGGGAAAAGCCTTGTCAATAAACCGTTTTTCAAAAAAAACGAACACCGGTTCATTGTTTGACACATAATCGTTGATGCAGGCAGGAATATTCTCGAATTCAGCGCCCAGTTGTTCTTCGGTGTAATACGTTGAAAGCTCATCTATGGTAAACAATTGAATATCCATGTCTTTACCACCCACTTCTTTCCAGTTGGTGATATCATGGTTGAAAATATCCTTTATCTGCTTTGAACTAAGTTTACCTACCGGATTTGAACCATGCACACCAAGTACATAGCCATCTTCTAAGGGTGATGTGTTGAATAAACCCACTCCAGACTTGAAGAGAAAGAAAACAATGAACAGTACGGCGATGGTAGTCACCGTACTGCTGGCAAACAAAATGCTTTCAGAAAATTTTTCTATGGCCTTTCTGACCTTCATGGATGTATCTTATGAGATGGGTACAAATCCTTCAGCCAACACGATATTTTGACCGTCTTTTGAAAGGATGAACGAAATAAGAGGTTTCACCTTGGCCTCAACTGTATTCGTGTAATAGTAATACAAGGGTCTGGTTACCGGGTACTTCTTAGATTTGGCGTTTTCCACATTGGGTGCCACGAATGTTTTGCCTTTGTCGTAAGATACCTTCAGGGCTTTGACATCTTTTTCGATGTAGGCCAAACCCACATACCCGATGGCACCTTTTGTCTGGCTCACCGATTGCACCACAGCACCGGTGGCCGCCATCATCAGGGCGGACGCTGCAAAATTCTTCTTGTTCAGCACGTGTTCTTTGAAAAATTCATAGGTACCGGAACTGGTTTCACGGGAATAAACGATGATTTTCAAATCAGGTCCACCTACTTCTTTCCAGTTGGTCACCTTACCGGTAAAAATACCTTCCAGTTGCTCACGCGTTAGTTGGCCGACCGGATTGCTCGGATTGACAATAACAGCTAGTGCATCATAGGCTATAATGATTTCCTTCACCGATTTGCCGGCTTCCTGGATCTTCATCTTTTCATCCATTTTCATCTTACGGGAGGCTTGAGCGATATCGGTGGTATTGCTCAGTAGAGCGGAAATACCCACACCGGAACCTCCTCCGACAACCGAAATGCCTGAACCCGCAAATTTCTTGTTGTACACTTCAGCAAACCGCTGGGATAAGGGCAGACAGGTGTCACTTCCTTTAACTTTACACACAACGGCTTGAGCATTGGTCAAAACCGGCATCAACAAACTGATACCCAGACATACGGCAACGAGTGATTTTTTCATATTTGTCTCTTTTTTACACAATCAAATTAACTATACCTATATTTCACACTTGTTACAAACTGCTTACAGTTTGATCACGATTTAAAATTTATACTGCACCCTGAGGGTAAACACATTGTCTTTGCGGTCGACTGACAAATCGGTCAACGTGCTGGGATTTGATATCTTTGTTGTAGTCTCATTCTTGACCATATCATAATAGGCCATAATCTTCACATTGCTGTTAAAGCGGTAGTTCACTCCAACGCCCAGGGTTGAATAGGCAATATCAGCAGAACTTGTGGCTACTCCCGTTGAGGGTGTTGCACCAATCTGGTTTCCGCTCACCTTGGTATTCGGGTCGTACGCATCGTATTTGATTACCGCCTGAAAAGGAGTTTGCAGAATATCCTGAATCAGGTACACATAATACCCGTTGAACGAACGGCTGTACGCATCAACCCCCACACTGCTGGTGGTCACTTTTCCGGTGGTCAGGTTGGCTGTAGTAACAGAAGAAACATTGGCCGTTGTGAGGCTTGAACTGCTGGAAGCGGTAGCGGGTTGTGTTCCCATCAAATACTCGGCTCTTACCTGTGTGATACCCAAGGCCCAATCATACCCGATTTGCCCTTCGATTCCCAGGTATTCGCGTTTCATCTTATCGTACTTGTTGAAGGTTTCAGGCAGGAAGGCCAACACGCCGTTATCCGTTTTTGTCTTGTATACCTTATTTGTCATGGCTGCAAATCCACCTGTGTAATAAGATGCGCCTACTCCCCACTTCAACCGTTCGTCACGCGAAGTCTTGGTTGCCGACAAGCGTACTACAAGATCTTTGTAACTGTCCGTTTCCACATTGATACCATTTCCCGCCAGCACACCCAATTCCAACTTTAAAAAATTCCATGTGGATGTTTTTGGTGCTTGAATGGTCAGTTTTGCACCCAGATCGCGTTCGCCCGGAAACAAGGTTTGGAACATCCTGGAACGTTCGGGTGTTTCGCGGCTGCTTGATGAATACGCAATCTCGTACCCAAAAGGACGATCAAATACGCCTCCGGTCAACGTTAACGCATTCAACCAGGGTTCAGTCATACTCAAGTAAGCATCCTTGATGCCCACACCTTTTTCAGTGATGTCGAGTTGCATAACGGCCAACGCATTTTCGTACGTATATGCCACCTTGACACGACCCCTGCGTACTAGAATCCGGTTGTCTATACCTGCTCCGAAATTGCCCCCGGCCACGCTTGAAATACCAGCCGTATCAGCCGCTTGATACTGTGCCTGAACGTAACCTGAAATTTTCAGGCGTTTGGCCACATCATTGTCAGACTGCAGGCTTTCCACAGCACTGAACAAAGCCGATGCATCACTGTCTTGTGCTACCGTACTGGAAGCAAACGCGGAAAAAATTCCGACACCAATCAAAAAGATGTTCTTTAGTTTCATAGGTTGAATCGTGTTGTTTCGGATACAAAAGAACGGAGAACTTGTTACAACTATGTTTCATTTCAAACAATACTCTGTTTCATTCATACATCTAATTTACTGTGGCTTGTATGAAAAAGACCGATTAACAGCACACACTATGAACGGAGTGATTATCTTTGGTACTACAAATAAATTGACATGAATACCGTAGCCATAGCACACGATAGGCAACCGGCCGTTTCCGGTCAATTCTACCCGGAGAGAGCCGAGGTCTTGGAGCGTACGGTAAGCGCCCTGTTTAGGACAGCTATACCAAAAAAATGCACGAATGTAAGAGCCATCATCAGTCCTCATGCCGGGTATGAGTATTCCGGCCAGGTTGCGGCTTCTGTTTTCAACCAGGTAGAAACCAACTACAAACGCATTTTTATCATAGGTTCTTCTCATCAAGTCTATTTCAAGGGAGCCTCGGTGTATTGCTCCGGTGATTACCTGATGCCCTTCGGTAGAGTTAACGTTGACACGGAAGTGGGGAAACAACTGGTTCGAGTATTCCCTGAACTTTTTTCTGACGATGCAATGCCTCATGCAAAGGAACACAGCCTGGAGGTGCAACTGCCATTTCTGGATAACGTGATGGAAAACGACTACACCATTGTGCCCATCATACTGGGTGATGTCAATCCCGACACCTGTAAGTTGCTGGCTGAAGCCTTGAAACCTTGGTTCACACCCGAAAATCTATTTGTCATCAGCTCTGATTTCTCGCACTATCCGAAGGCAGAAGATGCCACACGCATTGATGCCAATTCCATGGAAGCTATCCGCAGCAATCAACCGGACCAGTTGATTGATACCCTGGTTTCCCATTCAAAAGCCGGCATTCCCGGTCTGTCAACCAGTCTGTGCGGGTGGAATGCCGTATTGACGCTGATGTACCTTACGGCCGATGAGCCGGTGAATTACCAACCCATTCAATACCGCCATTCGGGGTACAATGCTGAGCGTGGTGATTCAGACAGGGTTGTAGGGTATTGGGGCATTGCTGTTTCCGGTACTGACGAAACACCCACCCAGGTTAGAACTGACCAGAACAAGTCGTTTACATTGACACAGGCTGAAAGAAAAATCCTGCTGAATCTCTCCAGAAGCACATTGAAGGGGACCGTTGAAGGAAAAACAGTGTATGAACCGGAGTGGTGGTTGCTTTCAAATGCCTTGGAAACTCCTTCCGGTGCCTTTGTCACCTTGCGCCTGGACGGACAACTCAGAGGGTGCATAGGTATGATGGAATCGAAAGAGCCCTTGTATAAGACCATTATGGATATGACCGTTTCGGCAGCCTTGCATGATTCCCGGTTCTTCCCCGTGACGCCGGATGAGGTTGACCGGATATCCATTGAACTGTCAATATTGTCACCTCTTACCACGATTAAAGATACGTCAGAAATCATCTTGGGGAAACACGGAATCTTACTACAAAAAGGCAACCGGAGCGGAGTCTTTCTTCCACAAGTAGCCACGGAAACCGGCTGGAATCTGGAAGAGTTTTTGGGTAGTTGCGCTAGAGATAAAGCCGGTTTAAAATGGGATGAATGGAAAACCGCTACCATCAAGACCTTTACCTGCCTTGTTTTTGGAGAAGAATGATACTACCAAACCCCTGCTATCGGGGCAGTGCAATGTGAGCAGTTTCCATTATTGAGTCGCTTTGTCGATACTACATACCCCCTTCGCTCAATGAGCACTTGACCGCATGAAGGGCATCTGGTGTCCTGACCTTGCGAGCCTGGCAAATTACCCGGGTAAACAAACGTTATGCCCCTATCCTTGGCAAACGCTGTAGCCTGAAGCACATGTTCAACCGGAGTAGGTTTGCTGTTCGATAAACGATATGCAGGAAAAAAACGACTGAAATGTAACGGAACATCACGGAAACCGTTTTCAACCATCCATCCGCAGAGGGCTTCCACTTGTTTGACTTCGTCGGAATAACCGGGAACCAGCAAATAAGTCAATTCAAGCCATACCCCTTTCTCTTTCAACGTCAACAACGTATCCAATACAGGCATGAGCGAAGCTCCGGTCAATGCACGATATACCCTTTCATCGAAGGCTTTCACATCAATGTTGGCTGCATCGAGTACGGGACACAGCAATTCCAAAGGGGCTTTATTGATGTATCCGTTGGAAACCATGACCGACCGCAAACCCCTCTCCTTTCCCAACGAAGCAGTTTCCAACATAAAATCGTAAAAAGCCGTTGCTTCGGTATATGTATAAGCAAGATTGTCGATGTGTTCCTCAACAGCCCAATCCACTACAGCTTCTGGAGTCAATGAATACACGGCAACATCCTGTGGACTAACTTGTGAAATAGCTGCGTTTTGACAATTCAGACAGCGCAGGGTACAACCACCGGTTGCCATCGACAAGATGGGTTCACCCGGGTAAAAATGATACAGGGGCTTTTTCTCCATGGGATCCACGTTCAAGGAACACAGACGTCCAAATGAAGTACAGTACAGCGTGCCACCTTTATTTATACGGGTACGGCAGAGCCCGGTAATGCCATCCTGTAAGGTACATCCATGAGGACACAACCGGCAGCGCACGATAGCACCACCCATTTTCTCCTGAAAACGTGCTACTTTTTCATTTCCGTCCATAAACAAGGCTGCTTTCGATCAATAAGAACGTTTCGTCGTTCAATGTTCTACATAGACAAGCTCGGTAGATTTAAAAATCCAGGTCTGCATATCCCTTATCGAATCACTCAATTTCATAGGTCGGATATCTTGAATCGTGCGAAGCGTCAACGATTGTTTTAAGAAATCGGCCAAAGCCATCGGATCGGTTGGTTTTTCCATCTTGCACAGTTCAAACCGGACGCCCCATACGCCAATCCCCAGATAGGATAATTCACTGACACCCGTAAAATCGGTAAAATCGTCCTGCATTTTATCCAAATGGAACTGTTCCAACAATACACCACACGAAATACTGGGTGTTGATGTGTTAAAACCAGCCGTAATAAAGGCATGGTAGCCAGATTTGCAGTTTTCGCGAATGGCAGTAACCAACTCCAACATAGTGACGGTAGTCGGAATCTCCTGTACCAACCAACCGGCAGGCTGACTGCCAAACGATATGGCATGCCTTATGGAAACTGTAGCCATCTCAGGTTGTGATATGCGTGTCAATTGGAAGTGCTGAAGGGTCGCTGGTTGCAAGAAGCCGGCAATGAAACCGGTAGTCAAGAACAATGCGGGCTTAACGTTCAAGGATATGGCGGATTCTCCGATTCCAATGGCAAATCCCAGTTCATTGAATGCTACGTTCTGAATGTCTTTCCAAATTAAAAAGGGTTCGTTGGTAGAAACAAATGGTTGAATTTTCCAGTTTTGTTCACCTACCCGCCAGGATTGACACGGACAGTTCATGGAAAGTTGACGCCTAATAGTTTCTTCAGCCTGTTTGAAGGTGTCAAACAGGCCAAACTCACTGTTTAGCCCTGCTGAATCCAATTCGTTAAGCACATCAGAAGAAAGTCCAGCCAAATTCAAGGAACCCCCTTTTTCTTTCAAGCGTTTCCCCGTTCTCTGCAAAACACCAATTCCTTCGTTGGAAAGGTAAGCACAAGAACTTAGGTCAACAATCAGGTGATGCGTCCATTCCTCAAACGGACGAAGAGCATCGCTTAGTTCGGTGCATCTCACCGCATCCAACCTACCACCCACACGGATAGCTGAAAGGGTTGAATCAGACAACAGTGTTTGAATTGTCTGTGACATACTATCACTCGTCTTGCTTCACCCAAATGAGATTCTTTGTAACATATCCGTAATCTTCGGCCACCTTTAAAAAACCTTGTTTGGTCGTCTCATCTATGGTCGTAGTTCGCGACAAAATCCACAAATACTTTAGATTCTTACCTGCTACCAATGCCGTTTTGTACTGGGGATCAATAGCAATGACAGTATACGGAGAATAAAACGGGCCGAAGAAAGAAACCTTGAGCATGGCTTCCTGTTTTTTCCCTACCAATTTTGCTTTTCCGATAGCCAGACTCCATTCGTTTTTCAAGGTGTCAAAACCACGGTTTTCGACACGAACGGTTCCATTATCACTTAATGTATAGTCGGCAGTCGTATTGATCAGGTTGCGCTCGAAGCGAAAATCCAATCTGGCAATCTCATACCATTTGCCCATGTACCTATTCACATCAAAGTTTTGCACAGCCTCAATGGTTTGTTCCGAATTTGAACAACTGGCAATCAACGTCATCATAAAGATGGCAAACAAGATCCGCTTCATCTTATTATTTTTGGTTAGTAATTGGCTTTTAAGACTACTGAATAACAACTGCGGAGGGTTAATTGTTTGAATAAAACAAAAAAAGGCTCCTCCCGTTTAATCAGGGAGAAGCCTCTTCAATAACTGTTCAACCATTAATTATTTTCCGGACGCAATTTACGTACGACAGCACCCGTACGCCACATTTCACTTTCACGCAGGGCTTTCAGTTCTTCTTCCAGTTTTTCCCTGTAATCAACCTTGGAATTGGAATCGATGGAACGTTGTGCTTCGTTGCCACAAGCCACTTCAGCGTACAATTTTTCAAAAACGGGCTTGGAAGCATCGTGGAAAGGGCCCATCCAGTCCAAGGCACCGCGTTGGGCAGTGGTGGAGCAGTTGGCGTACATCCAGTCCATACCGTTCTTGGCAAACAAAGGCATCAATGACTGGGTCAATTCTTCAACGGTTTCATTAAAGGCTTCAGAAGGGGTATGGCCATTGGCGCGTAACACTTCGTACTGAGCCAGCAGAAGACCTTGGATAGCACCCATCAATGTACCGCGTTCACCGGTCAGGTCGGAGTATACTTCGCGTTTGAAGGTTGTTTCAAACAAGTAACCGGAACCCACACCGATACCCAGAGCAACGACGCGTTCGAAAGCGCGGCCGGTAGCATCCTGGAAAATGGCATACGAAGAATTCAGACCACGACCTTCCAGGAACATGGTACGCAAGGAGGTACCTGAACCTTTAGGAGCAACCAGGATCACATCCACATCGGCGGGAGGAATGATGTTGGTGCGTTCCTTGTAGGTAATGGCGAAACCGTGTGAGAAATAAAGGGCCTTGCCTTTGGTCAGATACGGTTTGATGCGGGGCCATACTTCAATCTGGGCTGCATCGGAAAGCAGATACTGGATGACAGTAGCCTTCTGGCAGGCTTCTTCGATGTCGAACAAGGTAACACCGGGCACCCAACCGTCAGCAACAGCCTTGTCCCACGTCTTGCCACCCTTGCGTTGGCCAACAATAACATTGAAACCATTATCGCGCAGGTTCATGGATTGACCAGGACCTTGTACACCGTAACCGATCACAGCGATTACTTCATTTTTCATCACTTCACGTGCCTTTTCGAGGGGAAACTCTTCGCGGGTTACGACATTCTCGTCAACACCGCCAAAATTCATTACTGCCATTGTTTTATTTGATTAATCGAACTAAATGCGTTATTTCTCAACTTTTTTACGCCGCAAAATTACAAATTATTTATAAGCTGTCAAATCGAACGGCTTGTCAAATGCCATATTTGCCCTGCAAATCACATCCGAACCCCGGCGCATCTCAAACGCGCAACTCTCCGGATTTATCTGCCGACGCAGGATTTCCACCGTTTCCCCATACACTGCCTCATTGATAAAATTGATGTCAAGCCGGTGTACTTGCGTGTGCACAAACAAGTCCAGTGGAAACAAATCAACCATCCATTCCAGGTATTTGATGCTATTGGTATGTCGGTTGAAATCCAAATCGCTGTACTTGACCCTGTGCCGTGAAACCGGTTCACCTGTCAGGGCAGGTATGCGCATCGGTTTGTCTATCGATGAAGGAATGTCTGTAACAAAGGCCGAATAATCGACCTCTCCCAAATCAACAGCCTTGCGGGCAGACAAATCAATCATGCACCATACACTGGAACCCGCTCCCATGGGTGTTCCATCTTCGCAATACAGTTTGAAGTTACGGGTGGTGAACACATGACCAAAGTCTTCCACCCACGTCTCAATCTGAAATCCCTCGTGTGCTTTCGGATAGTGTAACACCTCCATGGCTAGTCGGGATGCCACCCAAGCCCTGTCTTTTTCCAACAGCGCCTCGGTTCCAAATCCATTTTCCCTGGCATTCATGCCGGCTGCGTGCAACAGGTAACCCAACAACTGGGCCAACCGTACTTTATCGCTGAAATCAACATCCAGAGGCTGCACCCTATACGAATAGGTAGCTATTTTTTGCATGCCTCCAACGCTTTGACCCGCTTGTTTTCCATTTCATCCAGGAAATCACTCAGGCGTTCCTGCGTGGAACGGGTGATGGCCACACGACCGGAACGGACAAACTGCAACACCTTATATTTGTTCAATTGGTCAAACAAATCCTGAATCACATCGGCTGAACCAGACATTTCAATCGCGGCAAAACTCCGATTGACTTCAACAATCCTGGCATTGAACGTTCGCATCAGGTTTTCAATTTCCGGGTTGTCCAACAACGAATCGGTGGGAATCTTATATAAGGCCACCTCCTCATAAATAACTTCGTTGTCGGTATAGAAAAAAGCTTTCAATACGTCGATGCGTTTTTCTATTTGTTTGATAACCTTGATTATCAGCTCCTTGTCGGTTTCAACCGTTATGGTAAACTTATGAATGCCAGGCAAGGACGATTTCGACACGGTCAAACTTTCAATGTTGATGTGCCTTCTGGTGAAAATGATGGCAATCTGGTTAAGCAGACCCACCATGTTTTCCGTATATACAGTTACAGTATACAGTATCTTTTCCATACGCTCAATCTCCTAAAATTAGGTTGTCCACATTGGTTCCGGCAGGAATCATGGGATACACCATACCATTTTCTTCCACCATCACTTCCAGCAGGTAAGGGCCTTTGTGTTCCAGCATTTCCCGAATGGCTTCCTTCAAATCCTCGCGTTTGTCCACCTTATTGGCTGCAATGGCATAGGCCTTGGCCACCAGCGTGAAATCAGGGCTTTGCATGGGTGTGGACGAGTACCGTTCACGGAAAAACAACTCCTGCCACTGACGCACCATTCCCAGGAACTTATTGTTCAGGATGATGATCTTGACGGGAATGTTGTACTCCATGATGGTTCCCAATTCCTGAATGGTCATTTGAATGCCACCGTCTCCGCTAAACATACATACTTGACGTTCAGGTGCTCCAAGGGCAGCACCGATGGCTGCAGGAAGGCCAAAGCCCATGGTACCCAAACCGCCCGAAGTTACCAGGCTGCGTTTGCTTTTCAACTTAAAATAACGGCATGCCATCATTTGATTCTGACCTACGTCGGTAGCCAATACTGCCGTGGGAGACGCTATTTCCGATACCAGGTTGATGGCTTCACCCATGGTTATGGGACCACTCTCCGGATGAATTTCGGGGTTAATGACGCGATCCCATTCTTCCTGTTCGTGAACAGCAAAACTAGCCACCCATTCGGTATGTTTGGCCGGTTGTAACAAAGCTGTTACAGCGGGCAGGCTTTCCTTTACATTTGCCAGAATGGCAACGTCTGTTTTTACATTCTTATCTATCTCGGATGGGTCAATGTCGAAGTGAATCACCTTCGCTTGCTTGGCGTAGGTTTTCAAGTCACCGGTAACCCGGTCGTCAAAACGCATGCCGATGGCAATCAACACATCACATTCGGCCGATTTCCGATTGGGCCCCACGTTGCCGTGCATACCCAACATGCCTTTCATCAAAGGAAAGTCTGCAGGCAGTGCAGGCAAACCCAACAAGGTGGTTCCGACTGGAATATCCGCCTTGGTAATAAAGGCCTTCAATTCTTCTTCAGCCTCTCCTAAAATCACACCCTGACCAACCAATGCCATTGGGCGTTTTGCGGCATTGATAAGAGCTGCAGCTTGTTCAACCGCAGACTGTTTGATATCAGGATAGGGTTGATAGCTGCGGATAAACGAGCACTTTTCGTATGAGAACGACATCATGGCGTTTTGCGCATCCTTGGTGATATCCAGCACAACCGGGCCTGGACGGCCTTCGCGGGCGATGTAAAAAGCCCTGGCAACAGCCCAGGGTATTTCTTCTGCCGTACGTACCTGATAACTCCATTTGGTAACCGGAAGAGAAAGCCCCACCACGTCGGTTTCCTGAAAGGCATCTGAGCCCAACAACGGGCTGCTTACCTGGCCGGCAATGACCACCAACGGTGTACTGTCCAACATGGCATCGGCCAATCCGGTAATGACGTTGGTCGCACCCGGACCCGAGGTGACAATGACCACACCCGGTTCACCCGTCACACGGGCAAAACCTTGAGCCGCGTGGATGGCACCCTGTTCGTGACGGGTCATGATTTGACGGACGTTTTCACGGTAGGAAAACAAGGCATCAAATACAGTGATGATGGAGCCGCCCGGGTAACCGAACACCGTATCCACCTTTTCTTCAATCAAAGATAGAATGAGCGCATCAGCGCCTTTTATTTGGTTTTTTTCCATAATAATCAGTCTATTAATCGTACAGCACCCTTGTCAGCCGAGCTTACCATTGAGGCGTAAGCTCTTAAAGAAGCCGGTACCCGGCGTTCACGTATGGGTGCGGTATAAGCATTTTTTCCACGAGCCAACTCCATTTCGCGACGGGTTTCCAAGGTGGCTTCATTTACCAGTACATTGATGCTGCGTTCCGGAATGTTGATTTCAATCACATCCCCCTCCCTCACCAAGCCTATGGCACCACCGGCTGCGGCTTCAGGCGAAACGTGACCTATTGAAAGACCGGAAGTTCCTCCGGAGAACCGACCATCAGTAATCAACGCACATTCTTTACCTAAATGTCTGGCCTTTAAATAAGACGTAGGATACAGCATTTCCTGCATGCCCGGACCACCCTTGGGGCCTTCATGGGTGATGACCACCACATGTCCGGCCTTCACCTCACCCTTCAGGATACCCTCGCAGGCTGCGTCCTGTGAATCAAACACCTTGGCCGTACCTTTAAAATGCCAGAGGTTTTCATCCACACCGGCAGTCTTAACCACACAACCGTCCAAGGCTATGTTGCCTTTCAGAATAGCCAGACCACCGTCTTTGGTATAGGCATGAGCTATGTCTCGGATACAACCGGATTCTCTGTCTGTGTCGAGTGCAGGATAATACGTTGCCTGTGAACCCATGACCAGGTTAAAACGGTTAGCCGGAGCCGAGCCAAATAGAGTGACAGCGTTTTTGGCTGCGTCTTTTTTGGAAATATCGTAAACGAAAACCGCTTCTGCCAAGGTCAGACCATCCACCCTAAATACAGTTGTGTCAACAAGATTACCTTTAGCCAGTTCGTTCATGATGCCTAGAATGCCACCAGCCCGGTTTACATCCTGAATGTGGTATTTTTGTGTATTGGGAGCCACCTTGCACAGGCAGGGTGTCTTTCTGGACAAAGCGTCAATATCGTCCATGGTGAACGAAACACCTGCCTCATGGGCAACAGCGAGCAAATGCAAGACCGTATTGGTGGATCCCCCCATGGCAATATCCAACGTCATGGCGTTTAAAAAGGCCTGACGGGTGGCAATGGAAAGGGGCAATACCCTGTCATCTCCATCTCTGTAATAGGCAAATGTATTTTTGACAATCAGTTTGGCAGCCTCCACAAACAGTTGTGTGCGGTTTTCGTGGGTAGCCACAACGGTGCCGTTTCCGGGCAGTGCTAATCCGATGGCCTCGTTCAGGCAGTTCATGGAATTGGCCGTAAACATACCGGAACAGGATCCACACGACGGACAAGCCGCACGTTCCACCTTGGCCACGTGTTCATCGCTGATGGAGTCATCAGCCGA
>CAYPLF010000009.1:9695-13958 GCA_964411555.1 uncultured Bacteroidales bacterium | reverse complement strand
TTGACTACTGCGATGATGGGCTTGCCCATCTGATCGTCTTTCATTCCATTGGCCTTCCAAAGGGCCCTGGCTCCTGCCATGCGCCTTCCCTGGGTACTGGCGGCGCTACGTAACGGATAACTCATGTAATGAATTGTTACTACCTAATATGTGGGTACAAAGATAGGTAAAATTCTACAAAAAAACGTTTTATTTGGAATCAGCCATAAAATGTAACGATTTATCACTTTTGCCGGCTTAAAAAAACTACTTTATAATAATCACACCAACCAACTGCTATAATTCTCTAAAAAAACTAACTTTGTATTTCCGATTTTTTGTTACACACTACAAATGTATGAATACTTCCGCTGCTTTTGATAAAAAAATTGACCGAACCGGTACGAACAGTTACAAGTACGAACTGATGGCTACGTATTTCGGCACCACCGATGCCCTCCCTATGTGGGTAGCTGACATGGAATTCGCCTCACCCGATTTTGTCCTGGATGCCATCCGCGAACGCTGCGACCATGGCATACTGGGTTATACCATCCTGCCGGAAGGTTGGTCTGCAGCCATTGTCAACTGGATGCGAAACCATCACAGCTGGGACGTTACACCCAAGCAATTGGGCTTTATCCCAGGTATTGTTTCGGGATTGGGATTGACCATTCAGTGCTTCACTCAACCCGGCGACGGCATTCTGGTACAAACGCCTGTATATCCACCGTTCATGAGCCTGCCACAGGCAAACGACAGAAACCTGGTTATCAATCGCTTGCTTTTCCAGGATGGCCAATTTCAGATTGACTTCGAGGATTTCGAACGACAAGCCTCCACCTGCAAACTGTTCCTGTTGTGCAACCCGCACAACCCGGGCGGACGGATTTGGGAAATCGAGGAACTGGAGCGCATGTGTGCCATCTGTAATAAATATGGTGTACTCATCGTGTCCGACGAAATCCACGCCGACCTGGCACTGCCCGGCTACACCCATCACTGTCCGGGCGCCTTTTCACCGGAATTATCCAGAAACATCATCACCCTGATGGCACCCAGTAAAACCTTCAATATTCCGGGATTGTCGAGTTCCTACTTTATCATCCAAAACGATGCCCTCCGGAAACAATTTAAACGGTACTTGAACGGAGCCGAGCTTGGAAACGGGAGCCTGTTTTCCATCATCGCCGCGCAGGCTGCTTATGAAAAAGGGGAAGCATGGCTTGACGAACTGAAAACATATTTGGCCGGCAACATTGACTACGTGGAAAGCTTTCTGAAACAGCACACCCCCCGCATCAAAGCCTGTCTGCCTCAGGCATCTTTCCTGATTTGGCTTGACTGCAGGGAGTTGCAATTGGACGATGACAGTGTTCAGCAATTTTTCCTGAAAGAAGCCAACTTGGCCCTGAATCCCGGCCCGAGTTTCGGCCCGGGTGGTGAAGGATTCATGCGTCTGAACATTGGCTGCCCACGTTCCATGGTAGAACAAGCCATGGAGCAGCTAAAGCGTGCGTATCAAGCACGATTTTAATATTTTTCGTATCTTTGTGGCCATAAATCAATTCAATCCTTTTTAATGAAAATTTCAGCCAATAAATTTGTATCTGCTACCTACGACCTGTATGTCGGTGGCAACGACGGCTCAAAGGAAGAGCTCATGGAAAAAGCCACCGAAGAAAAGCCGCTCAGTTTTATTTTCGGCATGGGCATGATGCTTGAAGCTTTTGAAAACAACCTGGCCGGACTCGAAGCCGGTGCCACGTTCGATTTCGTACTTCCCAGCGATCAAGCATACGGTGAATCGTTTGAAGAAAACGTTGTCGATTTACCCAAGTCCATTTTTGAAGTAGACGGCAAAATCGATCCGGAAATCATCTTTGAGAACAACACCGTTCCCATGATGGACCAACAAGGTAACCGCATGAACGGAACCATTGTCAAGATTGGCGACCAAACCATTACCATGGACTTCAACCATCCGTTGGCAGGAGAAGACCTGCACTTTATCGGCAAGGTGGTCGAAGTACGCGAAGCCACCGAAGAAGAAGCACGCGCCTTCATGGGCGGTTGCGGTTGCGGTGACGACGACTGCGGAGAAGGCGGTTGCGAAGACGGAAAATGCGGAGGCTGCTCCTGCAATTAATACGCACGACACACAATGAGCAATAGTTTCGGACACCTATTCAGGCTGACATCATTCGGGGAATCGCACGGACGCGCCGTAGGAGGTGTCATTGACGGTTGTCCGGCCGGTGTCGAACTGGATTTGGATTTCATTCAACAGGAGTTGAACCGGCGCAGACCCGGTCAATCTGCCTTGACGACCAGCAGGGACGAATGTGACGAAGTGGAATTCCTGTCTGGATTGTTTGAAGGAAAGACAACGGGAACCCCCATTGCATTCTCCGTCTGGAATGCGAAACAACGCTCATCCGATTACGATTCGATGAAGGACCTCTTCCGTCCCTCACACGCGGATTATACCTACTTTATGAAGTACGGTACTCGCGACAACAGAGGAGGAGGTCGTTCTTCGGCGCGTGAAACAGTAGCCCGGGTGGTGGCCGGAGCCATTGCCAAACAATTACTCAACGAACTGGGTATCCACATCACAGCCTACACCTCACAAGTTGGGCCGATAAAAGCGGACAAACCCTACCAGTCCTACGACTTTTCCACGATTGAACAAAACCCCGTTCGTTGCGCCGACCCGGCAGCAGCCGAGCAAATGGCTGAACTCATCAAGCAAGTGAAAGCCAAGGGCGATACCGTAGGAGGAGTGGTCACTTGTGTCATTCAAGGCACACCCATTGGATTGGGACAACCTGTTTTCAATAAACTACACGCGGCTCTGGGTTCAGCCATGCTGTCCATCAACGCGGTCAAAGGGTTTGAATATGGTTTGGGGTTTGATGTCAATCATTTCGGATCGGAAATAAACGACCGGTTTTTCAACGACAACGGAACCATCCGGACACGCACCAACAACTCGGGTGGCATCCAAGGCGGCATTTCAAACGGCGAAGACATCTATTTCAGGGTTGCCTTCAAGCCGGTTGCGACTATTTTAATGGACCAGGATTCGGTTGACAAAGAAGGCAATGACGTCAAATTCAAAGCCAGAGGCCGACACGATCCTTGCGTCCTTCCCCGAGCCGTACCCATTGTGGAAGCTATGGCTGCCATGGTACTGTTCGATATGTACCTGCTCAACCAATCGGGTCAGCGCTGAGTTAACGATCTTGACTCATCGCCGGTCTGAAATAAACAGACCCAACGTATGAAACCTCTACATTTCATCCTCATGTCAAGCATCCTCCTGTTGGGAACCACAGCCTGCACACCCACGGGCAAGGGAACCTCCGAACCGTCCATCAACTACGTGGTTGACCAATTTGCCGACCTGCAGATTCTCCGCTACGAGGTTCCGGGTTTCAACGAGCTGAGCCTCAAACAAAAGGAGTTGGTTTATTACCTGAATGAAGCCGCGCTGCAAGGCCGCGACATCTTGTATGACCAGAATTACCGTCACAACCTGTGCATCCGCCGTACGCTGGAAAGCATCTACCAGTATGCCAAGGTTGATACGACAGGTCAGGACTGGGATGCTTTCGTGGTATACCTCAAACGCGTCTGGGTTTCCAACGGCATCCACCACCACTATGCCACTGACAAGTTCCTTCCCGGCTTCTCGCAGACCTTCTTTTCCGATGCCGTGCGCTCGGTTAATCCAGATTCCTTACCATTGGCCAAGGGTGAAACGGTGCAACAACTCATCGACAAACTAACACCTATCCTGTTCAACCCCACTATTGACGCCAAGCGGGTCAACCAAAAAGCCGGACAAGATTTGATAGCCACATCGGCCTGCAATTACTACCAAGGGGTGAAGCAATCGGAAGCCGAAGCATTTTACAACGCCCTGAAAAACCCTGCTGACGAAACGCCGGTTTCATATGGTCTGAATTCCAGGCTGGTAAAAGAAAACGGGCAACTGATGGAAAAGGTTTGGAAAAAGGGAGCCATGTATGGCCCTGCCATCGACAAGATTATTTACTGGCTGGAAAAAGCCGCCATCGTAGCCGAAAACAAGCAACAGGCTACTGTCATCAATACCCTGATTGACTATTACAAAACAGGCGATTTGAAGACCTTCGATACCTACTGTGTGCAATGGGTGGAAGACCTTGATTCCCGCATCGACTTTGTCAACGGGTTTACCGAAACCTACGGCGACCCCCTCGGTATCAAGGGCAGCTGGGAAAGCATCGTGAATTT
>CAYPLF010000009.1:0-9595 GCA_964411555.1 uncultured Bacteroidales bacterium | reverse complement strand
TCGGTCACCATAGAGAACATCACTGAAGCCTACGACAAGGCCACTCAAGGCACCGGGTTCAACGAAGCCTTCATGTGGAGCAACGCAGAAGTCACATTAGCCAAAAAATACGGTTTCCTAACGGATAACCTCCACACCGACCTGCACGAATGTCTGGGACATGGTTCCGGCAAACTGCTGCCCGGTGTCGACCAAGATGCCCTTAAAGCCTATGGTTCCACCGTCGAAGAAGCCCGCGCTGACTTGTTCGGACTGTATTACCTGGGAGATGCCAAGTTGGTTGATTTGGGTCTGCTACCCGATAAGGAAGCCTTCAAAGCCGAATATTACAAGTACATGATGAACGGTTTGATGACGCAACTTACCCGCATCGAACCCGGCAATTCCATCGAGGAATCGCACATGCGCAACCGGGCCCTCATTGCCCGTTGGGCCATGGAAAAAGGAAAAGCCAAACAGGTTGTTGAATTCAAACAACGCGACGGAAAGACCTATGTGGTCATCAACGATTATACCGTATTACGGGGTTTGTTCGGTCAACTCTTGGCAGAAATCCAACGCATCAAATCGACGGGCGATTTCGATGCCGGCAAAAAGCTGGTGGAAACCTACGCTGTCAAAGTTGACCCGGCACTCCACCGCGAAGTGCGCGACCGATACGCCGTCCTGAACCTGGCGCCTTACAAAGGCTTTGTCAACCCGGTTTATACACCTGTGTACGACAAGAAAGGCCGCATCAAAGACATCACGGTAAGCTACACGGAAGGTTACACGGAACAGCACCTGCGCTACTCGAAAACATATTCAACCTTACCCACCTACAATTGACCACGCAGGAAACTATCCGGGACATCAAAAAACGCCTGCGGCTCCGCATGAACGGCGATGTTTCCGCCTCCATGCGGGCCATCGGCATGCCCTACAAACTGAATTTCGGCTTGGACGCCGCTTCCCTTCGTGAAATTGGAGGCAGCCTTAGCCCGGATGCCGGGCTGGCTGAAGCCTTATGGATGGAATCATCCAGAGAATGCAAGATTCTTGCCACCATGGTTTACCCGAAACCAAGGTTCACTCCCGAATTGGCCGTAGCTTGGCTTGAAGGGTGCTTCACTACGGAATTGTTGGAACAGTACGTGTTCAACTTGCTCCAACATCTTCCCTATGCTGCCGGACTTGCGGTCAGTTGGTCTAACAACGAAAACACCACCTATCGAAACGCAGGATACGTCTTGATTCTCAGATTGTTGCTATCCAAGATAATAAACGCTGTTGATTCCTACACCCTGGACAGAGCACGTACAGACTGGTCGGACGACGACGCCAAACCGGCCTTACGCCTCCATGCCAGCCGGCTGTTGGAGCGCAGCAACGTGTCTAGAACAAATTGATACCAATCCGGAACCCGATTCTGCCTGGGTAGGTCCACTTATTCCAACGATCATCACCATAAGCAGCATCATCAATCAAATACTTCTTCAGATCCTGATTGGCTTTAAGCTTCCTGTAACCCAAACCGACTCCCACATAGGCCTCCAATAAGACACGTTTGATTACGTACATTTTAAATCGACAATTCAAAGTAACATCGTTTGTAACCCCAATTGGATTGACTGTCACTCCTGTTAAATCGGCGGTATTTGTTGACCGATTCAGCAAAGTGGCATTGGATAACGGATCAAACTTATAGTTGCCATACCGATATTCCAAGACAAACTGTTCCCAAAGAAAACCATGACCCAGAGAAAATAAGTCAATCCAATAGGAAGCCTCATGGCCCGAATAGCCGTAGGAGCCACCCGGATCTTCATTCTTTTTGAACAAGGAACTAAACCTGCCCTTATCGGTTAGGCCCTCAAAGTTGCAATACCGAATACCTTGATAATGACCAAGTGCCGTTATATCGGCATAGTAACAGCCCTGTTTTCCTCCGTTGAACAACGTTTTGAAAGGTTCAATACCAACGGTCAAGCCCCAGTTCCTATCGAATCGTTCCTTTTTTTCTCTTTTTAACCGTTCTTTTTCCAATTCGGCCAACTTTTCACAGCATTTGTTCACACCTTCCGTATTACCGGCCATATCGTAATACGCCTTCAACTGCTCGAATGATTCTGAACTGTATGCCCACGAATCGAATAACAAATTACATACATCAACCATATCTGCATGGATATTATCTAACAACTCATTATCCGATGTGGTTGATAAATAATGTTCCACTTCCTTCAGATACTCCAACCTATCATTATCTTTGGCGCGGAATGAACTTACCAATACCGTATAATAACGTAGGTATTCTTTTTTCAATCCTAGTTTCTCCACTGTTTGTTTCAGCCGTGTCAATTCATCGTAGTATTTCAATACATTCTCCGGTTTATCTATTCCAATCATTAAATCAATGATTAATAGATCATTATATGTCATTATTTTTTCTATTATATCTATAGAATCCTGATTTTCGGCCCTCAACTCAATTTCGAGTATCCTTAAATCCAACTCACGCCCACCCCACCTTTTCGAGTCAATATTATCTATAATATAATTCAACCGATTTTTTTCCAATGTCATAGTTGTATCACGGCATAAGTCAGAGCAAAATGTCAATGGATTCGTGAGTTTCTTGTGCAACAAGTCCATGTATCGATCTATGGACTTTGAGATACCAACTGTATCTTCTACGGATTGATAGATCCTAAACACTTCCCAATAAGCATTACATTGCCAACTATCCAACGACAATTGAGTCCATTTTTGTTTTGTATCACTCACAAGGTATCTTTTCACTTGGGGAGTAATGGATTCAAACGTCTTAGCCAAAGACAAGGCTTCATCTTTTTTAAAAACAGGGTTGGCAGATGTTATTCTGGTAAAAATGGAGAATAGATTCAACGATCTGTAGAAGTTCAATTTAACTTCCGTCATATATTCATGGTTCATTGACTGAAGCTGTTTGAAATACACATCGCATTTCGAAAGACTATCGTGTGCTTCTTTCAGAAAGGCATCCTTTCGTTCTTTTTGATTATTAATCGTATCATATATAAACTGGGCTTTTTGATAAGCCTTATCCCAACTGGAAAACAACTTTGAAACCGAATTCTGCCCAATCAAATTGCTTGTAACAAGAATAAATACGAAAATAAGATGCAAACGTTTCATATAAAGCGTGTTTTATATCTATCACTCTTATAACTGTTAATAAATCACAAAAATACACGGATAGAAACACACTCATTAATATGTTATTAAAAAAATACCTATTCTACTACATTTTTAACATATGTTAACCTATCTGCAAACAAACATGGACTGATGAAAAATCGATTGAATGCAACTGTCTTTTTCCATTGAGACTGTAACAAGTACACGAAACAGTAGCGCAAAGTCAAATATTTGGTGTAAATTTGCAGGGTATTGTTTTCAACCTATTGTCTAATTCAGACAGACAATAAACGGACGGATATGTTTGATTCGTCCGTAGTTTGTGTGTCATAACGGTACTCACTTGAACATGAGTGTAGATGTATTGCTAGGCCTCCAATGGGGCGATGAAGGAAAAGGAAAAGTAGTGGATGTCCTCACACCCGGTTACGACCTGGTTTGCCGTTTCCAAGGCGGCCCCAACGCAGGTCATACCTTGGAATTTGACGGCCAGAAATACGTGTTGCGTTCCATTCCCTCCGGTATTTTCCAAGGAGACAAGGTCAACATCATCGGTAACGGTGTGGTACTTGACCCTGCCCTGTTCAAAATAGAAGTGGAGCAGCTGAGCGCCAGTGGCCACCCCCTAACCAAACGCTTGCTCATTTCAAAGAAGGCTCACCTGATTTTACCAACCCACCGCTTGCTCGATGCCGCCAATGAATCTCGGAAGGGTGAAGGCAAGATTGGCACCACAGGTAAAGGCATTGGCCCCACCTACACCGACAAAGTCAGCCGAAACGGGTTACGCGTGGGCGACATCCTGAATAATTTTGAAACCAAATACAAAGCCGCCGTGGCCCGACACGAAGAACTACTCAAGTGGATGGACTTCGAATACGACCTGGCTCCGCTTGAAAAGGAATGGATGGAAGGCATCGAATGCCTGAAGCAATTTGCCTTCATTGACAGTGAACACGTCATCAACGACGCCCTGAAAGCCGGCAAACGTGTGTTATGCGAAGGCGCCCAAGGTACCATGCTCGATATCGACTTTGGTTCATACCCCTTTGTTACTTCCTCCAATACGGTTTGTGCCGGTGCATGCACTGGTTTAGGCGTGGCTCCCCGTGCCATCGGCCGTGTCTATGGCATTTTCAAAGCCTACTGCACCCGCGTGGGCAGTGGCCCCTTTCCTTCCGAATTATTCGACAACACAGGTCAGGCCATGCGCGACAACGGACACGAATACGGCTCCGTTACCGGACGTCCCCGCCGCTGCGGCTGGGTTGACCTGGTAGCCCTGCGCTATGCCGTGATGATCAACGGCGTCACAGACCTGATTATGATGAAAAGTGACGTCATGGATAGCTTCGATGTCATCAAAGCCTGTGTGGCCTATTCCGTCAACGGCGAAGAAACCGAACAGTTCCCCTTTGATATTACCGAAGGCGTGGAACCCATCTATGCCGAATTACCGGGTTGGAACACAGACATGACCAAGATGCGGAGTGAAGACGAGTTTCCCGAGGAATTCAACAGTTACCTGAGCTTCCTGGAAGACGAACTGGGTGTACGCATCAGCATTGTATCAGTAGGACCCGACCGCGAACAAACCATAGTTCGGTACAACGACTAACACGTTACAATGTTTTAAAACCAACGCAACAACAACCAAGTATGGATGCATTATACATGTATATACCCATGGGTTACGGAAGCTTCATGGGAGCCAACTTGCCCATCTATCTTATTTTCATTGTTTTTGCCTTATTGAGCTGGTTGGTTCAGAAAACGCTCCAGTCGAAGTTCAAGAAATACAGTCAGATTGCCCTTCCTGGGGGATTGACCGGCAAGGACATTGCCGAACGCATGCTGCGCGAGAACGGCATCTACGACGTTACCGTGCAACACACCAGCGGCCAGCTGACCGATCACTACAACCCGACAACCAAAATTGTGAACCTCAGCGACCCAGTCTATGGTGGAAACAGTATAGCCGCAGCCGCCGTGGCCGCCCACGAATGCGGACATGCCGTCCAACATGCCAGGGCCTATGCGTTCCTGACCATGCGTTCCAAACTGGTTCCGGCTGTTAGTTTTGCCTCCAAATGGATGCAATGGGTGCTGTTGGCAGGAATCTTGTTGGTGAACACATTTCCTCAATTGCTGTTGGCAGGTATCATTTTATTTGGCTTGACCACTGTATTCAGTTTTATCACCCTACCCGTTGAAATCAATGCCAGCAAACGGGCGGTTGCCTGGTTAAGCAACGCCGGTATTACCAACAACACTACATACCCCATGGCCACCGATGCCCTAAAGTGGGCTGCCTACACCTACGTGGTGGCAGCACTCAGCTCCCTGGCAACCCTGGTTTATTACATACTTATTTTTCTGGGCGGCAGCCGCAGGAACTAACCGGTCACCATGCAGAAACCATCCATCCCCAAAGGAACACGCGATTTCTCGCCACTTGAGATGGCGAAACGCAACTACATATTCGACACCATCCGTTCAGTTTTTCAATTGTATGGCTATCAGCAAATTGAGACACCGGCCATGGAAAACCTCAGCACCTTGATGGGGAAATACGGCGAAGAGGGCGACAAGCTGCTCTTCAAGATTCTGAACTCCGGTGATTTCATGAACGCCGTGCCAGCCAACGAACTGGTCAACCCCAATTCGTTGAAACTGACCAGCAAAATCAGTGAAAAAGGGCTTCGTTACGACCTGACGGTGCCCTTTGCGCGTTATGTGGTCATGCACCAGAACGAAATCAGTTTTCCCTTCAAGCGTTTCCAAATCCAACCCGTCTGGAGGGCAGACCGCCCACAGAAAGGCCGTTACCGTGAATTTTTCCAGTGCGACGCCGACGTGGTGGGTAGCGACTCCCTGCTCAACGAAGTGGAACTCATCCAGCTCATCGACGAGGTCTTCCGCCGCTTTGGGTTGCGTGTCTGCATCAAAATCAACAACCGTAAAATCCTGAGCGGCATTGCTGAAATCATAGGTGAATCTGAAAGGCTGACCGACATCACCGTAGCCATCGACAAGTTTGAGAAAATCGGTGCCGAGAACGTCAATAAAGAATTGGCTGAACGAGGCCTTTCCGCCGAAGCCATTGAACACCTGCAACCCATTCTTCGCCTGGAAGGCAGCAACGAAGACAAACTGACACGGTTGAAAACCATCCTTGCCGGTTCCGAAACCGGATTGAAAGGAGTGGAAGAACTGGAAGTCCTCTTCAACCTGTCGGGCGGCCTCAACCTGTCCGCCCAACTGGAACTCGACCTTCGACTGGCCCGAGGCCTGAATTACTACACCGGCGCCATCTTTGAAGTCAAGGCACTCGATACCGAAATGGGCAGCATCACGGGTGGCGGCCGCTACGACAACCTCACCGGCGTGTTCGGCTTGACCGGCGTTTCCGGCGTGGGTATTTCCTTCGGAGCCGACCGTATTTTCGACGTGCTCAACACCCTCGACCTGTACCCCGCAGAAGCCATCCGCACCACACAGGTCTTGTTCGTCAACTTTGGAGACCGCGAAATGACATACTGCCTACCACTGGTAAAATCACTCCGTGAGGCCGGCGTCGCCACCGAACTGTTCCCCGAAGCCGCCAAAATGAAAAAACAACTCAGCTATGCCAACGTCAGGAACATTCCCTACGTAGCCATGGTGGGAGAAACAGAAATAGCCAACGGTACCGTCGCATTGAAAAACATGCTCACCGGTGAGCAACAAACCGTAGCGGCAAGCCAACTGGCAACAACACTCCACTCACACTAACCAGACACGCAACATGAATTTCAACGATCTGAGCGAACAAGAAATAGGCCGGCGCCAAAGCCTGCAAGCCCTTCGGGAAGCAGGCATCAATCCTTATCCTGCCGAGACCTATCCAACCGACGCCTTTTCCACCGATATCCTCGAGCAATTCCGTGACGAAGACGAAACACCCCGCCAGGTGTGCATAGCCGGCCGTATCATGACCCGCCGCATCATGGGGAAAGCCTCTTTCTTCGAATTGCAGGATGCTGAAGGACGCATTCAAGTATACCTCTCGCGCGATGCCATCTGCCCGGGCGAGGACAAGGAACTCTACAACACTGTATTCAAGAAATTGCTGGACATAGGCGACTTTGTCGGCATCAAGGGCTACGTGTTCCGCACCCAGATGGGCGAAATTTCCGTCCACGCCGAAGCACTCACCGTGCTGGCCAAGACCTTGAGACCCCTGCCCGTAGTCAAGGAAAAAGATGGCGCCGTGTTCGATGCCTTCTCCGATCCGGAACTGCGCTTCCGCCAACGCTATGTCGACCTCATCGTAAACAGCCAAGTTAAAGATATTTTCCGCAAACGCACCCAGGTGTTCAATTCCATGCGGAACTTCTTCAACGAACAGGGTTACATGGAAGTGGAAACACCCATCCTCCAGTCCATCCCCGGTGGAGCCGCCGCGCGCCCCTTCATCACGCACCACAACGCGTTGGACATTCCCCTGTACCTGCGCATCGCCGATGAATTGTTCCTGAAACGCCTCATCGTAGGTGGTTTCGAAGGTGTGTACGAATTTTCCAAGAACTTCCGCAACGAAGGCATGGACCGCACGCACAACCCCGAGTTCACCGCCATGGAAATCTACGTATCCTACAAGGACTACAACTGGATGATGGCGTTCACCGAACAAATGCTCGAACGCATTGCTTTGGAAGTGAACGGCACCACGGAAATCACAGTAGGCGACCGTCAAATCAGCTTCAAGGCTCCTTTCCGCCGCGTGACCATGATAGACGCCATCAAGGAAAACACCGGCATCGACATCAGCGGCATGGACGAAGACCAACTACGCGGTGTTTGCAAACAACTGGGCGTGGAACAAGACCCCTCCATGGGCAAAGGCAAGCTGATCGATGAAATCTTCGGCGAAACATCCGAAGGAAACTACATCCAGCCCACCTTCATCACCGACTATCCCTACGAAATGTCGCCTTTGTGCAAGCGTCACCGCAGCAACCCCGAACTGACCGAACGCTTTGAGCTGATGGTCAACGGCAAAGAACTGGCCAACGCTTATTCCGAACTCAACGACCCCATCGACCAGCTGGATCGGTTCCAGGAACAGCTCAAACTGGCAGAAAAGGGAGACGACGAAGCCATGTTCATCGACATGGACTTTGTCCGCGCCCTGGAATACGGCATGCCCCCCACATCGGGTATGGGCATAGGTATGGACCGGTTGGTCATGCTGATGACCGGACAGACCACCATCCAGGAAGTGCTGTTCTTCCCCCAAATGCGTCCGGAAAAAACCATCAAGAAAGATCCCATTCAAGCCTACACGAACATCGGTATTCCCGAAGAATGGGTTCCCGTATTACAAAAAGCAGGCATCCTGTTGGTAGAACAACTGAAAGACCAGGTTCCCGGCAAATTGCATCAGGAACTGTGTGGATTGAATAAAAAACTTAAGCTGGAATTGACAAATCCAACGTTGAATCAGATTACCGAGTGGCAAACTAAACTCTAGGACTATGGAATTCCAAGGAAAAATCTGCATCATGGGTGGAGGCAGCTGGGCAACAGCCCTGGCCAAGATTGTCATGATGAACGGCGCCGAGAAAATCAATTGGTACATGCGCAGGCCTTCCCAAATTGAAGACTTCAAACGATTGGGCCACAACCCGCTGTATCTGAGTGCCATTAATTTTGACACCAGCCGGATTCATTTTTACAGCAACATCAACCTGGCGGTGAAACAGTCGGACGTATTGGTCTTTGCCACCCCATCACCCTACCTGAAACAGCACCTCAAGAAACTCAACCAGGATATCAGTGACAAAATCATTGTCTCAGCCATAAAGGGTATTGTACCCGACGAAAATATGCTGGTTTCCAATTACTTCAACCAGACGTACAATGTGCCGATGGAGAACATCTGCGCCATAGCCGGCCCTTGCCACGCTGAAGAAGTGGCACTGGAACGCTTGTCTTACCTTACCATCGCCTGTCCCAACAAAGAAAGGGCCCGCAGTATCGCCCAAAAATTCACCTGCAGCTTTGTCAAAACCACGGTTTCAGACGATATCTACGGCATTGAATACGCCTCAACGCTGAAAAACGTCTATTCCATAGCCGCCGGAATTTGCCACGGATTGAAATACGGTGACAACTTCCAATCGGTGCTGATTGCCAACTCGACACAGGAAATTGCCCGGTTTGTGAATGCCGTCTACCCCCTGAACCGAAACATCAATGAATCGGTTTACCTGGGCGACCTGTTGGTGACCTCCTACTCCAAGTTCAGCCGGAACCGTACCTTCGGAACCATGATTGGAAAAGGCTATTCAGTACGGACAGCCCACCTGGAAATGGAAATGATAGCCGAAGGGTATTACGCCACCAAGTGCATCAAGGAAATCAACGAATGCTACCACGTGAACATGCCCAT